>DASTTS010000299.1:0-5340 GCA_035760085.1 Pyrinomonadaceae bacterium
GCGGGCCCGTTCCACCGTGGTCCTAAGTTCCAGTTGATCCGCGTAGGAAGCCTTGATTCGAAACATTTAATCTCCGTTAACCGTTCGTTCTCCGAGACGTTGATGCGCGCAGGTGACAATTTGGTTTCCCAACGCTCCTGGGGTGCACCAATGCTAAGTTACACGAGGACTGCTTTGGTAGTAAATATATATTATGAGTGTTAACAATAAATGTCTGAGATGTGACCAACCGGGGGTCAAATCGTGGGAAGAGCTGAGCGATGAGGAGCGCGAGGTGGTGAAGCGACTGCCGGCGTCTGCTGACTACTCGATCGAGGAGCGGAAGGCGTCACATCGCTGGTGCACGCGCTGCTGGTTTGAGGATGAGTTAGACAGGATGACAGGATTTGCATAATTGACATGATTTATTCTGCAAATTCTGTAAATCCTGAAATCCTGTCTAACTTAAGATCCGGGAATAAGACGCCCTGATTGCTTGCATTTGATCGGTTAGCGTTTGTAGCAAATCATCAACCGACTCAAATCCCGCCCGCAAAGCGACATCGCGCGCCGTCGGGTGATTCGGATCGGGTAAGCGTGTCGATCGTCCAACGATCAATCTCAAATTGTGATCGATCGATCTCAACAGACTGTAACCACTACTCAATACGACAAAATCTTCCTCACTCAACGACCCTTCTTCCCGCAATCTTTCAAGCGTGAACGCCGTCGATCGGTCGTCACCCTCATCCATTACCTCATCTCTCAATTGCAAATATCTCGACGCGAAATAAACATCCAACATCCCGCCTGGTCCATACTTGACGTCAGTCCCTAATTTCCGCCCGCGAGTTCCCCTCTCTTTCTCCAGTCGCTCACGCACATGTCGCGTCACAGTCTTTAACTCTCCGGGATCAAGCCGCGCGGCGTTCGCATGTATGCGATGGCGCGCGTGTGTTTCGATCATCTTTCCCATTTCCTGATCGCCACCCACACATCGCAGTTTCACATACGCCAGCCACTCCCACGGCGCACTCTCCAGTTTCAGATAATCAAGAAAACCTTCGGAGCTCGTGACCAGTGGTCCATTCTTGCCGTGTGGTCGCAGACGCATGTCGACGCGATACAGGTAACCTTCCCGCGTGATACTCGAAAGCGCCGCGATCATGAACTCGACGAGCCGCGAATAGGTTTCGTCCTGCGTCAACGACTTGATTGGCGAGGGCACGAGTGAGTCGTAGGTGATGAGGATGTCGAGATCTGAGCCGTAATCGACGCCGCCACTGCCCAGACGTCCGAGACCGTAAAAGGCGACGCGTGGTCCACCACTGAACGAACCGTAACGACGCGCCATCTCGCGACGTGCGATCAGATACGCGACGTTCATACTCGCGACCGCAAGGTCCGTTTGTAAGCGGTTCGCTTCAAAGATCGAGAGCTCGTTCGCAACGTCCAACGCGCCGATCTCGACATTTAGCGCGGCCCACTGCAAGCGGAACGCGGCCATCTCGGCGGGGAACGTGCGCTCCGCGTCGATTGCTGAACGCAGGATCGCGCGGTAATCGCGACGCAGCGATGTTGTAGCTGCCGCGCCGAGATAAGTGATCAGGGTGGGATTGGCGGCGATCATTTCCGCGAAGGAGTCGGATGAGCCGCAGAGTTGGACCAGGGCTTCGAGATTCGCTTCGGAAATGGAAAGATGCTGGTCGAGTTTTTCAAGCGAAGCCGCGATGCGCGAGAGCTGGAGCAGCGCTCGATGCGGGTTTAGTGATTGACGCGCTAAAAAGATTAGATGGTGCGCCAGTGCGGTTGACCCGGCGCTACCGCGCTCGGTTCTGTGCAAGGCGGCGTCTGCCGTGAGATGCGAGGCCAGGATGCGGGCAGCGGCTGTGGCGAGTGCGGCGTCTTTGTCGATGACCACGGGAGGAGTTGCATCCTTTGGTTGGGATGGTTCTTCGATCTCGGAAAACAGGCGGTCGTAGGTGTTGCGCACGTGAGTAGTGTGCGTCTTCAAAGCGGAAGCGAAGTCGCTCGCGTTCGCAAGTCCCATGCGGCGCGCGACCAGGTCCTGAGCTTCGCCGGTTTCCGGAACAGTGTGCGTCTGCAACCCGTGCTCCATCTGTAGCCGGTGTTCGAGGCAGCGCAGGAAGTAATAAGCATCTGACAACTCGCTGCGCTCAGGCTGTGTGATGAAGCCGCGATCGGCGAGCCGGCCAAGACTCACGAGCGTGTGCGGAACGCGCAACCAGTCGTCACGTCCGCCGTGCGCAAGCTGTAGCGCCTGCGCGATGAACTCGATTTCGCGAATCCCGCCGCGACCGAGTTTCACGTTGAAGCCACTCTTCTTCTCGACCTGGCGATCGATCTTTTGTTTCGCCAGACGAACACTCGCGAGCGCGCCGCTCACAGACACGTCTGGTCGAAAGATCGCGGGAGTGACACCAGTCTTAAACTGCGAGAACAATTCCGTCGAGCCGACTGCGGCGCGCGAGCGGATCAGCGCCTGGCGTTCCCAGTCCTGGGCGGTGTTCATGTAATAACGCACCGCTTCCTGTAACGAACATGCAAGCGCACCGTCGCGGCCGTGCGGGCGCAGACGCAGATCGACGCGATACGCGGCGCCCTCGCCGCCCGATTGGCCCACGATGCGCGCGATCGTCTCCGACAGCTTTACGAAGTACTCGCGATTGCTGACCTCGCCACGCTCGCCCGTGCCTGCTGTCGTGCCGTCGTGTGAATAAAGAAAAACGAGATCGATATCGGAAGCGTAGTTGAGCTCCATCGAACCGAGTTTGCCGAGTGCGATGATGCAAAACTCGGCGGTGGCAGTGCGGCCGCGGTCGTCGACACTGCGCGGCAGGCCGTAGCGATTGTCGAGATCCTGGCGTGCGAGACTGAGCGCGTAGTCGAGAATCGCGTCGGCAAGGTTCGACAACTCTTCCATCGTTTCGACGAGTGTTTGCGAGCGGCGGATGTCGTGGAGGTAAGTGCGCAACAACTCGCGGCGACGAAAACGTGCGAGCAAGACTTGCGGGTTCAGCGAGGAGTTTGTGAGTGCGAAGCGCGCCAGTGCTTCTTTCAACTCGTCGCGTGTTCTGACGCGCGGATCGGATCGTTCGCGCGACAGCCACGAAAAGTATTCAGGGTTCTGTTCGAGAGTTGTGGCGAGGAGTGGACTCCACGCCGCGAGCGCGAGCACGTCAGCGAGCAGAGCTGGTTGTTTAAGGAGAGTCTGGTGAGCGCGCGCCTGATCTTTTGCGAGCCGCTCGATGAAGAGACGCGCGCCATGCTGATCAGGCAGATCGCGGAGTAGGAATTCGAGATTGGTATCAGCTTTGGGCACTGCGCCCATTGTAGCGGAGGTGACCAACAACTGTAGGGGTGGCCCTCCGTGGCCACCCCCGGCGTGACCATCAACCTGGGGTGGCCACGGAGGGCCACCCCTACAGTTGTCACGAAGATCAAATTCCCTAAATGTCGTAATACAACGAGAACTCCAGTGGATGCGGGCGCATGCGCAGCGGCGTGATCTCGCGATCGCGCTTGTAGGTGATCCAGCGCTCAATTAATTGCGGGCTGAACACGTCGCCCTTCAAAAGGAAGTCGTGATCGGCCTCGAGCGCCTTGAGCGAATCATCGAGCGAGCCCGGCAAGGTTGGCACGTCCTTCAACTCTTCCGGTGAAAGATCGTAGATGTCCTTCTCGAGCGGATCACCCGGATCGATCCGGTTCTGAACGCCATCAAGTCCCGCCAGCAACATCGCCGCAAACGCGAGATACGCATTGCACGACGGATCGGGCGGACGAAACTCCAACCGCTTCAACTTCGGATTCGTCGAGAACATCGGAATACGAATCGCAGCCGAACGATTACGCGCGGAGTACGCGAGATTCACCGGAGCTTCAAAGCCCGGCACGAGACGTTTGTAGCTGTTCGTTGTCGGCGCCGCAAACGCCACGACGGCCGCTGCGTGCTTCAACAACCCACCAATGTAATAGCGCGCGGTGTCAGAAAGTCCTGCATAACCGTCGCCGGCAAAGAGCGGCTTCTCACTCTTCCACAGCGACTGGTGACAGTGCATTCCCGATCCGTTATCGCCATACAGTGGCTTCGGCATGAACGTCGCGGTCTTTCCAAACTGGTGTGCAGTATTACGAACTACATATTTAAATATTTGAAGATTATCGGCCGTACCTAACAACGTTGAATAGCGAAAATCGATCTCACATTGTCCGGCGGTGGCAACTTCGTGGTGATGACACTCGACAGTGACGCCACACTTGCCCAACGTAAGCGAGATTTCGGATCGCAAATCAATCAGCGAATCGATCGGCGCGCAGGGTACGTAGCCTTCCTTGGGACGAATGCGATAGCCGAGATTCGATCCGGCAAACTCGTTGGCATCGCGACCGCTGTTCCAGTGGGCTTCGTCTGAGTCGAGCGAGAATCCGGCTGAGTGCTGGTCGTTGTGAAACTTCACCGAATCAAACACAAAGAACTCGGCTTCGGGACCGAAGTAAGCAGTGTCCGCGAGACCCGTAAATTTCAGATAACTCTCGGCGCGTTGTGCAACTGAACGTGGATCGAAGGCGTATCCTTCCTTCGTTATCGGATCGACGGCACTACCAATCAAGCAGAGCGTCGGCTGTTCCGAAAATGGATCCATCCAGAAGCGGGTGGCATCGGGGACGAGCAACATGTCTGACTCGTGAATGGCAGCCCATCCACGAATTGAAGACGCATCGAAGCCGAATCCATCTTCGAACTGGTCTTCGCCCAGTTCGCCAATGGGGAAGGTAAGGTGTTGCCAGGAGCCGGGCAAATCCGTGAAACGAACAGAAACGAATTTGGCGCCCTGGTCGGCAGCATATTTCAAGACAGTCTTAGGGTTCATTTTCTCTCCTGAAGAAAGATTAAGGGAGTGTTGGGGGTGCTCTTCGCCCCGGCGCGGTGTTTGGTGCGAAGTATTTTGGCGTGCTTAACGACTCTAGGAAAACAGTCGTACGGCATTGAAGGCGTCGCGTAAAAAACTGTGATTATAATCGCGGAAGAAACGGTGTCAAGGGTGGATTGGAAGTTTTCGGTGTTATTGATGGTATTGGTCCTTAGAACCCTAATGTTTTGAAGCAGATTGGGGCATTTATTGAAACAAAAAAGTTATAGACCGCAAAGGCCGTTTTCTGTTACATTGCGCGGCTAAAGCGTTCCACCCAAACAACAACTCCGCAACTCGATTCGGAAAATGTACATCTGTGTTTCAGCTAAAAGCATTCATATCGTTCACGTTTTATTTTTGAGGCAGGAGACCGCCAATTGACCACGGCAATCGAGCAAACGCTCGAAACTTATGGAATCGAAAA
>DASTTS010000300.1:0-14332 GCA_035760085.1 Pyrinomonadaceae bacterium
CCTTAATCTTCTCTTCAAAATCCGCGTACGCAGTGCCGTAGGTATACGCGCGGATCGCTTCTTCGATCGATATCCTTTCATTCGGAAACCATCCGGCTGCGGGTTGGCCCGTGATTGTTTGTCTCGTTACCGCGGCATACAAGCCGAGCATCGGGTTAATCGGATATTCGGACGCTGACGTTCCCGGCCAATCAGTACCAAAACTCAGAACCGCGCCGCTCCCCTGAATACTCTTGAACGCATACGCGCCTTTGGTCCGCTCGAAGCCGATGCGCTCTTCCATCCAACGCATGTCGTCGCTCAAGTGAAACGGTTGCACTTCCGCCACGACGCCCAGTTGGCCCAGGCGTTTGAAGTCGTTTGGAGCGAGCACCTGGGCATGGACCAGTCGGAAGCGTCGATCGCGTTTGCCGTTTTGCTTGTTGAGCTCGTCGAGATAATTGAGCAAGACGTTGTTGGCTTCGTCGCCGATGGCGTGCACAGTTATTTGCAGACCGGCGCGATCGGCATCGAGCATGTACTTGAGAAACTTACCTTCGACAAACTCGCCCTTGTCGTTCACCATCAGCGGGCGCCAGCGACCACGATTGTTCGCATCGTGTGAATACGGTTCGAAGAAACGCGCGGTGCTCGTGCCCATGATGCCGTCGATATGGCCCTTGAGTGCGCCGAGCCGGATCCACTCGTCACCCGAGCCGACGCGCACGCCTTGATCCGCAAACTCTTTCCAACGATCGAGGCCAGGGCGGAAATGAATGCGAACGGTGAGCTCACCTTTGCGATGTAGCTCGCGGTAAATGTCCAACTGCATATCGTCAGACATGTCGCTGACGTTCGTGACGCCGTACTTGCGAATCTCCGCGAGGGCGTTCCTCGTCTGTTGCACGCGACGTTCGCGCGAAAAGTTACGAGGGATTACGGTGTTGAAAAGACGCGTCACGCCTTTGCCGCGCATGTGACCGTTGATGCGGCCCGCGCTGTCTTTCAGGAATTCAACATCCGGCGCTTGCGGGTTGTTGAGATCCAATTTCAGTGCGCGAAATGCGGCTTGATTCGCGGCAAACTGGCTGTCGTCGAATTTGCGAATGAACATCGGATAATCGGTTGTGATGTCGTTCACGAGTGACATGTCCGGGGCGAATGGTTCGCGGCGTTGATTGCCGGCGCTGCCCGCAGCCCACTCGTCGTACGCGCCCCAGAAGCCACCGACGACCCACTCTCCTTTGGGCAGGCGGCCGATGACCTCTTTAACGCGCGTGACGAATTGGTCCTGCGTCGACGCACGCATGATGTTGAACTCGAGAAATTGGGCGGCCGAGGCGAAGTGAACGTGATTGTCGTTGAAGCCAGGGACGACGAAGGCGCCTTTGAGATCGATGACGCGCGTGTTTGAACCACGGAGTTTGAGAGCAGCGCTGTTTGATCCTACGACAAGAAATTTACCGTCTTTAATCGCGACTGCTTCAGCGGTTGGGTTCCGCTCGTCGACGGTCCAGATCACGCCGTTGTGGAGGATCATGTCGGCCGTCTGCGGTTGATGAGTGGTGGTGAGTAAAGCGAAGGCCAGTAGAATTACGAGTTTCATATCTTGTGAATCCTGTAAATCCGGTAATCCTGTCTAAAATACTCTTACCTCCGCGCGAGCAGATGCCTCAATGCGTCTTCCAGGATTACCCATCGAAAAACAAACCCCTTTTCCTTCATCACCTTTGGCTCAACCCTCTGGCTCGATAACAACAACGCATCCGCCATCTCCCCAAACGCCAGCCGCGCGCCAAATGCCGGCACCGGAAACAGCGTCGGCTTCGACAGCACGCGTCCAAGCGTCTTCGTAAACTCGGCATTCGTCACCGCATTCGGCGCCACAAAATTCACCGGTCCACTGATCGACCCATCCGAGATTAAAAACCTCAACCCATTAATCACATCTTCAATCGCTATCCAACTCATCCACTGCTTTCCATGACCGAGGCGCCCACCAATCCCCATCCGGAAAGGCGTCAGCATCTTCGCCAGCGCCCCGTCATTCGCATCGAGAATGACCCCGAAGCGCGCGTGCACGGTCCTGATTCCCTTCTCCACCGCCGCCTTCGTCGCCTGCTCCCACTCGACGCACACACTCGACAAAAAATCGCTTCCCGGCGCGCTCGTTTCAGTCAATATCTCATCACCACGATTGCCGTAGTAACCAATCGCTGACGCGCTCACAAACAGTGACGGCGGGCGCGATAGTCGCGCGAGCGCGTCGCTCAACAACGTCGTCCCTTTGACGCGGCTGTCGCGAATCGCGCGTTTCTTCTCGTCGGACCAACGACCGCTGGCGATGCTTTCACCGGCAAGATGGACCACCACGTCGAGGCCTTCGAGTGCCGAAGCATCGATGCGTCCCTCATTCGGATGCCACTCAATCTCCGCGGCGCCCGCGGGCTTATTGCGTACAAGACGAACAATGTCGTGACCATCGGCGGTAAGCGAGCGAATCAGCGCTTTGCCGACGAGTCCATGTGAACCACTCACGAGTATTCTCATTTGATTTTCTCGCCCGTGAGCATACCACTGATAGATTCTGCTTGAAATTTTTTTGCTGATGTGTAGAATGCGCAGCTAAATTTAAGTAAGGAGCAACCTCACGATGCTTCGTCTCACAGTCTGTTTCCTCATAACCGTTTGTACTTTCGTCGTCATGTGTAGCGTTGGATCGCAGTCTGCCTACTCGTTTGCGACGGTAGCGCGACTGACCAACACGCCTGAACACGTGCTCAATCTCAATCCGACAATCAGCGACGACGGCCGCACGATTGTCTTTGAATCGTCTGCCGATCTCGCGAATACGGGCGGAAGTGCTTCGTTTCGGTTGTTTCGTGCTGATCCATCGTTTATCGAGCTTGCCAGGACACGCGCCGTTTGTCCGGCGATATCCGGTGACGGAAGGACGATCGTGTTTGCGTCGAGAGAGGATCTCGTCGGGCGAAATGCCGATCGGAATTCGGAGATCTATCTGTTTGATGGTGTGAAGCTCGATCAGTTGACTGAAACTACTGATGGGAATTTTCAGCCGTCTATCTCGAGTGATGGTCGAATCGTGGCGTTTGTGGCGGAGGGAGAGATCGTTGTTTATGACACGTTGGACCGGAAATTTACGGGGTTGGGACGTGGTGTGAGTCCGAAGATTAGTGGTGATGGGACGCGCCTGTATTACAAGAGAAAGAATTTAACCGCGGATCACGCGGATCTTGTACGGATTGATACTCGGACTTTCGAGAGTCGAGTTCTGGCGAGCGGTGTCGTGGACTTGTCGATCAGTGAAGGTCGGGCGGTTAGCAACGACGGGATGCGGGTGGTCTATTCGGCGTCGACTGGCCTCAATCAGACGCAGGTGTTTATGTTCGATGGGCGTGATGAGTCGATTCGGCAGTTGACTAATTTGGGATCGAGGGCTGTCGATGTGGAGTTGCAGCCGACGATTAGTGGCGATGGGCGGCGCGTGGCTTTTGCGACGCGAAGACGTGTCGTAAATGCGAGTGATGGTGGTGTTGAGCTTTACGTGCTCGACCTGCCGACGGGTGTTGTGCAGCAGATCACGAACGCACCGGCAGGCGCGACTGCTGAGGTCGTTTCGTCGCTCAGTTTCGATGGAAGTGTGGTGGCGTTCAGTTTTCCGCGCATACTTTCAGGGCCAGTGAGTGATGATGATCTTAGAAACAACACCGAGATCTATGTCGCCTCGATCGCGCCGCGACCGGTTGGATCAGCGACTGTCGTGAATGCGGCCGCGCCACAGTTGGCAAACATCGCACCGGGTAGTATTGCGAGCATTCGCGGGAATGCACTCGGAACTACGGTGACGGTCAATGGCCAGGCGGCGCAAGTCTTTTATGCCTCTCCGGGAGAGGTTGTTTTTGTGGTTCCGAGCGGGTTAGTCGCGGGGTCAGCGCAATTTTTAGTCACGAATGCCGACGGGTTGCAGTCGAAAGCTGAAGCGATCATTTCGGCAACAGCGCCCGGTGTGTTCAATAAAGATGGTGAGGCGATCATTTTGAATTCTGACACGTTGACGCCCGGGCCTTTTGATCCTGCAAAAGGTGAGTTGCGATTGTCGATCTTTGTAACTGGAGCCGCGCACGCAAACAACGTATCCGTGACGATCAATGGCAAGCCCGTGATCGTGGAGACTGTCGTGCCGTCGAGTTTGCCGGGAATGGACGAGATTCACGTTCTCATGCCTGCCGAGTTGCGTGGTGCGGGAACCTCAACACTCGTCGTTTCAGCAGATGGGGTTCAAAGCAATTCGACATCACTGGTTCTCATAGGCGGAACGCCAACACCAACGCCTACTCCGACACCGTCACCGAGTCCTTCACCAACACCTACTCCCACTCCAACACCGACACCAACACCTGATTCATCGCCGCGGATCGTTATCAGCCAGGTGTTCGGTGGTGGCGGAAACTCCGGGGCACCATTTCGGAACGACTTTATCGAGATCTTCAATGCAGGTAATTCAACCGTTAATCTCAGCGGCTGGTCGGTACAATATGCGAGCGCGACCGCCTCGACGTGGTCAGTCACACCGCTAAGTTCATTCACACTTGGGCCAGGACAGTATTACCTGATCCAGGAAAGCTCCGGCGGCAGTAACGGCGTTTTGTTAACAGCACCTGACGCGACCGGCACGATTGCTATGGCTGCCGGCTCCGGGAAAGTGGTGTTAATCAAATCCACCACGGCACTAACAGGTGCATGCCCAAACAATCCGAACATAATCGATCTCGTCGGCTATGGCAGCACTGCCAACTGTTTCAAAGGCTCTGCACCTGCGCCCACACCGAGCAACACAAACGCGATTCTGCGTGCTGCCGCCGGCTGTACAGACACGCACAATAACGCTTTAGACTTCGCTCCCGGCCCGCCCAACCCGAGAAATACGAATTTTTTGCTACGGATTTGCACCGATCCCTGAGATCCGTGGTATAGACTCGCACGCATGCACTCGCTCACGGACGCAGTCGCTTCGCTCCGCCAGCACTTCGGCTTCGAAGACTTTCGCGAAGGCCAACGCGAAGTGATCGGCTCGATCCTCGAAGGTAAAGATGCCGTCGTCGTGATGCCGACCGGCAGCGGCAAGTCTCTCTGCTATCAACTGCCGGCGATGATCCTCGACGGAGTCACGCTCGTCGTTTCGCCGTTGATTGCGCTGATGAAGGATCAAGTCGACGCACTGCAAGCGCGTGGACTGCCTGCCACCTTTATTAACAGCTCGATCTCCGAGCCGGAACAACGCGCACGCATCGACGCGCTGCGCCGCCGCGAACACAAACTCGTCTACATCGCACCCGAGCGCTTTCGCAGCAGTCGCTTCAATGCGGCATTGCAACAGATTCCCATCTCGCTCTTTGCCGTCGACGAAGCTCATTGCATCTCGACGTGGGGTCACGACTTTCGCCCTGACTACCTGCGCCTGCGCGGCGTGATCAGGTCGCTTAACAAAGTTCAGACACTGGCGCTCACAGCCACTGCAACGCCGTACGTCCGCTCTGACATCATTCAGCAACTCGGACTCGATCGCCCGCAAACGTTTGTCAGCGGTTTCGACCGCCCAAACCTTTCGATCGAGGTGGTCCATACCGAGCGTGAACGCCAAAAGATTGCCAGCATTCGCAATCTTGCGCGGCAGATCAACGGGTCAGGAATCATTTATGCTTCGACACGAAAAGCCGTCGAACAGGTCGGTGCGAAACTAAAAGCACTTGACCTCAAAGTGTCGGAATATCACGCAGGCATGAGCGACTCGCTGCGCGTTCGTGCGCAGGACGACTTCATGAGCGGCCGCACGCAGATGATCGTCGCCACCAACGCGTTCGGAATGGGGATCGATAAGCCTGACATTCGTTTCGTGGTCCATTACCAGCTCCCGGGCTCGATCGAAGCCTACTACCAGGAGATCGGGCGCGCGGGTCGCGATGGATTACCGTCAACGTGTGTGCTGCTCTTCAACTACGCCGACAAAAACACGCACGACTTCTTCATCGAAGGCTCGTATCCGGACATCAGCATCATCAAACAGGTTTACGACGCGCTGGCCGGCACTGAGCTGAGAAAAATCGAGCTCTCGACACACGAGATCGCGCGGCGAGTTGGTGAAAGCAACGAGATGGCGGTGCAGTCAGCGCTGTATGTACTCGAACGCGCCGGGCACATTCAACGCACGGCGGCCGCACTGAATCGCGGTGGGCGTGGCGCACAACAGGGTCGCAGCATCATCATGCTCGATAGCGCACCGGCCGCGAAGTTGAATATCAATCCCGATGAGCTGTCGCGTCGTGGCGAGCTTGAGCGACGGAAGCTTCGCGCCATAATCGATTTCTGTTACACGGATCGTTGTTACCGCGCGCACATCCTCAACTACTTCGGCGATCGCAAGAGCGAGCGGCTGTGCGGAACGTGTGGCAACTGCAAGCCCAGGACGAGTCTGACGGAAATACCGGCTGAGCGCGGTGATTCCTCTCCGCGTCCACTGACAACCGAAGAACTACTGCGCGTGCGGAAAATACTTGCCTGCGCGAAACGGATGAATGGTCGCTTCGGGAAGAAGATGCTGATCTCGACCTTGCGAGGCTCGGTTGCGAAGCAAGTCCTGACGGCAAAGCTTAATGAGCTGTCGACTTATGGACTGTTGCGGGATATGGCGCAGGATGAACTCGAGGGTTATATAGATGCATTGATTGAAGCGCGGTGTTTGAAAGTGAAGCCTGGCGCGTACCCGACGATATCAACGACCGAGCTTGGCGATAGGGTAATGCGCGAACAGCAATCAATCGAGCTTGTGCTGCCAGGCAGTGGTTAGACAGGATTATCTTGTCAATCCTGAAAAATCTTGTAAATCCTGTCTACATCTACCTACCGGATCACGCCCGTCAACGGACTGGACGCGCTCGCATACAAGCGCTTCGGCATACGACCCGCAACATACGCCAGTCTCCCGGCCTCGATCGCGAGTTTCATCGCCGTGGCCATCTTCGCCGGATCGGTAGCTTCTGCGATCGCGGTGTTCATCAACACACCATCAGCCCCGAGTTCCATCGCGATCGCCGCATCACTCGCCGTTCCCACACCCGCATCGACAATCATGGTGGCATCAGGTAACTGCTCGCGCATGATCCGCAGGTTGGCGGGATTCTGAACACCCAAACCAGATCCAATCGGCGCGGCCAGCGGCATGATCGCCGCACAACCCGCATCGAGCAGTTTCCTGGCCATGATCAAATCGTCGTTGAAGTAAGGCAACACGACAAAACCTTCCTTCACGAGTATGCGCGCGGCTTCGAGCGTCTGCTCGTTATCGGGAAACAACGTCGTCTGATCACCGATGACCTCAAGCTTCACCAGATCGGTCTGCAATGCTTCGCGCGCGAGTCGAGCAGTTCTCACTGCGTCGTCAGCGGTGTAACAGCCGGCCGTGTTCGGAAGAATCTGAAGCGCAGGACTCAGGTAATCGAGAAACGACTCGCTACTGCGATCCAGCGGCACGCGTCGCACCGCTACCGTCACCATCTGTGCGCCCGAAGCTTCATGCGCGCTACGCATCTCTTCATAACTGCGATACTTGCCAGTACCGATAATTAGTCGCGACGAAAACTGTCGCCCAGCGATGATCAATTTTTTCCTCCACCGACGAAGTGCACAATCTCGATCCGGTCCTCGTCCTTTAACATAGTACTGCCCCAATCACTACGACGCACAACCTCACGATTGAGTTCGATCGCGATGCGCGGTGCCGGCAAATCAAGCTGTGTGATTAGGTCTGCTAAGGTAGTCCCGCCAGTGACTTCTGTCGAATCACCATTTACATGAACTCTCATTACACAAAGAATATAACAAAGCACAGTACCGCTCGGTACCGTACCTATTCGGCTGGGTGGATGATGCGGCGCAGCTCGGCGGCTTGCTCTTTCGTCACTGCGCGCACGAGGACGGCGGCGCGACCCGAGGTGAACTGTGGGATGTCAGTAGTGAGACTAGCAACGCCATCACTCTCCGTCTTAACCGTGTAAATCAACGGCCGGAACGTCGTGCCTAGCACCTTTACCGAGACGGCAACATTCGCGAGCGGCTTTTCGTCGCCATTAGTCCGGTTGTTCACCAAAACACGCAGCGTATATCGCTTACCAGAGTAAAACTCATCATCATCGAGCAAAGTGATAAATAAGCCCTCTTCGAGCGCGGGCTCCGTCACGAGCTCTTCTTCGACGTCTTCACGGACCGGTTCAGGCTCAGGCTCAGGCTCGCGTGGCGTTATCTCAACCGGCTCGTAACGCGGCTCCATGCCAGGCTCCATCGCTGCCGCCAGTTCCTCATCGGCTGGTGGTGGCGGTGGCACCCACTCCTGCGACACCGGCCAGTACTCGATCTCGAAAGGCTCCTCAACTGCCTCTGCCGCGGTTGTTTCAACGTCGGGCGCGGCTTCGGCGGCGGCGATCTCAGCCTCCCCGGCTTCTTGCCTGGAGGGTGCTCCTTTTGGCCGCCCGCTCATCTTTTTGAGATCGTCAATTCGTCCGGAATTGATCGCGGCACAGATCAGCCGGTGCTGGCGTTTCAAGCGTTCAGCCAGAACTTCGTCACTAAAACCGGACGCGATCAGATCTTCATAAGGAGAGCGCTTGCTGGCCAGGATCGTGCCGCCCACGTAGACGAGCGAGAGGATGATCGGTGAGTCGAGTCCCTTGTCCTCTGTTTGCACATGATAGACAACGCCTTCGTGCTCGATATCGGTATTGAATCCGGTAATCACAGTTTGTCAGAACCGAGCGCGTAGCGCCGGGTGATCTTCTGCAACAGAGGTTCCTTTCAACTTCAAACCGGGAGGCTGCTCAAACCCACTCGCAAGCGGGTTTTCCTGAACGGTAACACAAGCATTTTTTCACGGTCAATCAGCATTTTTCACCGCCTGATCTCCGCGAGAACGTTGCTTGACACCCTTGATCAGTTCGACTAGCATCACGCTTGTACAATGATTCTCAATCTCGTGGAGAGAGTGACACTGACCGCAAGGATTGTTTTGGGTGCGAAGCAATCAACGGCCGGTGATAGTGTGCCCTAGATGAGTTTTCGTCTTTACGACTACTTGCCCATTCTGCTGATGTTTGTCGTCGCGGCAGGCTTCGCGGTGGGCAACGTTCTCCTCTCCCAATTCGTCGGACAGCGAAAGCGAACAAGAACGAAGTTGATGCCTTACGAGTGCGGTAAGGATCCGGTGGGCTCCGCGCGCGAGCGTTTCTCGGTGAAGTTCTACCTGATCGCGATGATCTTTATCTTGTTCGATATAGAGGTGATCTTTTTGGTGCCGTGGGCGGCAGTGTACAAATCACTCGCAGCACAAAGCGCGGCGATGGCCAGGTTTGCATACCTCGAGATGATGATCTTTATAGGTCTGCTCTTCGTCGGCTACATCTACATCGTCAAGAAGGGCGCATTCGACTGGAGCGAGCGAGCACGACGCGAAGCAGAAGCTGAAGCAAGAGCACTAGCGGATCTGGAAGCACGACGGATTGAGAAGCGGCGCACCGCGGCTTAAGGAAGCGCGTAAGGAAGTTTTAAAATGGGTCTGGAAAACTTAATTGCCGAAGCTTTACCGGAGGTTTTGACGACGCGTCTCGACTCCCTGATCAACTGGGCGCGCAAGTCTTCACTCTGGCCGGCGACATTTGGTCTCGCGTGTTGCGCGATTGAGATGATGAACGCGACCACGTCGCGAAATGACCTGGCACGTTTTGGCGCTGAAGTGTTTCGCGCGAGTCCGCGACAGGCTGACGTGATGATCGTCTCCGGGCGCGTGTCGCGAAAGATGGCGCCCGTGCTGCGACGAATTTACGATCAGATGCCCGAGCCGAAATGGGTGATCTCGATGGGCGCCTGTGCGACCTCGGGCGGTGTTTTTGACAACTACGCCATCGTCCAGGGTGTCGACAAGATCGTTCCGGTTGACGTTTACATTCCGGGTTGTCTTCCGCGCCCCGAGATGTTGATACACGCCGTAATGATGCTCCAGGACAAAGTGATGAAAGAGAGCGTTCGCGACCGCAGGGACATTCCCGAAGCGGAAGCACGTGAAGCCGTTGTGCCCGGCACGTTGCCGGTTACGGATGGCTCAACGGCGCGGCAGAACACTTTGCCGGAATCGCGGCCCTACACGATCGCCTCGAGACACGAACGGCGTCGTTCTACTTAGAGAGTCGAGCAACAAGCGCGGATGACATCAGGTCCCGACAATATCGAGCAACAGTCGCCAGAACCAACCCCAAGTTCAGAAGCAGCGCCGTCACCGTTAGTGGCGGCGTTACAGCGTGAACATCCGGAATGGGTGCGCGAAGTCATCGTCGCTTTCGGTGAGACGACGATCATCGTGCCGCGCGAGGCCATTGCTGACGCCTGTACGTTTCTGAAAACGTCGCCCGAGACGCGCTTCGATTTTCTTTCCGATATCTGTGGCGCGGATCGAGGCGTTGAAGAAGAGCCTCGCTTCGAAGTCAATTACCACCTTTTTTCAACAACTAAATACCATCGCGTCAGATTAAAAGTGTTGCTCAATGAGGAGGACACGCACGTGCCGAGTGTCACCGGCGTCTGGCGCACAGCAAACTGGCACGAGCGCGAGACATTCGATCTGTTTGGCGTGATCTTTGACGGCCATCCGGATCTGCGTCGCATTCTGTTGCCTGACGACTGGCAAGGCCACGCACTACGTAAGGACTTTCCCTTACGCGGCTACGAGCCCTACAGTCTGAAATGATCCGTGATGATTTGTATTTTTTCCGTGTTATCCGCGGTTAATTAGTTTATGAGCTCAGCAACGATCCCGCCACAATTCGAAATCGTCGATCGCCCGCTCGACACGCAGATGACGATCTCGATGGGTCCGCAACACCCGTCGACGCACGGCGTGCTGCGCATCGAATTGGTGCTGGACGGCGAAATGGTGGTGAAAGCGACGCCTGACATCGGGTATCTCCACACCGGCATGGAGAAGCTGTTTGAGTACAAGAAGTACCAGCAAGGCATCGTCATCACCGACCGTATGGATTACCTGAATCCGCTCGGCAACAATCTCGCTTATGTGATGGCCGGCGAGAAGCTGCTCGGTCTCGAGATTCCCGAACGCGCGCAAACAATCCGCGTGTTATTTTGCGAACTCCAGCGCATCGCCTCGCATCTCGTCTGGCTCGGCACTCACGCGCTCGACATCGGTGCGATGACAGTCTTCTTTTACTGCTTCCGCGAGCGCGAAAAGATCCTGAATCTGATCGAAGCTGCATCAGGTGGACGACTGACGCCGTCGTACTTCCGCATCGGCGGCTTGATGATGGATCTACCAGCGGGCTTCGAGAATCGTTGTAAGCAGTTTCTCGACAAGTTTCCCGAAGCGGTCGACGAGTTTCACAAGCTGCTGACAGGCAACAAGATTTTCCAACGACGTACGCAAGGCATCGGTCGTATCTCCGCTGAAGACGCCATTGATTGGGGACTTTCCGGACCGTGCCTGCGCGGCAGTGGCATCAATCTCGACATTCGTCGCGCAAATCCGTACAGCGGTTACGAGAAGTACGATTTTGAAGTGCCGGTTGAGCCGGACGGAGACGTTTGGGCGCGATACATGGTGCGCATGCGCGAGATGAAGGAGTCGCACAAGATCTCGGTGCAGGCTCTGTCTCGCTTGCAACCTGGATCGATCAAAGCGGACGCGCCGAAAGTCGTGTTGCCGGATCGTGAAGCGATGAAGAGTCACATGGATGCGTTGATCCATCACTTCCTGATCGTTGCTGAAGGTTTTGATGTGCCGGCTGGTGAGGTCTATCTCCCGATTGAAGCTTCGAAGGGTGAGCTTGGCGTTTATATGAGGTCGGATGGTGGACCAAAGCCGAATCGCGTTCACTTCCGTGGCCCGAGTTTTGTGAATTTATCGGCGCTGCCGTTGATGTCGGAAGGCGAGATGGTAGCGGATATCGTGGCGATCATCGGATCACTGGACATCGTGTTGGGGGAGATTGATAGGTAACGCGGATTCACGCGGATGAACGCAGATCAGCGTTAATCTGCGTTCATCCGCGGCGAAAATATTTCTTAAATGAGTACGCAGATTGTAAACATTCAACCGCTGTCGCAGCCTGTCGATCTGGGGGTTGAGCCGGCCACGTTTTCACCGGAAGTCGAGGCGGAGATCGATCGACACCTCGCGAAGTATCCGGTGATGCGCTCGGCGATCCTGCCATTGATGTTCATCGTGCAGCGCGAGCGCGGCTATCTCGATCCGCCGGGCGTGCTCTATCTCGCGAATCGCTTGAAGCTGCGCGTCACGGATATCTGGGAAGTCGCGACGTTCTACTCGATGATCTACACGGAGCCGGTCGGCAAGTATCACATTCAGGTTTGCAAGACGCTCTCGTGCAAGATTATGGGCGCGGGAAAAGTCACCGAACATTGTTCGAAAAAATTGGGAATCAAGGTTGGTGAGACGACGGCTGACGGGCGGTTCACGTTGAGCGAAGTCGAATGTCTCGGCTCGTGCGGCACGGCGCCAATGTTTCAAATCAACTTCGATTATCACGAAAACCTGACGCCGGAAAAGATCGATCAAATATTGGATAAACTGCCCTAATGCGTATCGAAGCAATCGGATGTGAGCCACTACAGCTACGCCGGGTTCATCTCGAGAACTCGCGCTCGCTCGACGTGTATCGTCGCAACGGTGGTTACGAAGCGATCAAAAAAGTGCTCGACGGGATGTCGCCTGACGACGTGATCAACGAAGTGAAGAAGTCGGCACTTCGCGGGCGCGGCGGCGCGGGTTTTCCCACCGGAATGAAGTGGAGCTTCGTGCCGAAAGACTCGCCGAAGCCGAAGTACGTCGTCTGCAATGCCGACGAATCCGAGCCCGGCACGTTCAAAGATCGCTACCTGATGGAACGCGATCCGCACATGCTCATCGAGGGCATGTTGATCGCCGGCTACGCACTCAATTCGAAGACGGGCTACATCTATACGCGCGGCGAGTACAGGTACCTGATCGACATTATGGACGTCGCGCTTGAAGAAGCGCGCGCAGCCGGGCTACTCGGCAACAACATCCTCGGCACGAATTTTTCCTGCGATATTCACACGCACACCGGCGCGGGCGCGTACATCTGCGGTGAAGAGACGGCCCTCCTGAGCTCGCTCGAAGGTCTGCGCGGTCACCCGCGTATGAAACCGCCCTTCCCCGCTGTCTCGGGTTTGTATGCAGCGCCGACTGTCGTGAACAACGTCGAGACGCTTACGGCCGTGCCCGACATCATCAAGATGGGTGGCGAGGCTTATCAAAAACTCGGCACCGAAAAGAGCGGCGGCACGAAGCTCTGGTCTGTATCAGGTCACGTCAAGCTGCCGGGCGTTTACGAGTTGCCGATGGGCTATGACGACATGGAAAAGTTCATCCTGGAAGACTGCGGCGGGATGCTCGACAACAAGCAGCTCAAGGCTGTGATTCCGGGTGGCTCGTCGGTCTACATCATGCGCGCCGATCAGATTGTCGGGAAAGATGTGCGCATGGATTACGAGGGACTAGTTGCGGCGGGCTCGAGTGTTGGATCGGGGGGTTTCATCGTGATGGATGAGACGGTCGATGTGTTTGACTCGACGAAGAACCTGACGGAGTTTTACAAACACGAATCGTGCGGGTGGTGCACCCCGTGTCGTGAAGGCACTGACTGGCTGGTGAAAGTTTTCAAACGGATCGATAGCGGTGCCGGCCGTCCGGAGGATGCGCAACTGATGCTCGATCTTTGCGACAACATCGAGGGCAAGTCGTTTTGCCCGCTCGGCGACGCGGCGTCGTGGCCGATTCAATCGGCGATCAAAAGATTTCCTGAAGATTTCAAAAAGCGATTAAATGTCGACTGAACTAATCAAAGTTACGATTAACGGAAAAGATTTCGAAGTTCCGAAAGGCGCGCGTCTGATCGACGTGTGCCGCGAAAAGGGTTTTGATATTCCGTCTTTCTGTTATTACTCCGATCTCGCGTTGCAGGCTTCGTGTCGCATGTGTCTCGTGCGGATCGAGAAGATGCCGAAGCTGCAAACGTCCTGCACCATCATCTGTACTGACGGCATGATCGTCACCACGCAAAGCGAGGAGATCGAAAAAGCGCAGCGCGGTATGACCGAGTTTCTGCTCGCGAATCATCCGCTCGATTGTCCTGTGTGCGATCGCGGCGGCGAGTGCGAGTTACAGGAAATGACGTTCGACTGGGGCGGTCTCGAAGAACGTTTTACCGAGAAGAAAAACTACTACGCCGAGCGCTAT
>DASTTS010000301.1:0-4429 GCA_035760085.1 Pyrinomonadaceae bacterium
CTCGCTGGCCGCACTCGACGAAGACAAGCGGCTGGTGTTCACGCTGAAAGTGCTGCACCAGTGCAGTTACGAAGAGATCGCTGCAATCACGGGTTTCTCGCTCGCGAAGTTAAAGACTGATTTGCACCGCGCTCGTGCGGAGATGCGAAAGAAGATCAGTCCGTACGCTGGAGTTGGTTATGAAGTGTGAAGTTTGCCGGGAGTTGTTGGAAGAATATCTGGACGGTGAGCTGGCGCCGCCGGCTCAGGAGCAGGTCGACGCGCACGTGGTAGCGTGCGTTGGTTGCTCCGAAACGTTTGCAGAGCTGACCGCGGAACAAGAGATCTTCGCCCGTTACGATCGCGAAATCGAAGTGCCGCCGTTCCTCTGGACGAGAGTTGCCGCGCACACTGTCCCGGAGCGTCGTGCCCCCAAACGTTGGTGGTTTGCACCATCCTTCACCGGTGCGATCGCAGTGTTATTAATCGCCATCGCAATCGGAGTCGTCTATCTGTTGTCGCGCCGCAAAGCCCCAACTCCGACAGTGACATCAATCCCCGTAACTGCCCCCGGTCCGGATCCGGTTCATAAATCCGAAGAATCCGTGGCTCAGAAACGCAAAAAACCAAGGCCTCGAGTAAGACGAGTCATCACCCCATCGACTGCGGATCAATCCGATGTGCTCTCGTCAGAGCTGGCTTACCTCGACATCGACGAGCAGGACACCGCGAAACACATCGAGCAAAGCAAGCTGCTGTTGCGCTCGATCAAAAACTTTCAGATCTCCGACACTGACGATGAGATCGACGTCACTTACGACAAAGCACTCTCGCGTCGCCTGTTGAACGAAAACGTAGTCCTGCGCCGCGACGCAGAGATGAAAGCAAAGTTTCCCACTAAAACACTCCTCGCTGATTTGGAACCGTTCCTGATTGACATCGCGAACCTGCCCGATCGTGCACGCCCTGAAGACGTGCGGGAAATTAAGGAGCGTGTGCAAAAGACTGAAATCGTGGCGGCGTTACTGGATTACCAGGATCGCGGCACCAACAATCGCTAATGAGAATAGAGGCTAAAGAAATGTTGAAAAACCTTACATCCATTACGGCAACGAAGCGCGTCGCGTTGCTCTTGTGCGTGCTTGTTTTGACGGCGGGCATCGCCATTGGTCAACAAGGAAGCGGTTCAGGATCAGGCAGCGGCTCGGGTTCAGGCAAGGGCTCGGGATCCGGCAATGGTTCCGGATCGGGCCGCGGGTCGGGTTTTGGCTCGGGTTCCGGTTCGGGTTTTGGCTCCGGTTCCGGTTCGGGGCAATCGTCCGGCGAAGCCATGACCGTCTTTCGCAGCGCACGTGATCTCATCACTGACGGCGATTGGGACAAAGCGCAGGCAAAGTTTGACGAGTATCTCACCGCGTTTCCCAACGAGAAGAACATTGATGCAGCGCTCTACTGGAAGGCGTACGCAGACTACAAGTTGGCGAAGTACGATCGATGTAAGTCGGCGCTCGATGTGTTGATGTCGAAATATCCCAACTCGAGTTGGCGAGATGACGCGCGCGTGTTGATGGCGCAAGTGCCCGGCGGTTCAGCGGCGGCCTATGCAGATATCGTGACGACAGTAAAAGCGATAACGGTACCGGCGATGCAACAGCCAGTGATTTACACACCGACCGTGACCTTGCCGGCGATACAGATAACTCCCGCTCCCGCGCAAGGTCCTCAAATCGCCGGTGTAGCCGCCCCTCCAGGAGCAATTGGTTATGGCCCCGCCGATTCTGAAGACGATAACAACAGCGACGATCCGTGTGAATTCAAGATCGTCGTGCTTCAGGCGTTGTTTCAAACCGACGTGCAACGCGGAATCATGGCAGCAAGCGAATGGCTCAAGCCCGGTTCAACGCAAACAGTGCGTTGTAAGAGTGCGGCGTTGACGTTGCTCGGTCGCAATGGCGGCAAGACGGTGACGCCGGTGATTCTCGGTGTGGCACGTAATGAAGCGGATCTCAAACTGCGCGCGCGTGCTATCTCGACGCTCGGCGCCACCAATGACGACAGCGTGATCGACTCGCTGCGCGACTTTGCGATGAGCTCGCCTGATAACTCGATTGTCGAAGCATCGCTCTACGCACTGAGCAAGCACACGGGCGAGCGAGCGATTACCGTGCTTAGCGAGTTTGCCACAAACAACAGCAGGACGATTGCTCAGCGCAAGGTGGCGATTGCCAGCATCTCCACTCGTCCCGGCGAACCGGCAGTCGATGCGCTATTGCGCATCTATGACAGCGATCAAACAGTCGAGATTCGCAGGGCAGTGATCTCCGGTTTTGCAAATCGCAAGAGCGAACGCGCGGGCGCAAAGCTTTTAGACATCGCGCGCAGCTCAGACAATGTGGAACTTCGCAAAGCAGCGATTAGTGGAATCTCGCGTCGCGGCGGAGATAAAGCGATCGAGTTTCTGCTCAATCTCTACGACACGGAAAAGAACGAAGAGTTGAAAGACCAGATCATCAACTCGCTCGGATACGGCAGCGGCATGTGGGCGCCGGTCGCCGTGGATCCGGGACAAAATATCGGCTACGCGACCACCAGCAAAAGCCGCATGGAAGATCAACGCGTGATTCGCAAGATGATCGAGATCGCGCGCAGCCCGCAGGCGCCGATGGAGCGTCGCAAGCGCGCAATCGGCTGGTTGAGCCGGAGTAAAGATCCTGAGGTGCTGAAGTTCCTGGAAGAGCTACTTAGGTAACACGCATTTACACGGACAAGATTCGGATTAGTCATGAAAAGACACGTGTCGTTAATACTGTTACTTATAGGACTGTGCGCCGTTGCGCTGGGACAGACGAAGAGTTTTATCCCGGTTGACGGCGCCAATCTCAAAGCCAAAATCGACGGAGCGATCGTCGCGGGTAAAGCGAATGCGACAGGCGGCCGGTTCTGGGTCGGTTATCAGTTCGAAGCGAGGCCGGGTGTGGCGATCGATTTCGAAGTCGTCGATAGCGCCGGTGGGGTTTATATGTCGATGGACGGCACGTCGATCATGTTTGATCCGCGGCACGAGACGCGCGAACTCGGCGTGTTTCTGCTTTACGACACCGCGCGCGAGGCGTTCATTCGCGCCGAGGTCTACAACCTGCGCCGCAATCGCGAATACAGCAGTTATCCCGTTTACTGGGCCGGACACATCACGAACGAAGAAAGTCTGAACTACCTGAAATCGCTCGTCGATGCGCCCGCGCCTGAAGTTAACCGTCTCGCCGAGCGCGCGACGTTCGCTATCGCATTACACGACGATGCGCGTGTCGATCCGATGCTGATCGAAATGATCCGGCGGCCCATTGCTGAACCGACGCGCTCCCGCGCCATCTACTGGCTCGGCAACACTCCTGAAACTGCTGCAAAGAACACTCTCTTCACCGAGATCGTCCGCAACAACCAGGAAAGCAGTGAAGCACGAAACGCGGCGATGTCCGCGCTCGCGATGTCGCGCTCAGCGGCCGTGTTGCCGTTGCTACAGAACTTGTTTGAGACGATGACGACGCGCGACCTCAAACGACGCGCACTCACGGGCATCGGTCGTAACGATAACAACGACGCTGCCGCGACTTACCTGATCCGCGTGTCGGAATCTGAGAAAGATATGGAGTTGCGCAAGAGCGCGATTGCGAATCTCGGCCGCATTGCGGGACAGAAAAGTCTCGGCGCGCTAACCAGCACAGTCGATGGTGATGGAGATATCGAGCTTCAGAAACAGGCAGTGGTCGCGATCGGGCGACGAGCGAAAGATGAAGCGATCCCGATCCTGATACGGACGGCACGCAATCATCCGAAGATGGCGGTGCGCAAGCTCGCGATCCAGGCGCTCGGACAAACCGGCGATGAACGCGCGGTGGCGTTCTTCAGAGAACTTTTGAGCAAGGAATAAATGTAATGAGTAGTTCGATTCACAATCTCGACACGCTGAGAGAGGCGGCAGTAACGCTGCTACGTGAAGTGGAATCGCTCGCGAGCCAGCAGGAGCCGCCACCGCCGCGGCTCGGGTTACAGGAAGAAGTGCAGCGATACGAGAGCGAGCTGATTCGCGAGGCGCTCCAACGCACGCGTGGGAATCAACGACGTGCGGCGAAGCTGCTTGGTGTGAAGGTCACCACTTTGAATTGCAAGATTAAGAGGTTGGGAATTCAATGTGAGGCTCAGAATATTTAGACAGTTTTTAGACAGGATTACAGGATTTGCAGAATGAACAGGATTCCATCTTGTAAATTCTGTAAATCTTGTAATCCTGTCTAAAACTATCATTACTGCATACGCACGCGGACTCTATTAGTCATCTTCCCCCGCAACGTCGCACTCACAAACAACGTCTGCCCCGTCGGCGTGTTATCCGGCAAGCGCACAACAATCTGCGTCAACTCATCGATCCCCGGCACCTTCCCGACAAACTCAA
>DASTTS010000302.1:0-3115 GCA_035760085.1 Pyrinomonadaceae bacterium
GCCACCTCGTCGCCATCCGCCATGATCACGGCGCGATCGATCGTGTTCTTCAACTCACGTACATTGCCCGGCCAGTTGTATTCCATCAGGCGTCGTAAAGCGCCCTGGCTGAGTGAACGCTGGGGTAATTCATAGCGCTCAGCGGCAAGACGCATGAAGGTTTCGGCCAACAACGGAATGTCTTCGCGGCGCTCGCGTAACGGTGCGATTTCTACGGTAACAACACGCAAGCGATAGAAGAGATCCGCGCGAAAATTGCCGTTTGTGATCTCCTGTTCGAGTGGTCTATGAGTCGCACTCACGATGCGCACGTCAACCGGAATCGACTCGTTCGCGCCGAGGCGTTCGATGCGTCTTTCTTCTAACGCGCGCAGCAGTTTTGCCTGCACGTTCGAGCTCATGTCGCCGATCTCGTCGAGGAACAACGTGCCGGAATCAGCCTGTTCAAATTTCCCTTCCCGTCGCGCCGCAGCGCCTGTAAACGCGCCTTTTTCGTGCCCAAACAATTCTGATTCGATTAGCTCGGAAGGCAGTGCGGCGCAGTTAACTGCCACGAAGTTCGCGTTGCGGCGTACGCTGTTACGTTCGTGCAGCTCACGCGCGACCAACTCCTTGCCGGTGCCTGACTCGCCACGCACGAGCACTGTCGCATCAGTCTCTGCGACCTTGTCGATCATTGCCCGCACTTTCTGCATCGCATCGGAGTTGCCGATGAGTGCGCCACGTTGTGAGCGCTCGACTTCGATCCTGCGTCGCAGTGAATAATTCTCGCGACGCAGTTGAATTGTCTCGGCAGCGTTCTTTATTACAAGCCGCAGATCGTCGAGCTCGAATGGTTTGGAGATGTAGTCGTGCGCCCCGGCTTTAACAGCCTCGACAGCCATGCGTTCGGAGCCGTGCGCGGTGACGATAATCACGAGCGGTGCATTGCCGTTCGCGCTTTTGAGCTCGCGGAGAAAATCGAGTCCGCTGAGTCCGGGAAGGTTTACATCGAGGAGGAGCAGGTCAGGCTCATTTTGTTTGAGTAAGGCCCGGGCGGCCTCGGCGGAACCTGCTTCAGTGATGTTATAGCCAAAGGTGGAGAGGGCGCGCCGCATGCCGTAGCGGGCGGCTTCCTCGTCATCAACAATCATCAATCGCAACGCGTCTTTTCTCACTTCCTGAGTAGTTTAGGGCCGTGCGGCCCTAAACTCCTAGCGTGTCGCGTGCCAGAGATCCGGCCGGCTCACTTCTGCGTTCTTTTCGCTGAAACAATGAGGATGATCGCATCGCCCGATGGACCAATATTGAGAGTACCGACAATCACCGGCTCGGATTCGCGCAGGCTGATGTCGGTTGAAACTCCGGTGTTCTCGTAGGCCACGGATGGAACCACCGTGCCGTTCGCAGCAACTGTGCCGGTGGCGGTCTGGATCGGAACGCGAGCGCCGAAGTTGAAGCCAAGCATTTGGACCACTGGCTGGTTGTCAGTGTCACGAACAATCTTCACTTGCCGCACCTTGAATTGGCTGAAGCTCGGTGTCACGTTCGACGCAACGCCGGTCGGCGATGCAAATGGTCCACCGATCCAGCTCAGATCCAAACGGCCTTCGTTTTTTACGCGATTGATTAGCGTGGCAGCCAGGCGATAGTTCTTGAATGGCAAGGTCGCGCGCAACTGCTTCACCACCGGATCGAGTGACGCAGGCAGTTTCGTGTCATCGACTTCCTGGTTTGTACCGACGATGAGATAAAGCTGTGTGTCAAGATTGGATTCGTCGGTGGGTGGCGCGGATTGAGCATTAACACTAAAACATACGGCGGCGCAGAGTACCAGCAGGATCGCCGTGAAAAAACTTTTAATCTTCATTGCGGATCGTTCTCCTTCAATCGATAGCTCGTCAGGTCACACCCTAACACGCGCGCTTATAAAGAAAGTTCCATCCTGTTCATCTTGTTAAATCCTGTAATCCTGTCTAACTGCTTATCTCTACATCCGCACCCGCAACTGGAACAACGCCCCGCCACCATTTCCACTGACAAGCGTCGCCGTGCCCCCAACCTCCTGCACGCGCTTGCGCACGATCGCCAACC
Source organism: Pyrinomonadaceae bacterium (assembly GCA_035760085.1). Lineage (GTDB taxonomy): Bacteria > Acidobacteriota > Blastocatellia > Pyrinomonadales > Pyrinomonadaceae > PSRF01. The sequence continues at coordinate 2,074 of DASTTS010000302.1, forward strand.
CCAATCCGGTGCCGCGCTGCCGCGTCGTAAAGAACGGCTCCCAGATTCTCTCTCGCAAATCTGCCGGCACACCCGACCCGCTATCTTGCACGCTGATCACGAGGTCACCATCCGACGCCGCTGCAACCAACTCAACTCTTCCACCCTGCGGTGTTGCCTGTAACGCGTTGAGCAACAGATTCGACAACGCATCTCGCAAAGCCGAAACAGACTTGCCCGCAAGCTCTGCTTCAACTTTCACTTGCAACTCGAGAACGATTCCCTGCTCCGTCGCACTCGCACGAAAAAGATCGACAACTGATCGCACCAGCTCCTCGACGCTCAGTGGCTGTCCAGCGGGACTTTCCTTTCTCGCAAAGCTCAACAACTGCGTCACGCTCTGGCTCAGTCGATCAGTTTCACCAACAATCAATCCAAGATCGCGCTCATACTCATTTCGCAAACTTTCATCTTCACGCATCACCTGCGCGATCGACTTAATGGCAGACAACGGGTTCTTGATCTCGTGGGCTACGGTCGCTGCCATGCGACCTAGCGCGGCGAGACGCTCACGTTGGGCCAACTCACGCTCGAGCCTCAAGTTCTCTTCAAGCAGTCGTGAATCGTCGATTGCGATGGCAACCTGGTCGGCAAGTAACGCGAGTATCGTACGCACGTCCGGCGTCAAACTCGCTGATGCTGCATCAACGGCCAGTAGTCCTTCGACCTTGTCTTCACGACGTAACGGGTAAGCGATCTTGAAGCTTTGCTCCGTCAACACTGCTTCATCTTCGATCGGCTCCCAACCACTGACTTTGGACTTTTCGAGTATCTGTTGGATCCACTCTTCTGATTCAGAATCTTCAACAAAGATTTTGAGTTGTCGCAAACCGAGTGCTCCCGTCGTGCGTTCCTCGACGAAGTGCAAAAGATCCGAAAGATCTTTGTACTGTCCCGCGTAAGCGCCGATGCGCGCTACGATCTCTTTGTAAAGCGCTGCTTCACGCTCAAAGAGTTTGTGAAAGCGTTGGGCCAGGAAGCCGCGCAACGGTGCCGCAAGCAG
>DASTTS010000303.1:0-4787 GCA_035760085.1 Pyrinomonadaceae bacterium
TGTGACTACGCTACCTGGTAAATCTGGATCGCGTGCTCGCGTCCCCGATCAAAATCGAGACGCGGAGCCGATCGCTCTTCAGGCTCTCGAGTGCAAATTCTTTTTCAAACTGGTCTATTGCCGAGGGCTTCTTTCGACGCAGGGTCATTCGTCTGGCAACTGACATGACACACCTCAACCAACTCGTTTTGCAGCGCCGCTTTGCAGCCGTTCGTTCGAGACAATCGCCCGCTTGTGCCATCCTCGACCAACTTCCCCGCCGCGATCCGCGGCACTGACCTCAAATAAAAAGAGTTTTCCTTCGCGACCGGCGAAACGCGCAGTCGCAGTGACCTCGGCGCCCATCGGCGTCGGTGCGGTGTGAGTTATATCGACAGTGACGCCGACAGACAACTCGCCTGGACCGCACAACGGTTTGAGCACACGCGACGCTGCGATCTCCATCAACGCCACCATACGGGCCGTGGCGAGTACGGGTGGGAAGGAATCTCCTGTCTCACCTGAGATTGAGCTGGCGAGGTCTTGTGGGCCAACGATGAGCGTAGCAGTGCCTGTAGTATTCAGTTCGGGTTCGTTTGACATAAAAACATTTAACCACGGATGACACAGATAAAAAATCCGATTTTTTATCCGTATTATCCGTGGCTAAAATTTTTACGACTCAACGACCACAGGCTGCTTCTGAGATCTTCGCGAACGGAAGAACGAGGTGCGATCCAGAACCTTTTCCTGAAACTCTTCGAGGTACAGGTAAATCACAGGCGTGATGTACAACGTGATGAACTGCGAAACCACGAGTCCGCCAACCACCACGAGCCCGAGCGGCCGCCGCGAAGAACCATCCGCTCCGTACCCGAGCGCGATCGGAATCGCACCAAACACCGCGGCCAGCGTCGTCATCAGAATCGGCCGGAAACGATCCATACTCGCATCGTGAATCGCCTTGTCCGCCGGCTCGCCTGCCTCGACACGATGGCGTGCGAAGTCGACAATCATGATGCCGTTCTTCTTCACGATACCCATCAACATGAACATACCGACAAACGCGTAGAGCGACGCTTCCTGTCCGAAGATAATCAGCGTCAACAAACCACCGACAAGCGCTGTCGGCAAAGTTGAAAGCACAGTCAGCGGGTGCACGTAACTCTCGTAAAGAATCGCGAGGATCACGTACATCACAAAAACCGCAAGCGCCATCAGGACCGTCAAACTCGTCACCGTGCGACTAAACGTGAGCGCCTCACCCTGCAACTCCGCACGCACGCCCGGCGGCACGGTTTCAGCCGCTGTTTTGGTAATGAAGTCGGTCGCATTACCAAGTGCGACTCCGGGCTTGAGGTTGAAGGAAAGCGTCATGCTGGTGAACTGGTTGAGGTGATTCACGACTTGTGGACCAAGCGTCTGCTTCCACGTCACCAGCTCGCTCAATGGCACAAGTCTGCGACCATCGTCAGACTTGATGTAAAGCAGCGACAAGTCTTCGGGCTTCTCGCGTACCGAGTCTTCCATCTCGAGAATCACCTGATACTGATCCTCAGGTTTCTTGATCAGGTACGTGTAATTTTGCGAATAAGCGTTACGCAGTAACCCCAGAATACGCGCCTCAGACACGCCGTAAGTCTTTGCCTGATCGCGGCGAATGTCGATGTTGAGGTTCGGTGTGTTGTTGTAATAGTCAGACGACACGCTCAAAAAGCCGGGATACGTCATCAACTTGGCCATGAGCTGTTGGCCCGTCTCGTAAACCTGGCTTGGATTCACACCCGACACCGTGAACGCATACTGGCCCTGCGTCTGATTGGTAACGCCCGTGCTGATCTCCAGCACCGGAAACGGTCGCAGGAACGTCATCACGCCGGGAATGGTGTTGAGGTTGCCCATCATCTCGGCGGTCACTTCCGCAATTGGTTTCCGCTTCTCGGGTGGTCCAATGAACGTAAACGTGATGCCCTGATTTGCGGAGAGGAATCCAGTGGCGCCAGTCATCGTGAAGTCAGTGATGACGTTCGGATCCTCGTGCAGTTTCTTGTCGACTTGATCCTGGTACTCGCGCATCTGTTTCGGCGACGAACCTTCCTGGGCAATGAATGCGCCGAAGATCACGCCGCTGTCTCCTGGCGGGAGAAACGTTTTTGGCACGAGCATAAACAACCAGATCGTACCCGCAAGACAGATCACCCAGATCACCGGCGAGATCCAGCGATGGCGCAGGAACCACCAGAGCGATCCGCCGTACAACGCCAACACTCGCTTCTCGATACCGCCGATAACGCGTTCCATCCACGTCTGTTTCATGCCGTGACCACGCGGTTTCAGCAGCCGCGCGCACATCAATGGAGTCAGCGTTAGTGAAACGAGACCCGATGCCAGAATCGCGATGACGATCGTGATCGCGAACTCGCGAAAGATGCGGCCCACGAGACCGGTCATGAAGACGAGCGGAATGAACACAGCAGCAAGCGAAATCGTCATCGACATGATCGTAAAGCTGATTTCTTTCGCGCTGCTGATGGCTGCTTCAAACACCGGCTCACCACGCTCGATCCGGCGCACAGTGTTTTCGAGAAATACGATCGCGTCGTCAACCAGGAAGCCGATGGCGAGCGTCAGCGCCATCAATGAAAGGTTATCGAGACTGTAACCAAGACCACGCATCGCGATGAACGTGATCAGCAACGACAACGGCAATGCGACGACGGGAATCAACGTGTCAGTCACTCTGCCGAGAAACGCAAAGATCACGATCACAACGAGCACAAAAGCGATAACGAGTGTCGCCTGAACATCCGCGACGGAGTGCACGATGCTTGCCGAACGATCATAAATCGGCAGGATGTCGATCGAGCCCGGCAACTCCTGTGCAATCTGCGGCAGGATCCCGTAAATCGACTTCGACACCTCCACGGCGTTCGCGCCGGCACGGCGGTTAACGGCAACAATCACTGTCGCCGACGGCACCTCGCGACCGCGCACCCAGAAGCGCATGTTTACGCGCTCGTCCTGCACTGAATCTTTAACAGTCGCAACATCGCGAAGGTAGATCGGCGCGTTGTTCGTGCCGCCCACGATTAGGTTTCCGTATTGTTCGGCGTTCTCGAGCTGACCTTGCGGACGCAGGATCGCAGTCCGCGAAGAACTATCCAATTGGCCCGCACCCGTGTAGCTGGTTCCCTGCTTGATCGCGTTGTTCAGATCGTCGATCGAGATCCCGCGCGCCCACATCGCTCGCGGATCCGCCTTGATGCGAATCGCCGATTTCGTGCCGTAAACGTTGACCTGCGACACGCCCGGCAGAATGCTCATGCGCTGGCCCACCTGCGTGCTCGCGTAGTCATACAGTTGACCCGACGTGACCGAGTTGCTGGTCATCGCGAGGTACATGATCGGCTGATCGTTCGGGTTCGTCTTCGAATAAGTCGGTGGCGACGGCAGATCGGCAGGAAGACTGCCGGTCGCTTGCGAGATCGCGGTCTGCACGTCGGTCGCAGCGGCGTCGATGTTTTTTTCGAGAGCAAACTGGAGCGTGAATGTCGCGACACCTTGTGTGCTCTGCGAAGTCACGATTTCCAGTCCGTTGATCTGCATGAACTGGCGCTCGAGCGGTGTCGCGATGTTGTTGGCGATCGTGTCAGGGCTCGCGCCAGGATAACCGACGGTCACCTGAATCACCGGATAGTCGACTGCCGGCAGATCGTTTACAGGGAGCTGCGTGTAAGCCATCACTCCGAAAAGAATCACGGAGAGCGTCAATACTGCGGTCATCACTGGCCGCCGGATGAATGGTTCAGAGAGATTCATTTCGATCCACTCGCTTCGGCTGTCGCCGGATTGGCCGGGGGTTGCTGGATTACGACTTTGCCGCCCGGTGTTACACCGAGTTGTCCGTTTACAACTACCTTCTCACCGGCATTGACACCTTTCTCAACGATGATCAGGTCACCTTGTCGCTGGCCCAAAGAGACGGTGCGTTGTTCCGCCTTTAAGTCGTTGTTGATGACGTAGACATACGATCCGGCTGCTGACATTTGTGGTGCAGTCGAGGGCACCAGCACTGCACCGTTGATTGTTCCGAGCATTAATCGAACGTTGACGAAGCGTCCGGGCCAGAAGCGATGCCCGGGATTCGGAAGTGTGGCGCGAAGCGTTACCTGTCCGGTTTCGGTCTGCACTGCGTTGTCGACGAATGTCAGTTGTCCAAACACACCGTCGTCTGGTGAATCGGGCAGCCGAACTTCAGCCCTGAGACTACCGGCACGCATTTGATCTTGTACGTGTGAAAGATTGTTTTGCGAGATCGTGAAGTCCGCGTAGATCGGATCGAGTCGCTCGATCACGAGCAGAGCGTTACTTGGGACTCCTGAGTTCGAGTCTGAAATTCCCCCGCCGGGATTCACGACGTTGCCGATGTCTACCAGTCGCTGGCCGGCGCGGCCGTCGATTGGCGAACGGATGTAGCAGTAACTGAGTTGGACCTTCGCTGTATCGATCGCGGCGCGGTCAACTTTGATCGTCTCATCGGCGCTGCCCACTGCGGCACGCGCGGCTTCGGAGTTGGCTTTGAGCGTATCGTAGTCAGTGCGGAGTTGTTCATACTGCTCGCGGGCAACGACGCCCTGCTCAACGAGAGTTCGATAACGCTCGACCTGGTTGCGGCCCCAGTTCTCGCGTGCGACTTCACGTGCGAGATTCGCTTCCGCTTGTTTCTTGGCAGCGATGTCTTTGGCGAGATTGGCCTGGGCCTGTTTCAGGTTCGCGTCGAATGGTCGCGGATCGATCGTGAAAAGCAG
>DASTTS010000304.1:0-10417 GCA_035760085.1 Pyrinomonadaceae bacterium
GAAGCCGGACTCGACTCCGCGATCGTGAACGCGAGCAAGATCGAGCCGCTGAATCGTATCGGCGAACAGGAGCTCAAAGTCGCGCGCGAATTGATCTACGACCAGCGCAAGTTCGAAGGCGACGTGTGCGTTTACGATCCGCTGACTGAATTCACGAAGCTCTTCGAAGGCGTGAAGGCGAAGTCGACGAAGAAGGCGAGCAAAGGTGAAACCGTAGAGGAGCGTCTCAAGAACCACATTATTGACGGCGAGAAGATCGGGCTCGAAGACGAGTTGCGACTCGGTCTCGAAAAATATCCCGCACTCGACATCATTAACAACATTCTCCTGGACGGCATGAAAGTCGTCGGCGATCTCTTCGGCAGCGGGCAAATGCAATTGCCTTTCGTGTTGCAATCAGCAGAGGCGATGAAAGCTGCAGTGCGTTTTCTCGAGCCGTTCCTGGAGAAGAAGGGCGGCGCGACCGCGAAAGGCACAATGGTGCTCGCCACCGTCAAAGGCGACGTTCACGACATCGGTAAGAACCTCGTCGACATTATCCTGACGAACAACGGCTACAAGGTCCTGAACCTCGGCATCAAGCAACCGATCGAAGCGATCTTGCAGGCGTACAACGAAAACGGCGCGGACGCGATCGGCATGAGCGGTCTGCTCGTGAAGTCGACACTCATCATGCGCGAGAACCTCGAGCTAATGAACGAGCGCGGCATCAAGGTGCCGGTGGTGCTCGGCGGCGCGGCGCTAACGCGGAAGTACGTCGAAGACGATCTGAAGTCACTGTACAAAGGCCAACTCTACTACGCGCGCGATGCGTTTGCCGGTCTGCACACGATGGATCTGCTGGTCGGTGAAAGCGAATCGGAAAGCAGCGAGAAGCGTGGCGACAAGCCGGCCCTGGAAGCCGCTGACGACGTTGAAGACCTGATCGGCGAAGAAGCGAAGCTCGGTATTCGCAAAGCTGCCAGACTGCGAAAAAGCGCTGGTGACACAACGCATACCACTCGTTCCCACGTCAGTCGCGACGTGCCGATTCCGCAGGCGCCATTTTTTGGTTCGCGTGTGGTTGAGAACATCTCCCTCGCGGATGTGTTCTCGTTCATCAACGAGACGGCATTGTTCAAAGGACAGTGGCAGTTCAAACAAGGTCGCATGCCGCTCGAAGAGTATCAGGCCGTCGTTCGTGAAAAGGTGCGTCCGATTTATCAGGAGTTGAAAAAGCGTTCCGCACAAGAAAAGCTGCTCACGCCGAAGCTGGTCTATGGTTACTTCCAGTGCCAGTCAGAAGGAAACGATCTGATCGTTTACAACGAGGGGGAAGAGGTGCGGTTTACTTTCCCGCGCCAGCCTGCCGGCAAGCATCTATGTCTTGCCGACTTTTTCGCTTCGAAAGACTCAGGTCGCATGGACGTCGTCGCTTTTCATCTCGTTACGGTCGGACGGCGCGCGAGTGAGTATTCGCACGGGTTATTCAAGTCAGACAATTACTCCGACTATCTCTACTTCCACGGCTTGAGTGTTGAGAGCGCGGAAGCGCTTGCCGAGTTATGGCACAAACGTATTCGCGAAGAGCTCGGCATCTCCGGGCAAGATTCGCCGGATCTGACGCGACTGTTCAAGCAGGAGTATCAGGGCTCGCGCTACAGTTTCGGTTATCCAGCCTGCCCGCGACTCGAAGATCAGGAGAAGCTTTTTGCGTTACTCGATCCCTCGCGCATCGACGTGCAGTTGACCGAAGAGTTTCAACTTGAGCCAGAGCAGTCGACTTCAGCTATTATTGTCCACCATCCGGAGGCAAAATACTTCTCGATTGAATGAAGCCACAAAAAGGCACAAAAGGCACAAAAGAAGACGGTGACCGAGTTTGAAGTCCTAACCACGTTCGAACGTTTCGCCTTCCGTTTTGTGCGGCGCATGAATCAGGGTGCCTGGAAGCGATTTTGGACGTGGTGTCAAAGCACACTCGGCGCCGGCTGGATCCATCTCTCCACTTACAACATCATGAACGTCTATGGCCTCGAGCACGTCGAGGCCGCCGCGCACGATCGACCGCTTTTGCTCGTCGCGAATCATCGCTCGTTTTTCGACATGTATGCCGTGTCGACAGTGTTGTTTCGTAACACGCGCTGGCCCAAGCGACTGTTTTTCCCGGTGCGCGGAAGATTCTTCTACCAGTCACCACTCGGGCTATTGGTAAATCTGATCATGGGCTGGTGGTCCATGTACCCGCCGTTTTTCTCAACCGGTGATCATCCGATTCCGGAGAAACGCGCATTTGATAAGTTCTCATTCGAAGTACTGGCGGACCTCGCGCGTTCAGGTGAGGGCAACATCATCGGCTTTCATCCCGAAGGCACACGCAACAAGGGTGACGATCCGTATTCTTTCCTGCGAGCGCAGCCGGGCGTCGGGAAGCTGATCATGGAGGCGCGGCCACAAGTGATTCCGGTGTTTATCGGCGGCTTGTGTAACAGTCTGTCGAAGCAGGTGGCGCGCAACTGGAATCGCGAAGAGGTGATACGAATTCACTTTGGCGAGTTGATGGATTTGAGCGAACATCTCGCGAAGCCCGATCGACTGCGGACGCACAAAGAAATTGCTGACGTGGTGATGGAAAAGATTGCGGAACTCGGTGAGAAAGACAGGGCAATGCAATCCCTGCAATCCGGGGCAAAGATCTATGTCGGTAGTAATAGTTAATCCATCATCAGCCGGTGGCAGCACCGGCGAAGCGTGGCCGCAGATCGCGAGTGACTTGCGATCGCATTTCGGCGCGTTCCGGGTTGTCTTCACAAAGCACCGCGGTGACGCGGCGGCACTCGCAAACGAAGCCGCGCGTAAAGGCGCGAAGTTCATCATTGCCTGTGGCGGTGATGGAACGATTTCGGAAGCCGCAAACGGAATTCTATCGTCAGGCAAAGACGTGGAACTCGGTATCCTCCCCAGTGGCACGGGCGGCGATTTCAGAAGAACACTCGAGATCCCTGCTCGCACTCGCGACGCTGCGAGAATTCTACGGACTGGCCGCACGGCACGGATTGATGTCGGGCGAGTTTCTTATATCGATCAGCACGGAAACGACGCGATGCGGTATTTCGTGGGTGTCGCGTCATGCGGCATGAGCACGAAAGTCATCGAACGCGTCAAAGCTGATCGTGTTTCGTTTGCGTCCGCACTCGTAAAAACGGCCATGCGCAACGAGCCGGTGCGACTCGTGGTCCAACTCGACGATTCCCACGAGCGCCATCTCGTCGTCTCGAATCTCTGTGTCGCAAATGCACGCTATTTTGGGGGCGGGATGAAGATCGCGCCTGACGCGAAGCTAACGGACGGCAAATTTGACGTGATTGGCGTGGGAGATTTGAGCGCGTTGAAGATCTTCACGAGCGCGCCGCGAGTTTACACGGGCTCACATCTCTCGATGCCCGAAGTGAGTCATGCCCTCGCGCGGAAAGTCGCAATACGCGCAGCAGATCGCGCGGTGGAGGTCGCGCTGGAAGTCGATGGAGAACTTCCTGGAAGACTGCCGGCGACGTTCCAGATCATTCCGGAGGCGCTCCGAGTTAGAGTCAGTTGTTAGACAGGATTACAAGATTTACATGATTTAAGATTTTTTAGTACCGCGCATCAACAAAAAATTTTATGATGCACGTAGCTCATGGATGAGAGACGTTCTAAACCCCGACTAAGCGTTAATCTCGATGCAGTCTGGCACGGTGGCGAGGATAGACATTCCGCGCAGATCACCGATCTTTCTGAAGGCGGCTGTTACCTTGATACCGTGGGCGAGGTATTGGCCGGCGAGATCGTCGCGTTTCGTGTTCTGCTACCGGACGGCGACTGGCTTTATCTCGAAGGCGAAGTGCGACATCATCGACATGGCAGAGGGTTTGGCGTTCAGTTCGTCGACCTGAACGAGGAACAACAAACGAACCTGGCGCGTCTGCTGAAAATCGCGAGAGAAGCTGGGCCGGAAGCTCCAGCGATTTCTGCGGACCTGGTTGAAGATTGAGACATTCCTGAAATTATCCCTACGTGGCAATCCAAGGCACTTTGAAGACCATGAGTCTGACTGACCTGTTGCAGTTTCTCGCAGCAGCGCGCAAGTCAGGCACCCTCAAATTCGATCAAGGCAAAATCACCAAGCAGGTTTACTTCCAGAACGGAAAGATCGTCGGCTCGAAGTCCAACGATCCCCGCGAATACCTCGGTCAGGTACTGCTTCATTACGGAAAAGTCGATGAGATCCAGTTAAAAGTGGCGCGCGAAATGCAGCGCACGACGGGCGCAAAGCTCGGTGAAGTTCTCGTCGAGCAGGGATTCTTAACCGAAGACGATGTACTCGGCATCCTGAAGACTCGCACGCTCGACGCGATCTACGATCTCTTTGTGTGGACTGACGGTGACTTCGAGTTTTATGACGACGAGCCGCCGCCCGACGATTTATTACTGATCGAAGTCGAACCAACGAACGTCGTCATGGAGGGTATTTACCGCATTGACGAGTTCAACCGCTACCGCACGCTTGTACCTTCCGACAGATCGATACTCGAGCTCAACGCGGGTTGGACGTCTTCGTTGAAACTCGGCAAGGAATATCGCCAGGTCCTTTTCTTCGTCGAGAAGCGCATGTCGGTTGCTGAGATCTGTTACCACATGCACGCGTCGGCGTTTCACGTCTACGGTCAGCTCTACACGTTGATCAGCGAGGGCATTGCGCGCGTTGTGGGCGAGCTGCCGGAAGATCTGCCGCCGCCGGTGAAGGAAGTTGAGGACTTGCCGGAGAGCGTGACGGAGATGGTGTGGTCGGCTGAGCGCAAACTGGAAACCGATCCGGAAGAAGCGTTGGAGATCGTTCAGAAGGCTTTGCAGCAACAACCGAACAATGTCGAAGCGCAGGCGTTGTTGCCGGCGGCTGAGGAGAAGTTCGTCAAACGCGTTTACGACAGTGGCCAGATCGGGCCGAAGTCAGTGCCGCACTTGCGGGTCTCGCCGTCTGATATGACGACGGAGCAGATCGATCCGCAGGAAGGATTTGTGCTTTCGCGAATTAATGGCTCGTGGGACATACAGTCGATACTATCGATCTGCCCGTTCCGCGAGGCTGATTGTTTGAAGATGATTAAGAAGTTGATTGAGCGCGGGATCGTTGAGATTAAGTAGATTCATCCTGTAGATCCTGAAATCCTGTAATCGTGTCTCTAACTACCTCAGGTTTAGACAGGATTACAGGATTTACAGAATTAACACGATTTTTAATCACGAAGAATCTGCGCGACACCGGATGTGCGAGGTTGCGCCAACGTGATAACGGACGCTCCTTCACGATCTCGAATCCCGCCAAACTAAACATCCTGCGCCAGCCGTGTTCCATTTGAAAGGTGCATGGTCCGGTGCGCCCGCGCCACTGTCGATCGTGCGTCCAGCAAACTACACGATCCCACCAGATCATCGGAATGTCTTCATAGATAATCGCCAAACCACCATCGCGCAATACACGACTGACTTCGTTCAGCACGAGTCGTGGATCCTGTGCGTGATGCAGCACGTAACAGAGCAGCACCGCATCGAAGCTCTCATCCTTAACTGGAAAATGACGCCCATCGTAAGGCAGATATTTGATCCGCGCGGCGGTGTCGTTGCCGACGTCCAACCCAACTACAGTCGTACCAAGCAAACCCTGAAGATGATGCGCGATGAAGCCATTGCCGCAACCGACGTCGAGCACGCTCGCTCGCGGCGGCAGCACGCTGGCGACTTCGAGCGCCATGTCATATGCTCGACCCACCTTGCGTCGCCGTCGCATGCGCTTGAAGCGACGTTTGATTGTTGTAGTCAAATTCATCACTCGCGGCGCTTAGTGCAAGCACGATGCCTTTAAAAATAACGAAAAAATCCAAGCACTTTGCGAGTGCAGGAAATATGTTTCGCCAAGAACTTCTGACAACTGCAATGCGTGCTTATCCGCTCAGGTCTGTGGCAAAATCGGATTCATGACGACACTTCTGATGACTGCCTTGTTACTGACTCAAACTTTGCCCACCGGATACTGGCCGCTCGAGAAGAGCCAGCAAATCATCGACAAGACGCAAACGATTCGCTTGTCCGGCGATCTTTCGAAACTCTCTGACGGCGAGAAAAAAGCCGTCGCGAAGTTGATCGAAGCCGGCCAGATTTTTCAGAAGCTTTACGAGGAACAGCGTCACCCTGAAGCACTCGCGTCGTATCGCGCGCTTGAACAACTCGACAAGCGCACCGGCTCGACGCCGGCGACGCAGAATCTGCTGACCCTCTATCGTCTTTTTCAGGGACCGATAGCGACGACGCTTGAAAACAAACGCGAGCCGTTCGTGCCCGTCGATGCGACGAAGCCCGGTAAGAACATGTATCCGTGGGGTATCACGAAAGAGCAGATCGAACAGGCGCTCGGGTTACCCGGCGGCCAACCGGACAAACGTGAGAATGTGATGGATCTGCGCAGCGTCGTGCGTGCAGTCAATGTGAAGAACCTGCAAGCCGACATCGCAACGCTCAACAAGTATCCAGTGCTGGAAACGCTGCATCCAGGTCTGCTCGGCGAGTTGCTAAAGCTCTCTGCTGATCCGCAACGCATCACACCGCCCAATCAGCAGGGAAATGACGTCTATGCCGTGCCATACGCAGTCGCTTATGCGGACGATCTGATGAAAGCCTACAAGCTTTTGAACGAAGCAGCCGATGCGCTCGCGAAAGACGACGAGGAGTTTGCGCGTTACCTGCGCAACCGCGCGCGCGACCTGCTGTCTAACGACTACGAGTCGGGCGACGCGAGTTGGGTCACCGGACACTTCAAAAATCTCAACGCACAGATCGGATCATATGAAACCTACGACGATGAGTTGTACGGTGTGAAGACGTTCTTCTCGTTCTGCTTGTTCCTCACGCGACAAGCCGAAACGACTGCATTGCGCCAGGCGATGAAAGGTTTGCAGGCTCTTGAAGATTCACTGCCGTACCAGAACCACAAGAAAGTACGCGAAGACATTCCCGTCGGTGTCTACGATGTGATTGCAGACTTTGGACAATCGCGTGGTGGAAACACTGCGACGATTCTTCCGAACGAGAGCTACGTTGCGCGTCGTTACGGCCGCACGATCCTGCTGCGTGCGAACATCATGCGCGACCCAAACATCTTCGAAGGCGTGTCGAAGACACTCGCGGCCGCAATCGGCGAACAGCAAGCCAAAGAACTGACGCCCGACGGTAATTTCTATCGCACGTTGTGGCATGAAGTGGGCCACTATCTCGGCGTCGATCGCACGCGCGATGGTCGTGAGCTCGATGAAGCGTTGCAGGACAATGCGAACGCGATGGAAGAGATGAAAGCTGATCTCGTGTCGTTGTTTGTTGCGGAAGCGCTGCACAAGCAGGGTTATTACAGTGATGCGCAATTGCGGAGTGTTTATGCGGGCGGGATCTTGCGTGTGTTACAGAACGTTAAGCCGCGTCGCGATCAGCCTTACCAAACGATGCAGTTGATGCAGTGGAATTTCTATCTGGAGAACGGGTTGTTGAGTTTCGATCCGGCGACGAAGTTGATGCACGTGAATTACGCGAAGTATCACGAAGTGGTTGGGAAGATGCTTGAGAAGACGCTGGCAGTGCAGTTTGAGGGTGATAAAGCGGCGTCTGATCGGTACATCGATCAGTACACGAAGTGGGACGAGAACCTGCACGGTGTGATCGCGGCTAACATCCGCGCGCAGCAGCGTTATCGGTACAGGCTCTTCAAGTACGCGGCATTGGGCGAGTAGAATTTTAGCCGCGGATAAACGCAAATGAACGCAGATCTGCGTTTATTCGCGAAAATCCGCGGCTTATTTGGCTTGGATTGTCTGCTGTGCCATCTCCATGTATGCGCGCAATCTTACCTCGGGCAGCCTCAACCGGTCTGATGTTGCCCTGGCACGCTCAAAATTCACGAGCGCCAGTGACCCGATAGTATTCGTCATACGATTAACGAGCTGCGAGACGGTGTTTCCGTTTTGCAGATTAAACTCGTCGTCTTCATAGTTATCCCAACCAAAGCCCTCGAGGGTCCGCGCCGCCGTGCAGAGGTCATTCACTTGATCGATCAGCGGATCGAGAATCTCAAACGAACGCTTCGGATCGTACTTCCCAAACGCACGGGCGATCTCGATCAACGCATTCATCTGGTCCTGATCCTGCGCTTGCAGCGACGAACCCAACAAGCTTTTCGCCTGTTCGAGAAGATTTATCGCGTTGGCGCGCTTCTGTCCCGGCCCGATCTGAGCTGCAATCTGTGTTATTTGCATCGCCCGCTCGCGTGGTGTTTTAAAATCACCGATGATCCGCAGCGCGTCTTCCACCTTGCCTTTCTGAACCGCGGTGTACATCTCGTGCTGAGCGATATTCGCGAGCGCCTGGCGGCGTTGATGAGCATTGGAAACACGTTCGTTAATGATTTGCCTGGCGCGGGCGCTCTCTCCGTTGTTGCCTTCGCGGGTGGCTAGCTGAAGGTAAAGTTGTTCTCGTTGGTCCGCCGGAGCTTTTCCAATCCCTTCGAGTGCTGCCTCATACGAGTTATTACCGACAAGATTTTGATACTGGTTCCCACTCAAAGCTTCCGGATTTAGTTCAAGAAGCTTCTTTTGCACTGCTGCGAGGCCACCACTCGCGAAGTTATCAAGCTCAGGTCCAAACTGTCGCAGTCCATAAAGCAAGTTCAAAGCGGCGTCTCGTTCCGGTGAATAGGTGCCGGGCGGTGGTTGTCGAACAGACAAAGCTTCCGACACCGCTTTCTGTAACAACTCCCGATATTGCGCGTCAGTGAGAATTGCGATTCGCGGTGTATTTCCGTCCGGACTCGGCACCGAACTCCTCTGAGCGTTTTGGCCGAAGCGAAGCAAGTTGATGACAACCGAAGCGGCTTCGGGTTTGGTGAGCAACTTTTCGTTGAGCAGCTTGCTGGCGATCTCGGCGGCGAATTGAGAAGCCAACTCGGGATTTTTTTGGCGTAGCAGCCCAACTGTGCTGATTAGATTGACCGAGTAGTGTGACTTCAAACTCTGCCGCGCGATCTGTAACGCGCGGTTGGGATCGGTGCGCACGAGCTGATTAGCGATCGAGAGTTCGAGCAAACCTTCGCCGGTCGAAGCAGAGCGCCGGTTCTCGTAGGGATTAGCGGGCGGTTTACTCGAATAGATAAAACTCAGTGCCGCCTCCGGATCGCGTTCGGCGAGTATCTGGATCACCTGATAGCGCAGCTCAATGATATTTGAGTACTGTTGTGCATACTTGTCACTGCTCGCATCGACCGAGGCGAGATATTCCTTGAATCCATTGGTGGCATCCGCGAAAAACTTCGAGGCGCGCTTTTCATCAGAGCTCCAGATGAGCTGCGCGGCTTGAAGTTGGGCTTTGATCCTGGTAGGTGGCGATTTGATTTCAGCGATCAAACCCTCCATCTCAACGAGCAGGGCAATGCCTTTTGCTTTCACAAACTCCTGATTCTTGCTGGCCTTGATCTCCTGCTCGGTCGCCTGACGCATCTCCAGAACCTTGATCTCGAAACGGCCCGTCCCGGCTTCGACGGCGTAAAGCGGGCTCACAATAATGTTATACCGGCCGGCTGTCGCAGCGACGAACGAAACATGCTCCGGCCCATCATTGCCGTTCGGTGAATCGTATTCGCCGGCAGATTTACCGGCCGGGGAAAATATCTTGACCGTCACATCAATGCCGCGCTGTTCCACCACAAGCTGAACGAATGTGTTCTCTTCAACAGTGATATTGAACTCATGAGACTGGCCTGGTCCGAGCGTGCGTTCGACCGGCGTGCCGACTTGCAACGTCGTTTGTCCCTGAGCGTTGGCGGTTAAGAAGACACAAGTAGCGAGGGGAAGAAGGACGAGTGCCCGTAGTTTTCGCATGTGAGTTCTCCTGTCGCGTGCTAAGACGCGCGAAACCACTAAAGAGTTCCCTTATGTGCTTTTTGTGCCTTTTGTGGCTACTTTCCGAATGCGTTGCTGCCGAGGAAGTTTTCCCGTAGATAAGCGACGGTGTCGTGAAGTGTTTCGCCTGGATCGCGTGGTTTGAAACCGAGCTCGCGTGTGGCTTTCGCGCAGTTCAGGTACCAGAAATACTGGGCCATCTCGATCGCGCCCGGCTCGACCGGCGATGCCATGTCCCACTGCTTGAAAAACGAATCAACGAGATTTGCGCCTGTAATCGCAAGTCGTGAAGGCAGTGCGAGCCACGGCGACGAGACTTTCGTAAGACGTTCGAGGCGTCCGAAGAATTTCGAGAAGGTCCAGTTGGCGGAGCCAAGCAGGTAACGCTCGCCGTGACGGCCTTTCTTCATCGCCGTTTGAAACGTGCGCGCCGCGTCGCGTGCGTCGACAAAACTCACGCCGCCCGT
>DASTTS010000305.1:0-10365 GCA_035760085.1 Pyrinomonadaceae bacterium
AGTGCGAACGTAATCTTCGCCAAGCTCTTCGATCACAGACGACCGCACCATGCGCGTTAGGATTGCCGACAGCGCGGCGCCGAGCGTGAACGCGGGCAGGATGATGTCGCTCCAATCGAAGCGTCCTGACGGCGCCAGCCATCCGAGTTTTACGGCGAAGATGTAAACAAGCATCGGTCCGATCACGAAACTCGGCAGACTAATACCAAGCAATGCAACAACTGACGCGATGTTGTCGATGATCGTGCCGCGATTCGTGCCGGCGATGACACCGAGAGGTATCGCGATCAATATCGCGATCAACATTGCAGCAATAGCGAGCTCGATCGTCGCTGGATAGCGCTCGAGAATGAGATCCTTAACGGGCCGATCGTTGCGAAACGAGAGACCCATGTCGCCTTTGAGTAACGAGCTCCAGTAGTCGACGTAACGATTATCGACACCATGCCAGACGAAGTGTCGCTCGCCGTTAGTGTCGTGTGGAAAAGAGAAGAAGAAGGGTGGACGATCGAGGCCGTGCTTCTCGCGAAACTGTGCAAACTGTTCCGGAGTCGCTTGTTCGCCAAGAACAGCGACAGCGGGATCACCGGGAACTAATTCAATTAAGAGTGTAACGAGAGAGACGACGGTCCAAACAACGAGAAGTAGAATGACCAGGCGCCGCAGGATGCTCACTGCGCGCCATGATACAACACCAGGTTAGACAGGATTACAGGATTTTCAGGATTTACAGAAATAAAATAACGTAGCCCGGAGTAGGTCCGAATACTCGCACAGCCCCGACAACCGCGCGCTTACCAAACCGTACTCCGTGACTACGTATCTGGTTGCAAACTAAGCGCTGCAACCAATCCCACAACAAACTAGTTCGG
Organism: Pyrinomonadaceae bacterium; assembly: GCA_035760085.1. Lineage (GTDB taxonomy): Bacteria > Acidobacteriota > Blastocatellia > Pyrinomonadales > Pyrinomonadaceae > PSRF01. The sequence continues at coordinate 873 of DASTTS010000305.1, forward strand.
CCTTCTGCCCATGTGTAAGGCCGCGATGCCACCTGTCAGGTTCTCATAACCAACCTGAACGAAACCTGCCTGCTCCATCAGGAGCGAGAGTTGAGACTGATCCGGAAACTTCTGGACCGACGCCGGCAGATAGATATAGGCGCTTCGTGAACCGCTAATAAGGCCACCCATCCACGGCAGTAGTTTTCTGAAATACAGATTAAACAAGGGTCGCAGCACCGCATTCGCCGGTCGCGAAAACTCGAGTACAGCCACCCAGCCACCCGGTTTCACGACCCGTGAGAGCTCCGCCAGACCACTTTCGACACTCGACAAGTTGCGCAATCCAAACGCGATTGTCGCCGCGTCGAATGTGCCATCTCGAAAGGGCAGGTCCAACGCATCACCCTCGATTAAGCTTATGCGACCGGAAATCTTTCCGGCAGCGATATCCAACATCGGCCGGCAGAAATCAGTCCCAACAACTCCTGCTCCCGTAATTTCAAACAACGTGATTGAGAGATCGCCTGTGCCGCAGGCCACATCGAGAACGCGCGCACTGCTCGACGAAAGCTTCTCGCGTACTCTGTTTGCTACGATCCGGCGCCAACGTTTGTCGGTGTTGCCGGAGAGCAAGTGGTTCAAAAGATCGTACCGGCCCGCGATCCTTCCAAACATCTCGCGAACGCGGCCCGCATGTTCCTTCGCGGCACTTCCGTTCTCAAGCACAGTTAGTTAAGCCAAATCCGATTCAGGTTTGGTTGCAAGACGCTTGCAAACAATTTGCGATTACCTGGGATTGATATTATTCGCCGGTTTCGTTGGCGGTTTTTGCGATGGAGCCGGAGTTGCAATCTCGCCCAGCACTTCATATTGATATCGGCCCTGCAATGCTGCCTTCAGCGGGGCCGACTCACCTGCAACAACGGAAACGATTGTTTTGTTGAAAAGTCTTTGCGCTACACGCTGAATATCTGCTGGTGTTACTGCACGTAACAGCGCAATCTGATCTTGAGGTGCACTCAAGCGATACGTATCGGCATCGAGCCACGGATCCGCAAGCGCGTCAGGCCTGGCGAGCATTGGCATTACGTCCCCAATCACCTCGTTCTTCGCGCGTTCCAACTCGTCAGGCGTTGCCGGAGTTGTCATCAACGACTCGATAACTTTTCTTGCATTCGCAAGTGAATCAGCAACATTCAGTTCTTTGACTGAGGCACCCATCACGAGAGCACCCGGCAAAACGTAAGCATCACTTCTAACGAAAACCGGTTGCTTTGATAACTCTGGAGAAGACGCTTGCCAGCGAAGTTGTGCCACGCGCGCCAGGACCATCGCGATCGCATAATCAGTATCAGTTCGTGAAACACCACGCGCGGCGAGTCGCAGCTCGACGGTTGGGCCAGGTACGTTAACGATCAGAGTGCGTGTGTCAGGCGGATTCGGCTGACGAAATGTTGTCGGTATGATCTGTTCACTCTTGCGCCAGGGACCGAGTAGCTGTCGCAACGTCCTCATCGCGCGCGGTTTAGTCACACCGCCGATGATCGCGAGCGTGGCATTGTTTGAATTCAGAAAGCGTTGATGAGCCTGCATGACATCCGCGCGGTCCACGCGGGCCACGTCTTCAGGCGAGCCGGACGCGGGACGGCCGTACGGAAAGTCACCGTAAAGTCTTGCGGTGATGGCGCGGTCAGCTACTTCTGCTGGTGAGATGATCGTGTCACGCAAAAGCTTGATGCGCGCGTCGCGCATCCTCGTGACGAGTTCGGGCGTAAACTGCGTAGCGATCAGAGCGTTCCGCAGCACTTCGACAATGCGCTCGAGCTGATCTGTTTTGCCAACCATCGTAATCGTGGTGGAATCGTAGGTTACGGTCACATCGAGCTTGCCGCCCATTTCGCCGGTGAAGTAGTCGACTGTAGCCGGGTCCGGGAACAGAAGATCTCCGAGCAGCGCCATCTGACCTGCCTTGCCGGATAGATCGAAGGCGGCGCCGCTGTTGATGCGCAGTTTCAGAATGACGTCAGGGCTGCCTGGCTTGGGAAAGAAGAGCAGCCGCAGGCCGTTCAAAAGCTGCTCGCGTTCAGGTTGAGCGGGTGTTTGCGCGCGTAATGGCTGCGCTACAAGCGTGACGCAGAGAAGGATGGTTCCCGCAAAGGCGCAAAGGCGCAAAGATGACTTCATAACGAGTTTAGGAGGCCAAAACATCTTAGATGCCGTGTCTTTGCCCGTCAACCGTTTGGGCTCAGAGCGCATCCTAAGCCCTGATTGACAAAGGGATCTGGTCGATCTGACCCGGCAAAAATAGTAAAAGATATGTACTTGCCGCCCTCGTGGGATTAATATTCCCCCGTATTTGGGATTATTTAGAGGGCCCCGCAAGTTTTTTCCATTCGGACCCGTAACTTTTATCCGGGTTAAGGTAACTATAGCAGGAGCAACTCCTGCAGGATCGAGTGCTTGATTGCCCGAGAGAACCACAGACGAGGTTTTGCTGCGAAAAGCGGGAGAGGGCGACCAGGCAGCCTTCTTGGAGTTGTACGATCGATACCGGCAACCAATTTTTCGTTTTGCTTACCGGTTGCTGGGCTCGGTTGAAAGCGCTGAAGACGTTACGCACGACTGCTTTCTCAGCTTGATTCGGAAGCCTGGGAACTTTCATCCGGAACGAGCTTCTTTGAAGACTTACTTGTATGCAGCCGCGCGTAACCTGGCTCTGAAACAGTTTCGAGATCAGGGACGCGAGACCGGTCTGGATGAGGTCATAGAGGAACCTAAGGATTCGCCGCGGCGAGCGCCTCTGCGAAGATTGCTCGACGAAGAGCTGGCGACCTACGTGCGGGAAGCAGTTTTTAGTCTTCCGCCACTGCAACGTGAGGCGCTGATTTTGTTTGAGTACGAAGGGTTGAGCTTGAGCGAGGTGGCTGAGATTGCAGGCACCGACGTGGGAGCAGTAAAGGCCCGTTTATACAGGGCGCGCGAGGGTTTGAGAAGGATCCTGCGACCCTACCTTGAAAGCAATCAGGAATTGAATAGTGGTCGGGAAATTGTTACTTTGAGGGAGGCCTGAAATGGGCGTTGAGCCGGAAGAAGAATTTAATTCCGACAATGAGCTCAAGTCGCTGCTCGAACGCTGGGTCGCGCCAGGGCCTTCGAGAGTTCTCGACAAGCGCATTGAAACAAGCTTTGCAAGAGAATTTTCTGGTGCAGACGGACTGTCTCAGTCGGTGCTGCTCCCCCACAGGCGAGAAGAGGTAGTATCGATGAAGTTTTGTTCAGTTTGTAAAGAAGAGTTCGCTGACAAATTTGCCTTTTGTCCGGTCGATGGAACACCGTTAGCGACCGTTGCGCCACCGGTAAACGATCCAAGCGTGACAGTTAATCGCGATCCGAGTGTGACTCTTAACCGCGACACTGTGGCCGAGTCAGCAGCGGCTTTCAATCACGAACCGGATGCAAGCGATCCAGTCTACGTAGCTTCCAATACTTCCTCAGCGCTGGTGTTGCGAGACGAATATCACCTGACAATCATGGACGACTCTGGTCTCATAGCTCGCCTGAGCCACGAGATCAAAGACGTCTCGCATGAATATGAGCTGACGTGGCCCGAGTTCAAACGTGATCCGTTCGGATTCACGAAGCGAGCTTTTGTCGGTTACGGCCAGAAGCTGCGAAGTTTCCTTGGCAAACCAAACGTACTCGTCGCCATGGGTGCGGCTCTGCTGGGGATGGTGGCGCTTGTTGGCGCGGTCATGCTGATGGATCGTTCGCAGGGCGCGACATCCTCGAAAGCAGGACTGATTGTCTTCGCGATTTTCGCCGGTGGTTTGCTCGTGGCCCTCTTCTCGACGTGGCTGGGCCGTGAGCGTGGCGCTGCCGTGATGGGCGCTGAGCCGTCAGACTCGAGAAGCGTAGTGGTCGCGATGGTATCGTCGTTCGTGTTCCTGTTTGCGATTCTCGGCCTCGTCGTCGGCATCGACTACAGAAACAAACAGCAACAGTTGATTGCGCAGAATAACGAAGAGCTTCAGGTCGAGCAGATGCTCGATATTCCTGACGAGCAGCCGACGCCCGATCCGGGAACTGCCGGACTGAATAAAGGAAGCGGCGGCGGCAGCAAGCCCAAACAGGAGCGACCCGGCGGCGGTGGTGGCGGTGGCCGCGAAGAAGCGAAGCCCGCATCGTTTGGTAAGACTCCGCAGGCGTCGCTAGATGTGCCGCAGATTATTCCGCCGGATCCAAAACCACCGCAGATTAAGAATCCTGCGTTGCCGGTGGCAGCGACATTGAATGCGGATCCGATGTTGATCCCACCCGATGCGAGAGTGTTGCCGTACGGCGATCCGAAGTCGAAGAGTAACGATCCTTCGTCTGGTACTGGTACTGGCAATGGTATCGGAAGTGGAACTGGTACTGGTATCGGTTCCGGAGAAGGTAATGGATTTGGACCAGGTCGCGGCGGTAACGTCGGCGGCGGCGACTTCAACGCCGGTGGTGGTGGACCAGGTGGCGGCGGTGGTGGCGACTATTCCAAGATCTTTACTGGTAAAGACGTCACAACTAAAGCGCGTCTGATCTCGAAGCCCGAGCCGCAGTACACTGAAGACGCACGCAAGAACCAGATTACTGGAACGGTCGTGTTAAAAGTGGTGTTTGCTTCAAACGGTAGCGTGCAGAATATCAGGACCGTTTCGGGTCTGCCGTACGGGTTGACTGAGAGAGCAATTGCAGCGGCACGTCAGATCAAATTCGTACCTGCAACGAAGGACGGGCATCAGGTCTCGATGTGGATGCAGTTGGAATACAACTTCAACCTTTACTAAGAAGAATTTGGCCGCGGATTTTCGCGAATGAACGCAGATCAGCGTTTATTCGCGAGAATCCGCGGCTAAAAGTGTCTTTGGGCGAAATTCTTGATCCGCTGAATGCCTTCCTTGATCTGCTCCATCGACGTCGCGTAAGAGATACGAATATAACCCTCGGCCCCGAATCCTGCTCCGTCAGTCACGACAGTATGTTCCTCTTCAAGTAGTCGCCGTGCGAAGTCGCCGGAAGTCTTCAGATCCTTCTGCAAACACCCGCGCACATCCGGAAAAGCATAGAACGCACCTTCAGGTTCGCTACATTTGAACCCGGGAATCTCTTGCAGCGCGTCGAGTAACCACGCGCGGCGCGCCGTGTATTCAGCGAGCATGGCACCAACAGATTCCTGCGGCCCGGTGAGTGCCTCAACCGCGGCCCATTGCGCGATCGAATTTGTGTTCGAAGTCGAGTGGCCCTGAACTTTCAACATCACCTTGATCCATTCGGCCGGGGCAAGTGCATAGCCAACGCGCCATCCCGTCATCGCGTAAGTCTTTGAAAACGATCCCGCGATGCACAAACGTGATCTTAGCTCTGCCGGAAGACTCGCCGCACTAAAAACTTCTCCCGGGGGATACACAAACCGCAAATAACATTCGTCAGAGATGACAAAGATCCCACGCTCACTCGTCAGCTCCATGATGCGGCGAAACTCTGACGGCGGCAGCACACGCCCCGAAGGATTCGAAGGCGAGTTTAGAATCAACAGCTTTGTCTTTGGCGTGATTGCGCGTTCGACTTGCGCGGCAGTGAGTACGAAACCGGTTTCTTCAGTCTCGATGAATACTGGCTTCGCACCGGCGAAGACTGCGATTTCAGGAAACGTAACCCAGTAAGGTTTTGGAATCAGTGCTTCATCGCCTGGATTTAATAGAGTGACTCCGGCATTGAAGATAGCCTGCTTGCCACCGGCTGTCGCCATCACTTCATTCGGCTGGTATTCAGTACCAAACTCGCGCTGGTAGAAATCGATGATCGCGCGGTGCAGCTCGCGAATGCCTGCGTTGGCGGTGTACTTCGTGCGGCCCGCGCGCATCGCACGGTCGGCTGCCTGCTTGATGTACTCAGGCGTGTCGAAGTCAGGCTCGCCGGCGCCGAAGTCGCAGACATCTGCGCCAGTAGCTCGTAAGTTTTCGGCCGCTTGCATCGCCGCCATTGTGGCTGACGACTGCATACGAGCGACGTTTTCAGAAACAGGGAAGGAGGATGACATAACGGGCCATGTTTTCATCTTGAGTTTAACTTTTCCTTCATTCGTCTTTCGATCAGTGGTGGGACGAGGCCGGCGACGGTGCCGCCGAGTTGAAACACTTCTTTAACGAGGCGTGAGCTGACGTATGAGTAAGTTTCGGCAGGCATCATGAAGACAGTTTCAATGCCTGGCTCGAGACGGCGGTTCATCAGGGCCATTTGCAGTTCGTACTCGTAATCGGAGATGGCGCGTATGCCGCGCACGATGACGTTTGCTTGTTGGGCCACGGCGTAATTGACGAGTAATCCGGTGAACGAATCGACGCGGACGGTGCAACCTCCACGAGAGATATTCCCGACGACGTCATTGAGCATTTCGCGGCGTTCTTCGACAGTGAAAAAGGGCTGCTTCTCCGGGTTTACGAGAATGCTGATGATTATCTCGTCAAAGAGTTTGCAGCCGCGCTCGATGATGTCCAGGTGGCCGTTAGTGACTGGATCGAACGAACCGGGGTAGATGGCGCGTCGCATGTAGGGATGTTAATCGTAAATAGCCACTTTCGACAAATAATAGCCGGATTTGACAAACAATAGCTGTTGTTCGTGGAGTGGACGGATGCTAGCATCTTCATAACGATTAGGAGCTTAGAAATGGCCCGCAATCTCACACAAATTGACGATGCTTACATTCCGCCAGAGCTGATCGGTGCCAAGGGAATGACACCGGAACAGTTCGAACAACTCTGTCGCAAGTACAGAAAACTGCGGCTTGAACTCACCTCAACCGGAGAATTAATAGTCATGCCGCCTACGGGCTCAGAGACTGGTAGACAAAATGCTGACCTCACGTATCAACTTGAAGCCTGGTCCCGACAGGATAAAACTGGTGTCGTTTTTGGCTCTTCCGCGGGGTTCATACTGCCAAACGGCGCTATTCGTTCGCCTGATGCGTCGTGGATTAAACGCGAAAAATGGGACAGTCTAACAGCACAGCAAAGGAAGAGGTTTGGTCCGTTTTGTCCAGACTTTGCCGTCGAGATTCGATCTCCGAGTGACACTCTTACGGAGCTTTACCTCAAGATGTTTGAATACCTGGAGAACGGCATGTCGCTGGGTTGGTTAATCGATCCTTCCAAACGACAAGTTTATGTGTACCGACCCAATGAGGAAGTCGTTATTCTGGATAGTCCTGAGACGGTTTCGGGTGATCCACTGCTGCCTGGGTTCAAGTTGAACCTTGCGGAGCTTTGGACTGACTAAGTCCGTTCACAGGATTCCAGGATTTACAGGATTAACAAGATATGGTTCAATAAGCTTTGACAATTTGGCGTGGTGAGTTAAAGCGACTTGCGGCCACATAAAATAATCCGCTAAACAGCTCGGTGAGTTAAGTTTTTGAGGCTCCGCGTTGTTAGGCGCGGGGCCTTTGTTATTGCTTATGCCGAACCTTCTCGAAACTCTTAAAGAACGTATCGTCGTCTTCGATGGCGCGATGGGAACGAACCTACAGGTCCAGAACCTGTCGCTCGACGACTTTGGTGGACCGCGCTTCGAAGGTTGCAACGAGAACCTGCTCGTCACGAGGCCGGACGCCGTCGAGAAGGTGCACGCAGCCTTCCTCGACATCGGCTGCGACGTCGTCGAGACCAATTCATTCAACGGCACGCCCGTAGATTTTGCCGAGTACGACATCGCCGACAAAGCCTACGACATGAACGTGCTCGCGGCGCAGCTCGCGAAACGTGTCGCTTCTGATTACTCCACCAAAGACAAACCACGCTGGGTTGCAGGCTCGATGGGGCCGGGTCGCAAACTGCCCACACTGGGCCACATCTCGTTCAAGGAGCTCCGCGATGCTTACGCAGTGCAAGCGCGTGGATTACTCGACGGTGGTGTCGATCTGCTGATCGTCGAGACTTGCCAGGATCTACTGCAAACAAAAGCCGCGCTCGCTGCGATCTTCGGTCATTTCAAAGAATCAGGTCGTCGCGTCCCGGTAATCGCGCAGGTTACGATCGAAGTGTTTGGGACCATGCTCAACGGCACGGAGATCTCTGCCGCGCTAACTGCCCTCGCACCGTTTCCGATCGACGTGGTCGGCATGAACTGCGGTACTGGTCCAAAGCACATGACGGAGAGTATTCGCTACATCTGCGATAACTCGCCGCTGCCGGTTTCAGTGTTGCCAAACGCGGGCCTACCTTCCGTAGTCGAAGGCAAGATGCACTACGACGAAACTCCGGAGAGTTTTACTGCGCAACTGGTCCACTTCGTGAACGACTTCGGCGCGAACATCGTCGGCGGCTGTTGTGGAACGACACCGGCGCACCTCCGTCTCGTCGTCGAAGCAATGAAGCAGATCACGCCGAAGGAGCGTCACGCAAAGACGCTTCCCGCTGCTTCATCAATCTACATTCAACAGCCTTACGTGCAGGATGCGTCGTTCCTGATCGTCGGCGAACGCGTGAACGCAAGCGGGTCGAAGAAGATGCGCGACCTGCTGAACGCGGAAGACTGGGACGGCCTCGTGGCACTCGGCAAAGAGCAGGAGCGCGAAGGCGCACACATTCTCGACGTCAATGTCGATTTCGTCGGCCGTGACGGTGAAGCCGACATGCACGAGCTCGCTTCCCGCCTCGTCACGAACGTCAAGATCCCTTTGATGTTCGACTCGACCGAATGGCAGAAGATGGAAGCCGGCCTGCAGCACGCCGGCGGCAAGTGCATCCTCAACTCGACGAACTACGAAGACGGCGTCCCACGCTTCGTGAAGGTAATCGAGCTCGCGAAGACGTATGGCGCGAGTGTAGTCATCGGCACGATCGATGAAGACGGCATGGCGCGCACAGCTGAAGGCAAGGTGAAGATCGCGACGCGTGCTTACGAACAGGCAACACAGGAGTTAGGTCTGCCTGCGTCTGACATTTTCTTCGACGCGCTCGCGTTGCCGATCTCGACGGGTATCGAAGAGGACCGTCGCAACGCGCTCGAAACGATCGAGGCCATCAGGCGAATCAAAGCCGAGCTGCCGGGGGCGTTAACGATTCTCGGAGTGTCGAATATCTCTTTCGGTCTGAATCCGGCGTCGCGCGTGGCGCTCAACTCCGTATTCCTTCACGATGCGGTTGAAGCCGGACTCGACTCCGCGATCGTGAACGCGAGCAAGATTGAGCCGCTGAATCGCATCGGCGAACAGGAACTCAAAGTCGCGCGCGAATTGATCTACGACCAGCGCAAGTTCGAAGGCGACGTGTGCGTTTACGATCCGCTGACTGAGTTCACGAAGCTCTTCGAAGGCGTGAAGGCGAAGTCGACAAAGAAGGCGAGCAAAGGTGAAACCGTCGAGGAGCGTCTCAAGAACCACATTATTGACGGCGAGAAGATTGGACTCGAAGACGAGTTGCGACTCGCTCTCGAAAAACATCCCGCACTCGACATCATCAACAACATTCTCCTC
>DASTTS010000306.1:0-3763 GCA_035760085.1 Pyrinomonadaceae bacterium
CTCGCGTTGGTTAAAGAAAGAGGGAGACAAGGTCTCCATGGGCGAGCCGCTCGCCGAAATCGATACCGACAAAGCCACGATGGAAATGCAGGCGCTCAGCAACGGCGTGCTGCGAAAGATTCTCATCAACGAGGGACAGTCAGCGCCACTCGGACAGACGATCGCTATTGTCGGTGAACCAGACGAAGACATCGCGTCGCTGTTGTCTGAAGGGGAAGCCCAGCCGCAAGTCCAGGAACAGAAGGAAACGGATGTACCGCCGCCTATACCTGATCTGGCTCCACCGCAACCACAGGCGAAAGCGGCTGCCCCTGCGAATGGTCGCCAGCCGCAAGCTGCCCCATCCGATTCAGGTCGCATGATAGTTTCACCGCTGGCCGCACGTATGGCTACCGAGGCGGGTATCGATTTACGCTCGCTGCAAGGCAGTGGACCCGGCGGACGTATCATCAAGCGAGACATCGAAGAAGCAATCAGCAAGCCTAAAGCCGCGGCCGCACCGGTGGTCTTCCAGCAGGCAGGCGCTGCTGCTTATCGAGATGAGCCCGCCAGTCAGATTCGACAGACAATCGCGAAGCGACTGGTTACGTCGCTCGGGCCGGTGCCGCACTTCTTTCTCACCACCGACATCGAGATGGATCGCGCGGCGGAAATGCGTAAGGGGATCAACGCCCTCGATCCCGATCTCAAGATCAGCATCAACGACATCATCATCAAGGTCACTGCCGCAGCACTGATCCAACATCCGCAGGTGAATGCGTCGTTCCAGGAAAAGTTTGTGCGCTACTACGAGCAGGCTGACATCGGCGTGGCCGTGGCGATTGAGGATGGGTTGATAACGCCCGTAGTTCGTGCGGCGAATCAGAAGTCACTAAGCCAGATTGCTGCGGAAGTGCGGGAGTTGGCGGAGAGGGCGCGATCGAAGAAGTTAAAGCCTGAGGAGTACACGGGTGCGACTTTCTCGATCAGTAATCTCGGGATGTTTGGGATTGATGAATTTACGGCGGTGATTAACCCACCTGAGGGCGCGATACTGGCGGTTGGTGCGATGACGGCGAAGCCGGTTGTGCGTGAGAATGAAATCGTGATCAGGCAGATGATGCGCGTGACGATGTCGTGCGATCACCGTGTGATTGACGGCGCTACAGGGGCGAAGTTCCTTCAGACGTTCAAGAAAATCCTCGAAAATCCGTTGTACCTGGTTGTCTGAAGTGATTTAGACAGGATGACAGGATTTACCGGATTATCATGATAGTCCTGTAAATCCTGTCATCCTGTAAAAGTCTATCTAAGCCGCGCGAACGGTTTCCCGCTTAAAGCAGCTCGCAATCTCCTCCGCATCGAGCGTGTCGCGTTCCATCAACATCTCGACCAGCCGCCCAATCGAATCACTCTCAGCAGTCACGATAGCGCAAGCACGCTCAAGCTGTTCATTAATCAACTCGGTCGTGCACTCCTCAACCTTATCCAACAAACTCTGACTGCGCTGCTGGTCCGGCTGTCCGAGGTGAATCGGTCCAAGCCTGCTCATACCAAACTCGCTCACCATCGCCCGCGCGATTTCAACCGCCCGCTCAATGTCGTTCGAAGCACCGGCCGTCATCGTCGATAACAACACCTGCTCCGCCGCACGACCACCAAGCAACAACGCAATCTGGTCTTCGAGATACTCGCGCTTCTTCATGAACCGATCACGCTCGGGCAATGACTGCGTCACACCAAGCGCACGCCCGCGCGGCAGGATTGAGACCTTGTGTATCGGATCACCATTCTCAACCGCTAGACCGACGGCAACGTGACCCGCTTCGTGAACGGCCGTCGCGTAGCGCTCATCGTCGTCCATCATGAAACCTTGTCGCTCGGCACCCATCAGAATACGGTCACGAGCAATCTCGACGTGCTTGCGAGCAATCGCCTTCGCATCATCTCGCGTAGCCGCAATCGCCGCCTCATTCATGAGGTTCGCGAGCTCAGCGCCCGAGAAGCCCGGAGTGCCGCGCGCAATCCACGTCAGATCGAGACCATCCTCGAGTTGGAGTTTGCGCGAATGAACTTTGAGAATCGCCTCACGTCCCGTGACATCCGCCAAATTCACAGCGATCTCGCGATCGAACCGGCCGGGTCGTGTGAGCGCCTTGTCGAGAATGTCAGGCCGGTTAGTCGAAGCAATAACGACAACCGCGCTCGACTGATCGAATCCATCCATCTCGACGAGCAACTGGTTGAGCGTCTGATCCTGATCGGCGGTAGCGGAGTCGCCGCCGCGGCCGCGCTTGCGTCCGAGAGCGTCGATCTCGTCGATAAAGATGATGCACGGCGAAAGCTTTCTTCCCTTCGCGAACAGGTGTCTCACACGAGCAGCGCCAAGACCCGCGAACTTCTCCTGAAAACTGGATCCCGACGCAGCCAGGAACGCAACACCGGCTTCCTTCGCCGCAGCTCGCGCCAGCAAGGTCTTGCCCGTTCCCGGCGGTCCGTAAAGCAGGATGCCGCGTGGAACACGACCACCAAGCCTACTGAACCTCTCCGGATTCCGCAGAAACTCGATCGTCTCGGCCAGCTCAGCGCGTGCCTCGTCGACACCCGCCACATCCTCAAAACCGACGTTCTGTTTGCCGTTGTGATTTTCAAGCTCGAAAGATCCGCGACCGCTCATGCTCGAATAGATTCGCCAACCCGCAAAACCAATTAGACCGAGCGTCAATATCGGCAGCGCCCAACCCACGATGCTGGAGAGCAATCCTGGTTGCAGCGGCCGAAATTCAACCGGCACGTTCTTCTGGCGAAATAGCTGGACGATTTCGGCCTGCGTTGTTTCGCCGGTCACGATTGCTTCCTGGAGCGCGCCATCTGCTTTCGTAACAGTCAGCGTCTCGCCTTCGACGGAGAGCGCCACGGCGCCGCCAGTTTGAGCCAGCGTGAAAAGCTGCGAGTAGTTGATCTTTTGTACAGGCGGCTGCTGCCGTTGATACGTAACGATAGCGGCGGCTATCACAAGAGAAAACGTAATGATTGCCAGGCCTACGAGGGCGACTCTGCGTGTACGTACAGAGACCCTTGGCGTGGGGGTGGGCATAAACAAACCTCCAAAAATGAAAACAATCGGGGATTGAAAAAGCGACGGAACTTCGAAAGGAAGGACCCGCTCGAACCTATTGGGCACTTTACCAGTGACCAATATGTGAAGTCCAGAACAACTTTGTGAAATTTGGACTCTAGCCACAGATGAGCACGGATGGAAAACGGATGCCTACAGTCTATCCGCAATACATCCGAGTTCATCTGCGGCTGGTTTTAATACGCCATTACAAGTCAATTTCGCCCAAAATCCAAGAAACAGAAACGGCATGGTCGTTGCTCAATGGAGGGCGATTGCTTTTGTACCAACGAAACTTGGGCGTGGTTGACAAAAGGAGGAAGAAAAAATGCTTTGGACGATTTTTGTAATTCTTTTGGTCCTGTGGTTACTCGGCGTGGTAAGTAGCTACACGGTTGGTGGGTTCATCCATATTCTACTCGTGTTAGCACTCGTGGTGCTGCTTATCAACATCATCGGCGGACGTCGCACAGTCATTTAAAGGCAAACTCGCACACTGTTTGCCCTGCTCGACGCCCGACACCGCGCTGGTAAGTCGGGCGTCTATCAAATCAGGCAAGTGGTAGATCAACTACACGAATGATTCGCCCTACTGGATAAAGATTCATTTGCGGATCCCAGTAGGGTGAACGTCTGTAGAAGAAGCGAAGTCGCGCTGAAGGACTG
>DASTTS010000307.1:0-3342 GCA_035760085.1 Pyrinomonadaceae bacterium
AAAACAATCGCACGTTCTGTCGGAAAACCATTCATTGATTGCACGAATGGGTACCACGTTTTGATTTGGTCCCATGGCATATCAAATTTGAGAGTCTTTAGTGAAAAAAGAAACGTGCTGCTGGCATAGTCATCCGGAAGATAAACTGAGATTCCACCTGGTCCGGATCTGAAATACCGGCCGTCAGTCGAGGCCGCGCGAAACCTCTGCACCGCGCTCCCCAACGAATACCAGGCAAGGACCGGCATCAACAGCGAGCCCAGGAAGGTGGTCAAACTTTTCGTTACAAGCGGATTGGGCGAGGTCAGGACCTGGATAAGCAAATAGTTAATGATCACGATCGGGAACAGCGCGATCAACGCCCATACAGCGCCGAGCGCCCTCAGCTTTCCTTTTGCAGGCGTAGCAATGTCGACAACACAACCAACGGGTGATTGAAACTGCTTTTGCATAGGGGGAAACCTCGACTTTGAGTGGACTGGCGTGAGAGTTAGGCAAGCACTACGCCTTCGGCGCAGCAAATCCATTTAAGCAACTGCGGATTGGAGCCGTCAAGAAAATGTTCACGAAATCTATTCGGCGCGCAGTGCAGAGATCGGATCGACTGAGGCTGCGCGACGCGCAGGAAGGAAGCTCGCCAACAACGCCGATGTTGCCAACACAGCGGCTACGCAAACAAGTGTTGTGAGATCCCATGGCGGAGTGCCGAAGAGGAGTTTGCGCATCAGTGAGGCAACGAGGATCGCGCAACCGGTACCGATCACAATGCCTGCGAGGGCCAACACGCCTGCTTCTTTCAAGATGAGTCGATACACCGCGGTGCGTTGTGCGCCGAGAGCGATGCGGACTCCGATCTCGCGAGTGCGTTGATTCACCGAGTAAGCGATTACGCCGTACAGTCCAACCACTCCGAGCAGCAACGCCACCGCCGCGAAACCTCCCACCAGCCACGTCGAAGACCGGCGTAAGTAAACACTCGGCGCTTCGTTGACTCTTGCCGTCATCGTTGTTTGATTCGAGATCGTGATCCGCGAATCGATGCGACGTATGGTATCGGCAATGGTTGGTATCAGTGACTCGCCCCGCGCGGTCCGGACCACGACTGAATAACCATTGTCAGGACGTTGATTGAGCGAGTAATAGTAGGCGGGCCAAATCTCGGAATCCAATGGTCCTTCTCGAATATCGTCGACGATGCCGATGATCTCCTTTAAAGATTTCTGATTCAGATCGAGGTCGCCAAATCGTTGCCCTATTGGATCCTCGCCGGGGAAAAACTTCTTCGCTAAAGTTTGATTGATTACGACTACGTTAGGCTTGCTCAAATCCTCTGCGTCCGTGAACATTCGCCCTCGCAAGAGCTTCGCTTGCAGAGTTGTGAAATAGTCAGAGCTCACGCCGCGTTGGTTTACCTCGTTGTGCTCGCCGTTGAACGCGCGGGCCGCAAACCTGATCCAATCTGTGTTGCCATTGAAGTTCAGAGGCAAAGTATCAGCCAGCGCAACTGACGTTACGCCGGGTAAGCGCTTGAGTTCCTCCACAACTTTCCGCTGCAACGCCACCGCTTGCGGATCTTCTCCGTAAGCTGAAAGCGGTGCGCGCATCCGCATGGTGATCAGATGCTTTGGTTCAAAGCCTGCACCTACTTGCAACAAGCGATAAAAACTTTTCCCGAGTAGTCCCGCGCCAACCAGCAACACCATCGCCGTTGTTAATTCCAAAATCACAAGCTTCGCGCCGATTCTGGTCCAAACTTTGCCGGCACTCCCTCGTGATCCCTCCGCCATTCCTTCTCTCACGTCCAGAGTCGATAAGCGAAAGGCCGGACTGAGTGAAAACAGCGCTGTTGCCAATGCAGCAATGCTGAGAGCAAACATGAGCACACGTGCATTCAACCCCAGTCCGGTCAGGTATGGCATGCCGCCGATCATGTCTTTAGGAATCAGTCCGATCAGGATCTGCATGGCCCAATGGGAGCTAATCAGAGCGATCACGGTTCCCACCACCACGATCGTTAACCCTTCAATCACAAACTGACGAATCAAGCGCGCCTTCGTCGCGCCCAGCGCGCGTCGTACAGACAACTCGCGACGACGCGTTTCCGAGCGCACCAGCAAGAGACTGGCGACGTTGATACATGCGATTAGCAGCAACAACGCAGCGCCACCGAGTAACAGCAGCAAAACCGGCTTTACATCCCCAACGATTACTTCGGACAGCGGCAACACAAGTGCGCCCTGGTTCCGGTTTGAGTCAGGATATTGAGCCTCGAGGTCTTTCGCGATCCGCGTAACGTCAGCCAGCGCCGCTTCGATCGAGACGCCTTCTTTGAGCCGTGCGATCCCGTGTAAACTGTGACAACTCCGTCTTTCAAAGCAAAAGCCGATCGGGTTGAGTGCGACCCAGAATTCGGCATTTTCAACTGGTGCGAAATGAAAGTCCTGAGGCAGGACTCCGATGACGGTGTACGGAATCTCATCTGAAGTGATCGACTGGCCGACAATCTCCGGCTTACCGCCAAAACGTTTTTGCCATGAGGCATAGCTGAGCATCAAAGTGCGTGGTGCTGCGGGCGTGTCTTCGCCGGCAGAAAAATCTCGACCGAGCAAAGGACGAACACCAAGCGTCCGAAAGAAGCCGGCCGTGACGCGGGCGCCATCAACCATTTCCACGCCTGTGGGCGTGCTTACCACATACCCGCGCTGATTGTAGACGTCCAGCGAATCGAAAACCTGGTTGAGCTTCTTCCAATCGACATAGTCAGGATACGAAAGCACGCCACGCGGTATGTCGGGGGCCGTTTCGGTTACGTAGAGAAGATGCGCGGGATCGTGATAGGGCAAAGGTTTGATGAGCGCAGCATCGACGAACGCAAATATTGCCACGCTGGCGCCAATGCCGAGTGCGACCATCGTGGTCGCGGTGACGGTGAAGGCCGGGTTCTTGCGAAGTTGTCTGAGAGTAAAGCGAAGATCCTGGACCACGCTTTCGACAAAAGGAATCGTCGCGCGATCGCGATAAGCTTCTTTTGTTTGATCGACACCACCCAATTTCATGACCGCGACTCGCCGCGCTTCCTGCGGCGACATCCCGGAGCGGATGTTGTCGTCGATGTGCATTTGCAGGTGGCTTTCGAGCTCGTCTGCAAAGTCGCGGTCGCGAGCGTCTTTCGAAAACAGTCCTTTGATTCTCGATAACCACGCGCGCAGTTTCATGACTGGTCCTCCACTGGTTCGAAAAACCGTGCGACGATTTCTGTGGTCTGATCCCACTCTTTGGCTTCCCGTTCGAGTTGTTTGCGGCCCGAGCGTGTGAGCTTGTAGTACTTCGCTTTGCGGTTGT
>DASTTS010000308.1:0-15224 GCA_035760085.1 Pyrinomonadaceae bacterium
GCGTGCAGCGTGACTTCACCTTTAATGTTGGCGGCGCCGCCACTGAGGGCCTGCGCAATAGCCCACGAGAAGTACCCCTGATGTTTCTCGGTGTACTCGTAAGCGCGATGGCCCACTGCTGTTGCGTACAGTACTGCGAACGCCGTCACCTCGTTATTATTGGCACGGAAATCAAACGCTCGCATAAACCCTGGTGTTAGTGGATTGGCGCTGTCGGACCGTCCGGTCGGATACGAGCGGCACGCGTCCAAAAAGATCATTACCTGCTTGATCGTCGCATCTTTTATCCGCTTCTTGATTTGCGTGACAGAGACAGCCGTGTCTTCCAGCAGGCCAAGATCTTCAGTCAGGGTTGCATCTGAGGGAATCAGAAACGCTTGCCCGTTTCGTTCAATGCCATGACCAGCAAACGAGAACAGCAGGAGTCCGTCGTTGGGAACGAGGCCAGATAAGTTTGATAACCGCTTGAGAATGTTGCTACGAGTCGGCTGTCTCTCGGCGGGCTCTGCGGTCGAGAGCACAACCACCTGGTCCTGCGGGAAACCGGCGTATTTAATGAGCACCTCTCGCAACGAGTTTGCGTCGTTCGCTGCGCCTCGTAAGGAACTGATGTTTGAATCCTGATACTTATCGACACCAATCAAGAGAGCCCAACGCTTGTTTTGCGAAGGGAGGCTGTTGACGGAATCGGCACGCGTGAGAATACGATTAGTCTGCTCCTGCGCCCGGACCTCGCGACAAATTGGCAGCAGGGAGAACGCCGTGAGGATCAACAGCAGTCTCTTCATCAACATTTACGACGGAAATTAGTTATTGACGGAATAGGGTCGAACTCATCCAGTGGATTTCCAGACATACTTCCCAGTTTTATCAATCCAACCAACTTGGCGCTGTGGTCCACCACCGACTACAAGAGCCAAACCGCCAACAAATGGAAACGCGAGATCAAACTGCGGGTTGATGACGTAATTGCCACTCTTGTCGATGTATCCTGATTTGTCGCCAGTGCGTACCGATGCGAGGCCTTCAGAAAAAGTAATTCGTCCGACATCCTGGATAATGACTTCCACAAAGATTTCGCCGTCCTGTGAGTAGTTGCTGTTTCCATCAAATTGTGGATTGATAACCATCTTTCCCGTGGTATCAATTCCGCCCCACTTTCCACTCATTCGCACACCGGCGATGCCCTCGTCGCTAAATGGGGTAGCCGCATCAAACTGTGGGTTGATTACAATCTTTCCGGCCGTGTCGATATAGCCATACTTCCGACCGATTCTTACCAAACCTAATCCGTAGGTAAATGGGAACGCCGTATCGAATTGCGCGGGGATTGAAATAGCGCCTGACCGATCAACATAGCCCCACTTGTCGTCGGTTCGCACCGGTGCAAGCTTGCCGTAAAACGGGAAGCACTCCTTGAACTGAGGGTTGACAATAAACTTGCCGCTCTTATCGATGTAACCACATTTATCTCCTGCTCTGACGGCGGCCAGTCCTTCTGAGAATGTAGAGGCTAATGCGGCTTCTCCGTAGGCGCGTTCAAACTGTGGCGTTATTACCACCTTACCTGTAGGATCGACGTAACCAACTTTATCATCCGAAACGACAACAGCGAGCCCTTCTGAAAAGGATTGAGCCTCATCGTATTGAGGATTGATTACAAATGCTCCGGACTTGTCTATATAACCGTACTTATTGCCATCAACACTGACAGACGCTAGCCCTTCCGAAAAAATCCGCGCGCGTTCGAATTGTGGTTGGATCACTACGTTTCCGGCCTTATCGATGTAACCCCACTTTCGATCCTGAGACAAAATCGGATACAACCCGCCATTGTCGAACGATCGCCGTCCGGAACCGCACCCAATTAACAATGAGCAAATAAGAATCACTATCAGTAGCAATCTTGTCATTTCCAAACTCCATTCAATGTCCAAAGATCCCGCACGATATTTATTTGTTCACTTGATACACTTTGAGTTCCTTTTCACCCGTGATAAGCCAAGCTCCGCCCAACTTCGTCAACGTTAATTGATCCTGGACAGAGCCGTTGTAAAATGAGTTGTTGTCTCCGCGAAAGTCGAAACTCTTATCGAACACAACCGTTGCGCGTTGTCCGGTTGAATCAAGCTGAACGTTGATATTGCTCAGTTGAACGTCGAGGTAATTGAACTTTTGAAACGCGCGGTTGCGGTCATCACGAATTCTGGAAGAAGGTACCTGCGTAATGCGGTAGTAATAATCCAAAGTATCGGCGTAATACCGCATGTGAGAATCGAGATCGTGATTACGTGTTGCTTGCGCCCAGCCTTCCAGCGCATTCCTTACTTCACTCTCAGCCGAAGAGAAGTCACTGTTATAAACGGGTGCGGAATTCAGCGTGACATCGAGTTTCTGATCGGCCTTGAGAGTAACGGTCTGCTTCCAGTCTCGATATCCGTCATGACGAACAATCACGGTATGTTCGCCCGGAGGTAGCGGAGTGGTTTCAAGCGTGCCGCTATTCTCGTTGGTGTTCCCCATTGAGGTTTCGTCCACCAGGACTTCGCTGCCTCCGGGTGACGAAACGATCGTCAGTTTGAACTTAGTTAGATTGAGCTTCACATTTAAGGTCTTGCCGACGTCAGTGAAGCCGATGGCAAATGACTGTTTCCATTCATCATAACCGTTGCGAATTACTGTGAGCGTGTGGTCCCCGGCACGAAGACGCGGTGTTATCAACGATCCATATTGATTGGTTACGCCGATTTCCTGGCCGTCTATTACGATCGTGGAGTCACCGGGATCCGTTTGCACTGTTACTTTTACGCCAAGCGCATACCAACCTGCGGCAGCCACGCCCGTAGCAAGCACCAAAATCACTGCTGCCGCCGCGATGCCGATTGCGATTTTTTTCGAGCGAATTTTGCGGGCGTACGAGCCGAGGAGTGCACCGCAAGTTTCACAGGTCTGCCGACCGAACGTATTACGATAACCACAACTCCAACATTCCTCTTCCGCAGAAGCTTGAGTTGCTGCGGGCGCGTGAAGCACATAAGTCGCGTCACCCGCGGCACGAGAAGGAGCTGTAACAACAGTGGTCTCATCCAGTGTGTATGCACATTGCTTGCAGAACTTCCAGGTACTCTGAGTCGCGGCTCCACAGGACGGGCAAGCGCGTGACGGCGCAGAATTAAGAATCTTCTCGCCTAGCTGATTGCCACAGGCTTTGCAGAAGCGACTCGTATCGGGATAGTCGAGCTGACACGTTGCGCAGTATTTCACCTTTCACCTCCGTTAAACGACAAATCACTCACACATCTGTACGGCACATGATTCAGTCAGCGCGATTAACCAAACGGCATGAAGTTCGTCGGCGACGGCATCAATGACGGCAGCATTGCGCCGAAGATAATCTTCGTCAGCCAAAAGCTGGCAATGATCATCACCGGTACGGCAAAAGCTGCGTGAGATTCAGAAACGTTGGAGATTCGCGTGATCCCGGTGTAAAGCATCAGAATGCCATAACACATTGCGAACACGACCAGCAGAGCTGCGATCTCAAGATTAGCCAACCCGAGCAGACCACTAATCAGCACGAGAAACCCGAAGGGTAGCAGTGCCGCGCCAGCAACAAAGGCATCGCCGTGCAGTGTTCCGTGACCACGAAAGGCTTTGCGGGTAGCGGCTCCAGCCGCCAGCAGACTGCCAAACGGCACAGCTCCGAACACAATGAACTTGAGAGAATCGCCAATATCTGGTTTGGCAAAGGACGGCAACGCAAAGTACACACCCATAAAAACACAGATGATCGAAAAAGCGGCAAACACGATGCCTACTCCCATCGCTCGCGATGGACCAAGACTGTTAAAGGCAACCGGCAAACCTCCGACTGGATTCGTAGCGAAGGTCTTAAATGCTTGCGTCGCGTCTTTGGAAGCTTCTTTTACCTTCGCTGTGACTTGCGGCGTTACGCGAGGTGGGCCAGAGACATGAGACGATACTAATAATGCTCCCGCAGGTGTTTGAGTAGCCACGGCAGGCAGTACACATCGCGAACACATATTTGTGGAAGCATCGAGTGGTCCACCACATTCGGTACAGAACATATTTTTGGCTCCTTTAGATCGTCTTTATCGAACTGAACTGTTCCAGCACCTATTTGATCTCAACTGTTCCGGACCATCCATTGAGTTGCCAGTGAACTTCTCTAAGAACCCAACGACCGTCGCTGTAATGCTTGAGCACCGCGTATCCCGGGCCTGAGTAATTCTTAGCTTGCACTTGTTGAGTTCCGTACCGGTACATCTCGTCGTAAAAGTTGGGTGAGTTTACGTCCGGCTTCTTTGGTGATTGCTTGTCGCTCGAGACTGGCGTTCCCATTTGATCGGATTTGTATTGAAAACCCTCGAACCGTAAATCTGCGCGTGCCGCGCTTTCCTGCGGCAATTCCTGAATTCCTTCAACCACGATGGCTCCGCCCACGCGCAAATTACTTGTTAGCCTTGCGACCGCTTCCTGCACCTTGGCCGTTGTTAGTGCCTGTCGGTTAGGTTGGGTGAAGGGATTGATTGTCGAACTGCTGCTGCCCTCTGAGGTTTGAATAAATGACGTTGGACCAGTGGAGCGCTGCTGGCGCGAGAGCACCAGGATAACTATCAAAACGCCGACGCCTACAATCATGATTAACGACGCAGTCATCGGCCGCGCGTTTCCACCTGTAGCCGGAGCTTGTGCAATCCTTTGCCCGCAGTTAGAACAGAAGACCGCGGTGCCGTCTATTTGCTGCCGGCACTTTGGACAGAGAACAGTTGCTCCGCCGTTATGTGAAGCGGATGTTTGTAGCATGGCCTGTGCAAGCGAGGTCTTTTGCTAACGGGTATGAATTTTTCTTTGAAACATTACGGCGGGGTGATGGAAGTGAGGTAATTTATCCGGCCAATTCTGTAAATCCTGTAATCCTGTCTACTTATTTACCTGAAACTGATACTCCTCCACCGGCCCTGTGACGCCATCAGCACCAATGCCGCTGACTTCTATCCGGTAAAGCCCACGCGTGAGATAGCCGGTAGGTAGCTTTAGTCGAATCACATTGCCGCTATCGAGCTGCAGATTGGGAATCGTGAACGATTCACCTTCATCTATCTTGAGAATTTTTGCTTGATACGATGGGAAACGCTCTCCCTGCGTCCAAAGAAGACCAAGCGCAACAAATTCAGCATTAGGCGGCACGGATACCTCATTCTCCGCTTCCGCACTTCGCACTGCCCCCGGCGTTAACACTACGTACGACGAGAGGTCACGCACCTGCGAGGGGGCATTGAGGCGTACGAGCTCCTGTTGCATCGCAAGATGTCTGCTTCGCTGTTCCCAACGGCTCCTCAGCGAAACAACAGCAAAGACGATCGCGAGCACCGTCACTGCTGCGATCGGAATCATGAATACAGGCTTCAACCGGAAACGCGCACGCAGACGACTCCATCGCGATCCGGCTGCAGTACCAACCGCAGTCACTGCTGCGCTCGTTACTGCCCAGTCCTGAATAGACTTCGCGATCCTGAGCTTGCGTTGTGCGGCAGGTGTGTCGCCGTACTGCGCAAGGAATCGCTCTCTTTCTGCCGGTGTGAGTGAATCGTCCAGGAAATCGTCCAGTAAGTGCTGCTCGGCGGCCATGACTCTTTCTCTCGAAAGAGCGCCGGTGAGAAACATGCTTTCAAGACGTTGCCGCTCCTGGTCGTCGACCTGCCCTAATAAAAGCTGCCGCAATAGGGCGTCGCTCACGGGTTCTTCGTTCATGGGTCATCCTCCCGACGTCCCCATCCCATTACAATGAATTTTCGCGCGATACGTTTCATCTGTTTTGGGCCATGCGCTCAAGACAACGTTCGATGCACTGTTCGAGCGTGCCGCGAATCCGGTACGCTTTCACACGCAGAGTCTCCACTGAGATCCCCAGCCGCTGCGCCATTTCTGTTCGATGATCGATCTTAGCCTGCTTTTCCTTGGCATAATAAGCAAGTATTAACTCGCGTTTATCTTCACTGAGTTTTTGTAAACACGAGCGCAGGCAATCTTCACGCATTGCGGCAGCTTCCTGCTCCAGCTCGCTGCGCGGATCCGATGCGGGCTCAGTACCCTGCAACGACATCTGCATTTTGACTTTCTTGGGGATTTCTTTGATTAGATTGCGAGCGACGCCGTAGAAGTAGAGTTTCGGATCGCCGACATAACTGTCTCTGAGATGGTGAATCTTCTTCGCTACTCGATCGAAAACTTCATCAGTCAAACCTTCAGGATCGGGGCAACGGTTCCACGTGAATATTTTAGTGAGGTCTTCACGAAGCTGCACATAGATCGATCCTGCCAGATCACGATCGGGATTGAGCCAGGCGAGAATCTCATCGAAACTCTCGGGTGGAATTGCCGAGTCTCGCGCCATTTCGGAGTCGTCAGTTCAGTTTTTGCCTTTTGGTCGCTATCGTTTTGAATGCGATTAGACCACACGAAATCAGAAGCAACGACAGTAAAGCTATCACACCGAGATTGCGCCGCGAATTATTTTCAACCGTTATGTGATTCGTGTACTCGCCCTGCACCACAAATCCGGCCCAGTAATAAGGAGCACTCCAACGTTTGTCCTGCATCAGTTTCAAGTTGGCGGCCCGGAGTGCGGCGGCCGGCGACATTCCCTTTTGCAGCATTGACTGGTACAGATCTTCCATGAGCGCCGCCGTCGCGCGATCGTCTACTTTCCAAAGGCTCGCAATAACGCTTCGCGAGCCGGCAGAGATGAAGCTGTGCGTCAACCCGACAAAACCTTCTCCTCTTATATCTTTTCCTAACGCAGTTTGACACGCACTCAGGACCGTGAGCTCAGCCGAAAGATCCATGTTGTAAATGTCGTGCAACGGCATCACACCATTTTTACCGTCACCATTCTTGTCGACCATCGACAGAACAATGCTGGACAATTCGGGATGATCGCTATCGAGAAAACCATGAGTGGCGAAGTGAACAATCTGATACTCGCCGAGGTGTGCGTTCAGCGCCGTCTCACGCGTGGCGTCGAAGCCTTTTGCGACGAGGGTTGTGCCACGCGGCGCTGCTTTCGCTATCGCATCTGCCTCTTCGGAAGAATGTGTCAGACGTGCCGGACCACCACTCGCTAAATTTTCAACTGCTCGCTGTGCAGACTCGGGCTGGTCCTCGTCCGTTGCAGCATTTGCGACTGCCGGCGCGAGCGAAGAGTTCTTAACTCGCGCGTCTTTAATAGTAAAAACCGGATCGGCAAGGACAGCCGCGATCTTGTCCGCCGCATCACGATGTTTCTTTTCCGCGGCCCGAATTGCGCGCAGGGTTGCAATTGATGGCAACTGGACGATCTCGTGGTCGCGTATCAGATATTTTGGCAATGCGTTCGAATCGAGCGGAGCAGATGGATCTGGTAACGCAGCGTAGGGAACGAGTTGCAATGCGCCTTCAGTTACTAACAGAAGTCTTTTACTGCCGAGTTGTGTTGCGACTTGTTCAAATAACATCTGACTCAGCGGCAGTGCTTTTTGAAGGAAAAGCTTTTCTGACTCCGGCTTTCGATCAGTAACTAATCGATAAAGTTCCGTGGCGCGCTCTTCGATAACGTGGCGAGAGGGTAACTGAAAATGTTGAAACGAGTTAGAAGTTACCATCCACAGGTGACTGCGCTCATCGCCGAGTGAGATCTCAAGCAGGACGTCGTCCTGGCGCAACTCTTTTTGAATGTCCGCCAGACTCAACGGCTGAAACTGAGAGAGCGACAACGCACGCGGATTTTGATCTCTTATCCGGGCCTTTATCTGCTGGTATGCCGATTTTAACTCGACGATCTGATTTTCAATTTCTACAACTTCGGAGTCTTTGCCGCTCAGCTTAAGCTGCATCTGGTATTGAGCCTGCCGTTGAAGCATTCCTTCTAATTCGAGCTCGCGATTGATCAGTTCTTTCGACACGTCCTGGCGCAAATCAGCTCCGGATTCTCTAATCAGATCGAGAAGCGCGCGCGCCCGGCTCTGCTCAGCCATTACCAGCGCTTCAGCAGCAAAGCGATTACCCGATCGCACTCGCTCGAGATCCGAAAGAATATCGATCGCCACCTCATAATTCTTCCGAACTCCCGAAAAGTACGACGCACGAAGATCGGCGCTACCGACGTCGGCCCGGAGCTTTTCGATTTTTTTCAGCGAGCGATTTATCAAATCAAAAGCCTCATCGAGATGTCCCAAAGCTTGTTCGGCGCGAGCCAGGTTACAAAACGTATCGATGATAGTTCCGGCATCGGCAGCCTGCTCGCTCAGCGAGAGGGCACGGCGGAAGGTTTTTGCGGCTTCCTCTTTTTGTCCGATTTCGAGAAGGAAGTTACCCAGCGCATTTAACGTGATCGACTGGCCACGACGATCGTTAATACGTTCATAGAACTTCAAGACGCGATCGTACAGTTCACGGGTCTCGCCCGTGCGGTGCTGGCTCGCGTAGACCGATGCCATTTCACTGAGCGCATTGGCTTCGGTGCGTTTCTTTCCCGTAGCACGGCACAACTGCAAGCCACGATCGTATGACTCGAGGGATTCATCAAAATGGCCCATCAGACTTTGCAGCTTCGCAAGTGTCAGTATCGTGACTGTCTCGAAGTCGACTGCTCCGGTATCGTGAAAGATTTGCAGGGCCTTGCGATATTGGAAGAGCGCAGTTGAATAGTCTTTTAGCTCCTGGTGAGCCTGGCCCAGTCCGTTGACGGCTATTGCCTCACTGTTTCGATCTCCGATTTGCTGGAAAATCGGAATTGCCTGCTTATGCAACTCGATTGCCTCATCTTGATTGCCCTGGAAAGTATGAGACAGTCCCAGTGCTGTGAGTGCCAATCCCTCACCACCCTTGTCATTAGTTTCCCGATAGAGCCTGAGCGTCTCAGACAACTCCGCGATTGCCTTATCCCGCACGCCAAAGCTACCAGCAATGTACGCTGCAAAACGATGCGCCTTCGCTTGACCCTTCCGATCGTCATGCAGGAGCTTGAGAGCCTGTTGGAGTTGCTCAGACGTCTTAACCACGTTGCCGGTCGCATAACTCACCTCAGCCAGGCTGCTCAGTGCTTCACCCAACGCGTTTGCAACGATCGGATTTGTATTGTTGTCGATGGGTCCAAGCAGGTTTTTGGCCCTGGTGAGTTCCTTGTGGGCCAGGTCATTCTTTCCAGAGTAAGAATATAGCCGGCCTATCCGGATTAAGGCCTTAGCCTCCGCCAGACGATCAACTCCCTTTGCGGCAAGAGTGGCTGCGTTTTGATAGCGCTTGAGTGCCTCAGCAGCTTCACCCAGAAGAAAAGTGACATCGCCTGACTTCAACGTAGCTTGTGAGGCACTGCTAAAATTACCGAGAGACGTCCAGATTGGCGCAGCCTTGTCATATTCACCTATGGATTCCCTGAGCGATGCCTCTTTCCACATTGAGCGCAAAACTTCAGCATTGGCCATTATGTGCCTGGCCTCGCTGTCTTTCCGGTCTGCAAGCGTAATTGGATTAGAAGTATCAACCCTTAATCTATAGTCACTTGCAGTGTTTCCTTTTTCGCGTGACTGAATCTCGATTTTGTAAGTACCCGAAACGTCAGCCGGTATGGAAAGCTCAACGATCTCGAATTGCTCGCTGACGTGCTTCAATAGCCGCACGCCGGTTGGACCATACACCTCCGTAGTTAGCCCCAGATCGCCCTTCTCAATCGAGAAACGAAGGAGCGTATTCTCATTTGCTGATACGGCAAACGTTTCCTTTTCGCCTGCTTTGATTCTACGTGAGACGGACGTGCCCGGGGTGATTTGCTGCAACTCTTCACTCGCGGCAGTCTCCGCCACAACCGGCGCTGACTCGCGCACCGGAGACAGCACGAGCAGCACAGTCATGCACAAACACACGAGAACCATGCTACACAGCGCGTGAAGTTTCGATCTTCCTGTTCCGGATTGCATTCGACTTCAGTTTCTATCGTGGAAACTAATCTCGTGAGACCTTACGGAGAGCGTAGTGCTGACTCTCAGAGAGGATGTTAGACGGACGGCCTTTTTATCATGTATGTGCTACAGATTCAATAAGCCGCCGTTCCCATTTCAGCACTTCTGACAGCGAAGCACAATAGTGAGAAGGTAGCCCGGACGAGCTACCTTCTCGGAGGCGAGAGGGTTTTAGCGTCCATCGCGAAATGCGCTACGACGCTCTTTCGCCGTGTTGCTCGAGCTTCCCGACTCGTGCCTCCAGTCCGACAAAACACCAACTCTGGTGCCTGCGGCTTTCGGCTGCGACTTTCGACAAGCTGATACGGACGAACTACGTGTGGATTTATTATTGACTGGCATTTTCTGCTCCTTTGTTGAGATGTGAAGCGTCGCAGCTCACTTCACACGACTACCCTGCCGGACGTGATTACTCGCCTGAGCCTTCACGCCTGCGCCGGCGTTATCGTTGACTTGAAACTTTGCTAGTTTGCGACCCTGCTACCGCGGTACAGCGCTACTTCTGAGCGAATCCGCTTGCTGGATCCGGTGATAACGGAAGTCTTGAACACTGTAATCTCAAAACGTTCCTCCGTTGTTTTCCACAAAAGATCTGTCGGGGAGAGTTTGGAAGTGTTTAGTGGATCGTGAAGCTGTTGCGGAAACGGATCTGTCTCACCGATACCGTCTCGCACAAACAACTCGATTCCCTGCGTTCGTGGCATCTTCGTTAAAACGAGCTCCGCCCTGGCTGAGTCGAAGGCGTCGCGAATCGACTTTCCAAAACCGAGCGCGCGGTAAAAAGCTCCGGCGAATGCCACGCTGCCTTTGTCGCCGATGCCTCTGCCGGTGCCGACTGAGTAGTCGATCACGTCCGCGATCGAGCGTGCCTGCGTTTTGGTGAAGCAGGCATTGAGCAACACGAGTCGCACATGATGGTTGTAAAGAGCCAGCACGTCGACGAGGCCCTGTTGATCGATTGTCTTGCCGCGGCCCGGCGCTCCACCGAGAATGAGCTTGTGCTTTTTACTCGCGTGACCGCTGAAATGAACGATGTGTGGTTTATGTAACAGCAGGAGGCGCTGTAGATCGATCGCGCGTGTAGCCGTGTGCTTATGCAGCTCAAAGCGATCGCGATACGGGCCTTCCTGAATGCGTTCAAAAATTTCTCTGGCTTCCTCATCCACCAGAATGCGTCCAGTGGTCCATGGGTTTGCGGACAGAAACAGTATGCGGATTTTTTCAGTCATCTGAGCCCTCGCAAGTCGTCGTTCTCTAACCGCTCCACAAAGACGTGGCGCTAAAACGAGTCAGATCTCGTCATGCGAGGGAGAATATTTTCTCTGCGGTTCTCTGCGCATCTCTGCGCCCTCTGCGTTGAAATTGCTTTAAACGCAGAGAACGCAAAGATACGCAGAGTTACGACAGGTTTACCTGACGTACGAGAGCAGCAGGTTGAAGAGGAGTCCGTCGCTGCTGCGTGGTGTGAGCAAGTAGATCGTTTGTGGGGGCGGGTCGTCGCGGGTTAGTTGTCTCGATCCGGTTGCTTGTTGTTCTTCGACAGTCCGAACTTCACCTACTCCGTTAATCATCTCAAATCGCTCGGTCATACCACTCCACATCCTGGTCCATTCTTCCAGTTGCGCGGTCGCAACCGGCAACTCCTTGTTCGAGAGAGGCAACGAGAGCGGCGACGATGTAATGATGATCGTGAGCATCTCCCCGGCTTGACCGGGGTTGGGATTGGCTCTAAACGGCTGATCGTGTTGAGCCGGTATATCAATCAGTTTTCCAGCTTCGAGTCGATTGTCTTCACCGTGCAGCGGAAAGATCAACTTCGTTTCACCGGAGCTGCCATCAGTAAACCAATCGCGATCGATCACGTAAAGATAACCACTCCGCGGCGACTCGATACTCAACCGCAACAGTTCACCTTCGTGAAACTGCGTGTCGGCTTCAACCCGTCTCGCGATTTCCTGTCGCGTGCCATCACCGGTACGTATGACCTTCCAGAGTGTGACGCCTGCTTTTAACGTGCTTGGGCTGGAGATTTCTATCGGTTTGGCCAGTGGCTCTGAAGCCAGCCGGTATTTACGTGGTTTTTTGGGGAGCGGCCCGGTACGCTTTTTTGGTTGTGGCCGGGTGTTCGTGAACTGGTCTGAATGAATTGATCTATCTTTCGTTTGTTGAGGGTGGGCCAATAACGGCAGCGATAATGCGAGGATGAGCAAGAAGATTCGAGTCACAATGTACCTCTTTACCGGTGTTCCAACTGAAGCATTTTCACAATCACATCACCACTGCCGCGAACCGTCGTCTGCTGTGTGGTCCTGTCTCTGCTGAGTCCTGCTTTGGATTCTTTTTCCTTTGTCGTAAGGAATGCTTTGGCTGTGTCGAGACTCTGCCCACTCAGCATTCCCTTGTTTTTGAAAGCTTCAGTCTTGGCCTTCTCCAGTTCGGGTACAGCCGCA
Organism: Pyrinomonadaceae bacterium; assembly: GCA_035760085.1. Lineage (GTDB taxonomy): Bacteria > Acidobacteriota > Blastocatellia > Pyrinomonadales > Pyrinomonadaceae > PSRF01. Next base: position 12,470 of record DASTTS010000308.1, read on the forward strand.
ATCGACCAGACCATCCACAAGTTTTCCTTCCCTGGCGGCCCTTCAAATTTATTCCAGTCGGTTTGCGCCCATTGGTCTGCACCGACTGAAGCGGAACCTTCATTGATTAGAGGAAGCGGGTAAAGAATCGTGAAGCTGCTTCGGTTTGGTTCGGGCGTTCCCTCATTGAAGATGTAGACATAACCAGGATTACGACTCTTAACTCTCAGATAGAATTCATCGCCAGTGTCGAAAGTGTCCTGGTCTGACGACTTGAACTCATTTTGATAAGCCCTCTTGTTGCGCATCCTCTGTACGTTGATGGAGAAAATAAAGGCGTGTGTGGGAGCAGAGGTTGTTTCGGCCGGCTCGGTAATGCCTCTATTCACACTATTCTCATTCTTTCCACCTGAAATCGCTTTGAGAATCAACAACACGCCCAACACGCCGAGCAGGACAATCAAAAAGCCACCGATAATTGCGAGCTGGGTTTTGCCCAACTTCAACCGGCTGTTCTCAGTTTGGGTGGAAGTTTCAGAAACTTTATACGGCTTTGCAGTCCCGGGCTGAAGAGTTTCCGCACCAGGTAGACCGGAATAACTCGTTGGTTGATGAAGTTTCGGTGCCGTTTCGCCTTCGTTCAAAAGCGCGCACGCCAGGCTATTGCCAAATTCCGCTGCGCTTTGATACCGCTCCGTGCGCTCGAACGACAGCGCACGCAGGATGATCGCCTGCGCCTCGCTTGAAAGACTACTGCGCAGATCGATCGGCTTCACGCGCACGCCGGCGCGATGCAACTCGAGCAACTGCGGCGCTGACGTCGGAGTAAACGGTCGCCGGCCAGTAACCATTTCATATGCGATCACACCCATCGAGTAAATATCACTCGCTGCTGTGATTCGCTCACCGCCACGAAGCTGTTCCGGCGACATATAAAGCACGGTTCCAACCGGAACTTTATCAACCGTACTCGGCGCCACCACCGAGTCTTTGACTTTTGCAATCCCAAAATCCACGACCTTCACCAGCTCGGTATCTTTAAGAGACTGGAGCATGATGTTGTCGGGTTTCAGATCGCGATGAAAAATCCGTTGCTCGTGTACGTGTTCGAGCGCAGCGCCGATCTGCTTCACAATCGACGCAGCACGCTCCAGATCCATTCCTTCAAGCGGAATTTGTGAACGCAGCGTCACGCCGTTCACGTACTGCATCACGATGTACGGCTTTCCATCCGGCAACTCGCCCGCGCCTAACACGCTCACAACGCCCGGATGGTCGATGCGTGCGAGTGCTTCGACTTCCTGTCGAAACTTCCTCACCACATAGTCATCTGTCACCGAGGCTTCGAGCAGGACCTTGATGACGACGGGCCGCCGGTGCAGCGTCAGATCGCGTGCGAGATAAACCTTACCCATGCCACCATGGCCCAGCACGCGTTCGACCAGATACTTTTGATCGATCGTCGTCCCGACCAGGCTGTCTGCCGGGCCGTTTCTTGCGGTCGATCTCCGCGCGCTGTCGCTGGAAATGATCTTGAGACCTAATTCAAAGACCGACGACTCGAGAAAACCCGCTGACGACTCGTCTGCCTTCACCAGCGACGTAACCTCACGCACGAGAAACGCGTCGTCGTCACAAGCGGTCGCGATGAAGGTGTCGCGCTCAGACGCAGGCACTGGCAAGGTCGAATAGTAAATTTCTTGAATGCGATCCCAGACCGGGCGCTCCATTCAATGTCTCCTAAGGTGGGAACTCGAAAGGCGAAGTCCTGCGCAGAGTTTCTTTTAGAAGCGTTGAGTCGTCAGTTTTGCGGGCAGCATTCTATACAGGCCCAAACGGTCCGGCAACCTGCGCGGAAACGGATCACAGCCCTGCCGCAGAGGGGCGTTTGAATCCTCAATCTCGTAAGTAATGGTTTCAAACCGCAATTCATTACTTTATTAACAACTGTTCCCCCTCACGCCGGACAGTTAATGCAGGAAAGCATTTAACAGTTCTCGACATTTAGAATGGTAGTTTGCTGGTAAGATACGCGAGACCCAGGCTTCCCGCGCATTAAGCCTGTCGGATTGCACATCGGGGATGCTCCCATGACCCGGACGCACGAAATTACTGACCTCTTGCAAGCGTGGAGTCGAGGCGATTCCGAGGCTTTGGCGAAGCTGCTACCACTCGTCGATCATGAGCTGCGTCAGATTGCGCATGCGTTCATGATCAGGGAACGGACCGGACACACGCTACAAACAACCGCCTTAATAAATGAAGCAATATTAAGTCTCTTAGCTGATGAACCTATTGACTGGAAAAGCAGAAAGCATTTTTACGCCATAGTCACATGGCGGATGCGTAACATTCTGATTGAATACGCGCGCGGCCGGTTGGCCCTGAAACGCGGCAAAGGCGCGGAACATGTCGACTTCGACGAGGCCGTATTCATGACGGACGACGAGTCTGAAGAGATGGTTATCCTTGACAACGCATTAACTAAGCTCGCCAAGATCGATTCACGGAAAGCAATGATTGTCCAGCATCGTTATTTCGGGGGAATGACTACTGAAGAAATCGCAGATCTTCTGGACATTTCACCATCAACGGTGGACCGTGAATGGCGCTTCGCGCGTTCATGGCTGAAAAGAGAAATGTCCTGACGTTCCAACGCTGGGGCGGCCACGGAGGGCCGCCCCTACAGTTGTTGCTCACCGGGCGCATTCGACAAAGTTGCGTGATCAACTACAACGCTCGGAGGCCGCCCCTACAGTTGTCGCTCACCGGGCGC
>DASTTS010000309.1:0-13122 GCA_035760085.1 Pyrinomonadaceae bacterium
TCTGGTGATCGTGTTGAGCGTCGGCTCGCTCGATCGGTTGATACATGAAGTCGATGCCTGGGAGGCGCAGCAGGGAAGGTGACTTCGCCGGCCAACTCCAAAGAGACATTGCTCAACGCTGCGGTCTTGCACTGGATGCACGATCTGGCGGCGCAGGGGATTGTTACGACTGATGGCGAGCTGAATGTCGTCGAGTGGAACCACTGGATGGAGGAGCACACCGGAAAACGTGCGCCCGACGTAATCGGTAACAACCTGCTCGATCTATTTCCGGAGTTGACCGAGCGGCGTCTCGATCGCCAATACAGGTGGGCGCTTGAAGGACAGGTAAGAGTTCTGTCGCAGGGGCTGCATCGCTACTTGATCGCGATGCCGCCTGTGTCTGGTGAACACGCCTTTGCGGAGATGCAGCAGGCGGTACGAATTTCACCGCTGACTCATGAAGGTCGAGTAATCGGAACGCTCACCATTATCGAAGATGTGACTGAACGTGTGGCGCGTGAAGCCGAGTTGCAGGCCCAGATCGAGGATCGATCGCGATTGTTATCGAATGAGAACGTGGCGCGTAGGGAAGCGGAGCGCGCCAACCGCTTGAAGGATGATTTTCTTGCGACGATCTCGCACGAGCTGCGCAATCCGCTGAACGCGATACTCGGCTGGGCCCACATGATGCGCCTCGGAAAGCTCAACGCGGCGAACATGGAACGCGCCGTTGAAACGATCTACCGCAATGCGAAGTCGCAAAGTCAATTAGTTGCCGATCTGCTCGATGTGTCGCGCATCATTTCCGGCAAGCTGCGACTCGATGTTCGCACCGTCGATCTGATCTCCATCGTCCACGCCGCGATCGATTCGATTCGTCCAGCGGCTGATGCTAAAACTATTCGATTGCAAACGATGTTGGATCCGGCGGCCGGCCCAATCTCGGGAGACGCTGATCGACTGCAACAGATTGTTTGGAACCTGTTGACGAATGCGGTCAAGTTCACGCCCAAGGGCGGCAAGATACAAATCAAGGTGCAGCGCATCAACTCGCACGTTGAAATCATTGTGAGTGATTCAGGTGTAGGTATCAGTAAAGAGTTCCTGCCGTATGTCTTTGATCGCTTCCGTCAGGCAGATGCGAGTATTACGCGCACACATGGCGGTCTCGGGCTCGGGCTCTCGATTGTTCATCAACTGGTGGACCTTCATGGCGGCACGGTGGCGGTGCAGAGTGAAGGCGAAGGGAAGGGCGCGACATTTACTATCACGCTGCCGTTCGTTGGCGTGATTAACCAGAATGAATCTGAGTCAGTGCATCCGACTCAGGGTGAGGAGATCCTGTCGTTCGAGGGCTTGCCTTCGCTCCAGGGTCTGACAGTACTCGTAGTTGACGACGAGGCTGACACGCGCGAATTGATCGGCGAAGTGCTGAAGGAGTGTGGCTCGGAAGTGATCATCACGCGTTCTGCTGCCGAAGCCTTCGCGGCCCTCGAGCAACATAAGCCAGACATTCTGATCAGCGACCTGGGCATGCCCGATGAAGATGGTTACTCCTTGATCGAAAAGATCCGCGCTCTGCCCGCGGAACGCGGCGGTGACATCCCAGCAGCGGCGCTCACCGCCTACGCACGCGCCGAAGACCGCATGCGTGTGCTTCGCTCCGGCTTCCAGTTTCACCTTCCGAAGCCAGTCGATTCCGCTGAGCTCGTGACAGTAGTGGCCAGCCTCGCGGGCCGCGCGTATAAGAGCTAAACTCAGCCGCAAAAACCTATGTCAACGCAAACATCAACGGTGGCGCTGCGGTGTGCAGGGCTGGTGAAGAGATTTGCCGATGTGACCGCAGTCAATGGCCTCGATCTGGAAGTGTTCGCTGGAGAGTGTTTTGGTCTGCTTGGTCCAAATGGTGCCGGTAAGACGACGACTGTCGAGATACTGGAAGGACTCACGCCCGCAGATGAAGGCACGGTCGAGATCCTGGGCCAGCATTGGACCAGAGGTAACGATCGCGTACTACGCGAGCGCCTCGGGGTCCAGTTGCAGGAAACGCAGCTCGCGGAGAAAGTGACGGTGGTTGAGACCTTGCGTCTCTTTCGCAGCTTCTACCAACGTGGTCACAACGTTGATGAAGTTATCCACACGGTCGCACTCGAAGAGAAACGCAACGCGCGCGTAGGCAAACTCTCCGGCGGCCAGAAACAACGACTCGCCGTCGCTTGCGCGCTCGTCAGTGATCCGGAGCTGCTGTTTCTTGATGAGCCGACGACTGGACTTGATCCGCAAGCACGTCTGTCGTTGTGGGACATCGTCGAGAAGTTTCGCGCCGGTGGCGGCACGATTCTTTTGACAACTCATTACATGGAAGAGGCGACGCGCCTTTGCGATCGCGTCGCGATTATGGACCATGGAAAAGTCATCGCACTCGGCACGCCTGCCGGGCTGATCGAGTCGCTCGGTGCCGATCAGATAATCGAATTCAGCGTCACGACCCCACTTGCAGACGAGCCGTTGCAGCATCTTCCGGCAGTTAGTCATGTACACAAACGCGGCGAGGTGTATGCGTTAACGGTTTCGGAGATCGGCGTCGCCTTACCTGCCTTGCTCGCTGAAATCAAACGACAAGAATCGGAACTCGTGACGCTCACTACGCACCAGGCAACACTCGAAGATGTATTCGTAAGTTTGACAGGGAGAATGCTGCGCGATGCCTGAAGCGAAAAACACTCATCCGCTTGTTGAGTTGACGTTGACACGTGTGCGCGAGTTCCTGCGCGAGAAAGAGGCTGTGTTCTGGGTCTTCATCTTTCCCGTGTTGATGACGTTTGCACTCGGCATCGCTTTCCGCAACACGGCGCCGGATAAAACGCCGGTTGCGATCGAAGCCGGTACTGCGCGAGCAAGTGAGACAGCAAGCATCTTGTCTCGTTCGGCTGACATCACCGCCACGGTGTTGAGTCCTGACGAAGCAGCGCAGGCGTTACGAAGCGGCAAAGTATCGATTGTCGTCAAACCTGTTGACGACACGTTCGAATATCATTTCGATCCAACCAGGCCGGAGAGTCGAACTGCCAGGCTCCTCGTTGACGATGTTTTGCAACGCGGCAGAGGGCGAAATGATGTTGCGAGCGTAGGGGAAACGCGGATTAGCGAGCCCGGTGCTCGTTACGTCGATTTCCTCGTTCCGGGTTTGATTGGAATGAACCTGATGGGCAGCGGTTTATGGGGACTCGGATTTACGGTCGTCATCGCCCGCTCGCGGAAGATCCTGAAACGTTTTGCTGCGACACCGATGCGACGCTCGCATTATCTGCTTTCGTTTATGCTGTCGCGCTTGATTTTTCTGGTGCTTGAAGTGGCAGCGGTCATTGTCTTCGCGTGGCTTGCGTTTGGTTTTACGGTGCGTGGATCGTGGCTGAGTGTTGTTTTGATCACGATGCTGGGAGGGTTCACTTTTTCCGGACTCGGGTTGCTCGTGGCTGCTCGGCCAAGAACGATTGAAGGCGTGTCAGGCTTGATGAACTTCATCATGCTGCCGATGTGGTTGCTGTCGGGCACGTTCTTCTCTTCGGAGCGCTTTCCACAAATCCTGCAACCATTTATCCAGGCACTGCCCCTCACCGCACTCAACAACGCACTCCGCTCGTTGATGAATGAAGGCGCGTCGCTTTCGTCCAATTGGACCGCGATCGCGATCCTGGTGGTGTGGTGTGTGATCAGTTTTGTTGTGGCGCTGAAGATTTTCAGATGGCAGTGAGTGTATTATCGTCCCCGTAACTCTCACCCGGAGAAAACATCAATAAACTGCCCGATCCCCCATCGGGCCAATTGCCTCAAGGAGAAACTCATGATCTACCGCTTCAAATACTTCACCCCCACGCTGTTAGTGTTGGCCTTCTTCGTCACGGTTGTGACTAGTCAGACCACGTTCGCGCAGAAAACCATCTCAATCGCCGAGGCTCGCAGTCTGCCGCTTGGCACTACCGTTACGATCAATGGCGCCGTTACCGTAGCTTCCGGTGCATTCAGCTCGAGCACTTTCGATCAGGGCTTTGCTATTCAAGACCGCACCGGCGGTATCTACGTCAGCACTTCTGACAATCTCGGATTCGCGCCGCGGCAACAGGTGCGCGTAACGGGCACGCTTGCCGATACCGTGTTGCCGGGTCTGCTTGTTCTCGTCGACGTCACGGACGTCAAAGCTCACGGGAGTGGTCCAAAAGTACAGCCGCTATCCGTCGATACGGGAGACGTGAATGAAGCGACCGAAGGCAAGATCGTTCGCATCACCGGAACAATCACGCAACCGATCATCAACGATCTGCCGTTTGGATTCATCATCATCGTTAACGACGGCTCAGGTGAGATCAACGTCTTCGTCTGCGCCTCGACCGGCATCGACGTGAGCGGTCTCAGCCCGGGACAAACAATCGAAGTCACCGGCTTCAGTGGCCAGTTCGCCGACCACTTCGAAGTCGATCCACGAACTCAGTCAGACATCCGGATTCTGCTCTAGTCAACAATTCAGTCCCGCTAAATTTTAAGCCAAGAATGATCAACTGTAGGGGCGGCCCTCTGTGGCCGCCCCAGCGGTGGATCATAACGCTGCATGGCCGGGACCATCTCTATAGCAGGAACGCTGTGTACGGATAAAACTGCGGGTGTGTGACATAGCCGGCTCGTACGGGATTCATTGCGACGTAATCGAGATTTTCCTGGAGATCAAAGTCGTTGCGGATGACATGATCAAATAGACGTGTTTGCCAAAGTCGTTTTGACCGGAAGTGTTCGGGCTTCACGGTTGGCCAGTTTCTCAACTCCACGGTTTCAGGCCTTAATCCTGCTCGCCAATCCAACACAGCAGCTAAGAGGTCACGTGAGTCTGTAAGGTTTGATTTAGTCACGGATGTGGAAGGCAACACCACTTGACCGTTTTTGGCAATCTCACAACTGCGCTTCCAATATAGTTGGGTGGTATAACTCTTCAAGAAACCAATCAGATTCTGTAGTTTCTTTTGCGTGTCTCTAACACCTCCAATAAGGTGGAGATGGTCCGGCATCAGCGTGAAGGCGCAAAGCCGTAGATGGTCCAATGTTTGATCGCTGAGGAGACAGTTTAGAATGCTCTTTGCCAGATTGACATCAGCAAAGAGTGGACGACGTTGGTCGGTGACAAGCGTGACCGCGCAGAGTTGGGAAGTTGAGTTGTATTCGTATCCAAGCAGGCGAAGCGTATTGTATCGACGATAAAGAGCATCGAACTGAGGCATCAGTGAGGTCACCTCGTAAGTGAGAATTTTAGAGCAGCGTGATCTTAATTTGTCGATCTGTTAAGAGCAACTGTAGGGGTGGCCTTCCGTGGCCACCCCAGCGTTAGAGATCAAGACTGGGGTGGCCACGGAGGGCCACCCCTACAGTTGCGCTCCACATCCGGAATTCAAGAAAAAATCTTGACATGACCAGCAGTCTTGTCTTATACAAAACAGCTTGCGCCGCGTGAGTGCGTGCCGCATGAGGGAATGATTTCAATGATGACGATCAGGAAACATAAAGAGCAAACGATGCAATGGCAGCCGTGTGCCGCCATGCATGCGGTCGTCTGCTCGCTCGGCCTGACGGCGTCAGCGACCCCTGATTTTGGCGGTAGACCCGGAGATCAAATATCCGAAAATCGCCGGAATAACAGGCATTAATCAGCGGGAGCGGACTCCCGCTCCCCAATCTCAAAGCGAAAATCAAGAGAATTGAAGGAGCGGGCAGCTTCCCTGGGAGGCTAAAGCCCGCTCCTTTAGTTTTTTGATAATCGAAGTACCTGATTGCGAGAGATGAAGGCAGGGAGCCTTCAAGTCAGATGACGAGCTCGGTGCTTTGCGAGAGTCCGTGAGTTCGCCGTCTTCAGGAGAAGTGTGCCTCGAAGTGTGTTCGATGCAGTGTCTCTCTCTGCCTTCATCTATTTTTTAGCACAAGTGGATCTCAGATTTGAAATCTTGTTAATTCTGAAAATCCTGAAATCCTGTCGACTACTTTGGTTGTCGATATAGACGTGTACAAGATTTCAGGATTTTCAGAATTAACAAGATGAAACAACTCCGACCATAACTTATCGGGGCGTGACTCATCCCGGCAGAACGGTGACTGCACGGGAGCGTGGAGTTCGAAGAGGCGTCAGCCTCACGCCCCGGCCACACACGCGGCTGTGTAGCTCAACCGGAAAGAGCAAGCGTCTCATAAGCGCGAGGTTGGTGGTTCAACTCCACCCACAGCCACCAAAAAATTTCTTGTGGCGTAGCCAAGTTGGTAAGGCAACTTGTCGCCATTTAAGATTTTGCAGAACCTCGATCACAGTGTAGACTCACTCCCGATCAATTTAGGCGATGGAGTTCGCCTTTAACCATCCTACAAGGATTGATGACTCCTAATTGCTGTGGACCCCCGTGGTCTCAGTGGTTAGGAGTTTTACTTTAAATATGCAGAAAACAATTTTCATAGCATTAGCCGGCCTCATCGGCACCCTCGTTCGCTACTGGGTTGCCGGATTTGTTTCGCGCCAGTATGGTGAAAACTTTCCATGGGGAACGCTAATAGTTAACTTAACCGGAAGCTTTCTGGCGGGCGCGATGTATCACCTTGCGGAAGAGCGACTCCTGATATCACCCACCTTGCGCACCATAATCTTCATAGGCTTGCTCGGCGGGTTCACGACATTTTCGTCTTATGGCTTACAGACGTTTACATTGTTGAGAAACGGTGAAATCGGATTGGCGACTCTCAACGTCGCCGTTTCGAACGTGCTTGGCCTATTGATGGTTTGGATGGGTTACACTGCATTCAGGGCATTATAAAATCCTGTAGATCATGCAAATCTTGTAATCCTGTCTAATTCACAGAATGCATAAAACTTTTCGCATTTACTTACTACTTTTAGTGGTCATCTCCAGCGCCAACTGTAATCGGAGTACTTCCGAACAGCCGCTTGTCATACGAGCAACGCAGTCGCCCACCGACGGCGACAGCCGCGAGCCCGATCTCACGACTACTCCGGATGGTCGCGTGATTCTCAGTTGGGTCGAAAAACTCGACGACAAACGTCACGCACTGCGAACCGCTGTGCTCGATCAGAACGGCTGGAGCAACGCGCAAACTGTTGCTGAAGGCGACAACTGGTTCATCAACTGGGCTGATTTTCCCTCAGTCATTGCCCTCAAAGATGGCACACTCGCCGCACACTGGTTGGCGAAGAGCGGTTCCGCCACTTACGCGTACGATGTGAATCTCTCCACATCGAACGACGCTGGTAAGACCTGGATCAAACCGATCGTGCCGCATCGTGACAACACCCAAACCGAGCACGGTTTTGTCTCACTGATTCCTTTGCCCGACGGACGACTCGGCGCGGTTTGGCTTGACGGCCGCAACATGAAGAACGTGAAGGATAGCGACGAGCATGGTCCAGCGCCTGAGAGTATGACGCTGCGCTACGCCGCGATCGCCGCCGACGGTAACCTATCTGATGAGACGGAATTGGATGAGCGAGTGTGTGAGTGCTGCCAAACTTCAGCCGCAGTTACGAGCAATGGTCCAATAGCAGTCTATCGAGACCGTTCGCCAACCGAAGTCCGCGATATTTACATCGTGCGGCAAGTGAATGGAAGTTGGACCAGGCCACAGGCTGTGTTTGCTGATAACTGGCAGATCAACGGCTGTCCTGTGAATGGACCCGCGATTGCCGCAGATGGAGCCCGGGTAGCTGTTGCATGGTTCTCCAGCGTTGCAGATACACCGCGCATCAAAATCGCATTTTCGCAAGATGCGGGTGCGACGTTCAGGCAGCCAATACAGGTAGACGATGGCGAGTCGGTTGGACGAGTCGATACGTTACTGCTTCCGGATGGATCCGCGCTTGTATGCTGGTTGTCGGGAAATGTTGACGGCGGCGCTATCAAAGTCCGGCGCGTGAACACAGATGGCTCGGTTGGGCCACCAGCAGTGATCGCACGAACCGATATCTCACGCTCGAGCGGCTTCCCACGAATGGCCCGGCTGGGTGACGAGGTGCATTTCGCCTGGACCGAATTCGGCAAACCCTCACGCGTCCGTACAGCCGCCATGGATATAGGAATTTACAAATAAAGCACAAAGTATCTGATTTGCGCTTGTGCTTTTTGTGCCTTTTGTGGCAACAAGTATGCATATGTTAGAAAACGCCGGCTCCCTCAGCATGATGGCTGTTTTGACGATCGGGCTCGTGTTTGGCCTGAAGCACGCGACCGAAGTCGATCACGTCGTCGCCATTTCGACGATTGTCAGCCGGCACAAGAACGTCTTCCATTCAGCTATCGTAGGTGCGCTTTGGGGCGCCGGTCACACGGCATCGTTACTGATTGTCGCGGCCGTCGTGTTGAGTCTGCGGGTGGCGATTCCGGAAAGGGTGAGTGGTTGGCTCGAGTTCGGCGTCGCGATCATGATCATTTGTCTGGGGATCAATGGACTCCGACGAGCGTTGCAGAAGAATGCGCACGTACACGTCCACCAGCACAATCACGACGGGCTATCACACACCCACATTCACTTTCACGAAAACGAAACGACGCACGCGCCGGCTGTGCGTTCGCAGCACTCACACGCACTGTCACGTCTCGGCTGGAAGCCGGTTTTGATCGGGATGATGCATGGTTTGGCGGGCTCTGGAGCGTTGATGCTCCTCGTGCTCACGCAGATCAGTTCACCGTTGCTCGGGTTCTTTTATGTGGCGACTTTCGGCGTGGGATCAATCGTAGGAATGCTCTTGATGTCGGGATTAATCGGTTTACCTTTCGCGTTCAGCTCGAGAAAGCTGACTCACTTTCATCAGGGCTTACAAACGCTCGCCGCCGTCTTCAGCATCTGCTTCGGCATCTGGTACGCCTACAAAGCCGCCATCTTGTAAATCCTGTCAATCTTGTAATCCTGTCTAACTATGTCTTAAATGCCGCGCCCTCGAACATTCCTGGTCTTCATCATTACCTTCGCAACTTTAGTCCTTCTCTGGCTCATCCTCGCCCTCAATTGCCCGAGCGCCGGCATCGCTCTCACCACTCGCGCTCGCAATCTTCATCACCTGAAGAATAGAACCTCATTCCCACAACCAACTGACATCGACTCGCGGGTCACGCTCGATGCCTTGCTTCAACCCGGTAACGACACAAATCGCTGGTCCACCACTCGCGCCGCGCGTATTCAAGGTGAAGTGATCGACGTTGCTTACGCCGGAGCGGAAGCAACAAACTGCTTCAACCCGTGTCGTCGCGACGTCCACATTCTTGTCGCCCCACGGAAAGGCGCTGCAAAGAAGGAGCACGTCGTAGTTGAAGTCACACCGAATCTATATAACTGGGCCGAAGGGCAGGGAATCGATTGGTCGGAAGAAGCGCTACAAAAACAGTTGGTGGGACACTGGTGCGAGTTCGAGGGTTGGTTATATTTTGATGTCGGTCACGCGGAAGAATCGGAGAACATCTCTCCAGGCGAGCCCGATAACTGGCGCGCTACGGCGTGGGAGATACATCCGGTCACTCGCATCATCGTGATTAGGTAAGGTCGTTTGACAGGATTCACAAGATTTTTCAGGATTAACATGTAAATCTTGTCTCATCTTGTAAATCCTGTCCAAAACTTACTTGCTTGCCGAGCGTCGCTATGGCAACACGCCCTCGGGCACCATCCACGGATGAATATCCATCGCGAGTCTCCCTGCCTGTATGGCCGGATCGCTCGCCGTCAGCGCCTTCGCCTCTTCCAATGATCCCACTCGAAAAACGAAGATGCCGCGCAACCGCCCGTTGTCACCAAACGGTCCTGCCGCAACCAGCTTCTTCATTTCCGCGAGACGGGTGATGTTCGCCATGTGTCCCTTCTGAATTTCTTCAGTTGCCGGAGTCTTCTCGGGCGTCCACTTTTCACCGCGAGTAAGGAACGCAAAAAACATCGGCACGAGTTTCACCGGCTTCGTCGGTTTGCCAAAGATATCTTCCGACCACCACGGATGCATTTCCGCAACGCGAAAGCCTGACGCCACCGACGGATCTGCTTCGGCCCATGCTTTCGCCTCCGCTGCCGACGTCGCCCGAAACACGTAAACTCCCTCTATCTCGCCGCCATCAGTGAACGGCCCTGCAATGACTGCCTTGCCCGAGTCGAGCGTCGCGAGCACGTAGTTGACGTGTTCCTCGTGCATGCGTTTGGCTTCCGCAGTCTCGGCAGCAGTCCACTTTGGCCCGCGCTTCAGCAGCGCCATGTGAAACTCGATCAGCTTGTGCTCTGGTTTAGCTTCGGGTTTTTGCTGCGTGAAAACTGCGGGCGACGTTAGTAGAAGAAGGAAGATGCCGGTTACCAAACGGTGGAAATTTTTCATTCTGACTCCGATGAAAGCCACTACTCGTTATTGAAGAATTTGGTGGTATTTTCGGTGACGCTCGGCGGCTGGGCCAACTCGTTTGTTCTCACTTGCTGACGTCCCACGCCGGGAATTGAGGTGGTTTGTGCCGGCGGTAACGAGCCGCGTGCTGAAGCTTGTGATAACACCGTCGTCTGAGGCGCCTGATAGTTCAACAGCGGTGTGTTGTCGCTGAAAAGTCGTGCATAGAGCATCCACACGAGCGACACAAAGAAGACGAAGAACGGAATGAACATCGGCCCGCCCTCATCGACCGCCAAAGATATTACAAGGAAAATTGGGAAGAGCACGCCGCTGAAAAACATCAACTTTGCAGCGCGCCGCATGTTTTTTCGTCGTCGCGTAACCGCCGTGAGGTCTGCGGGATCGGCGCGTTTGACGACCATGGTGCCGCCCGCGAGCCACTCCGCCAGTCCGGTCATGGCGAGGCCGCAACGCGAACAGAACCTCATCTCCTCGGAGACCTGTTGCTGACCGCAGTTAGGACAATACATAAACCCTCAGTTGTGTGTGATTTTAACTGAACTCACGAGAGTACGGTATCGCTTCGATTGAAGTTCATGTTAATCCTATCCAATCTTGTAAATCCTGTCTAAAATTGCTTTCGAATGTCGTTGAGGCAAAGATGAACACCGCTACGACGGGCACAGTCGACATCCACCGAAAACACCGTTGGCCTGCTGAACCGCTCTGGCCTCCTTTGGTGGCGATGCTGGCTGTCGGCGGTCTCTACGCCGCCTTGCCGCCGAGCCTGCTGGGTGGCGCGCCGCGCTGGCTCCTCGTCGTAATAGTCGTCGGGCTGCTCGCGCCGATACTGATTTCACACCGCAGCGGCAATCATTACCTCGGTCAGGTGTTAGGCTACGTTCTCAATAGTGCCGTGACGGCGGCCATGATCCTTTCGCTCACGTTGCTGCTCAAGCAAGTGACAGAACACCAGGTGACGCCACCGCAGTTGTTGCGTTCTGCGGGCGCGTTGTGGGTATCTAACTTTCTGGTCTTCGCCTCGTGGTACTGGCGTCTCGACGCCGGTGGACCACACATGCGCGCTCGCACGCCCGGGCACAACGACGGCGCCTTCCTGTTCCCCCAAATGACCATGCACCCGGACGCCAAAATCGCTGCCGGCGAACACGACTGGGAGCCAAACTTCGTCGACTACCTCTTCCTGGCCTTCAACACCAGCACCGCCTTCTCACCCACCGACGTCCCCGTTCTCTCCCGCTGGGCCAAAATCCTGATGATGATCCAGGCCATGATCTCGTTACTGGTATTAGCACTGCTGGCCGGACGTGCTGTGAATATCCTTTGAGGCCACTCAGACTCCGGAACTTTTGTGCCGCCTCCGGCGTCTAAAAAATTACAGGCCCAAGCTGCAAGAATTCGTTCTGGTCGCGTTCCTGGTTCAAATAGAACAGGAACTCACGCACAGATTGCGAGGTCGCCATGACAAAGAAAATGTTTGCGGTGCTGATTGCACTTGTTACTTTCATAGTCGGCGTTGCGCTTGCTCGACTCACGCTCGTCAACTCACACCAGCCGCCGCCGGGTCCGATTCAGAAGGAATTGCTCGCCAGTGACTACAAGCTGACTGGCCCTTATCAGCATGAGAACCTCACCATCTTCCTGATTCATGGACCCAACCAGGCGGGAAGTCCAAAGTTTATGCCGTTACAGGAGGCGATGGAGCGCAAGCTGGTGATCGTTCACGAGACGAGCGATGTCAACGAGCTGGCTATTGAAAATGTGTCTGCCAGTGAAGAAGTATTTGTGCAGGCAGGAGACATCGTGAAGGGTGGCCAGCAGGATCGAGTACTCGCCGTCGATCTGATCGTGCCCGCTAAATCCGGAAAGATTCCGATCTCCGCTTTTTGCGTCGAACATGGGCGCTGGTCGCAACGAGGAAGCGAAGCGGTGGGTCTCTTTAATAGGTCTGATCAAATGGTTGCGACTAAAGAATTGAAAATGGCGACGAAACAGTACAGTTCTCAAAGACGGGTGTGGGACGAGGTTAATGTGGCTCAGGACAAACTGTCGTCAACTGTGGACGTACCCGTGCGTGCTGCTGAGTCGCAGTCGAGCCTTCAGTTAGCGCTGGAGAATGACAAGGTGCAAGCGTCGGCGGCGGATTACGTTAACAAGCTGACGTCAATCGTCGAAGGTCACAATGATGTGATCGGCTTTGTCTTCGCTATCAATGACAAGCTGAACAGCGCGGATGTCTACGGTGCAACCTGGATCTTCAGACCGTTCTGGCCGAGGTTACTAAAAACTGCCGCTATCGAAGCCGTCGCGGAACGTCCGCTGAAGGTCAAAAGCGAACCGGTTTCGATTGCCGCCGCCGCTGAATTTGTTTCTGCAAATGAGTCAGGCCCGAGTACGACTAACGAAGTAACCAGGCGCACATTCATGTTGAAGCGCGAGTCGGAAAAGAGTCTATTCTTCGAGACCCGCGACATGGCCCATAACGGTCTGTGGATCCATCGCAACTACTTGATGAAGTAATTACTTAAAATCCTTTGATTTCTGCTTGCTAAGGCCTTTCCTGACCTCTAACTCTCATCAGGTTCGCGTGCCCGAAGCGAAAAACACGTGAAATGAATTCACGTGTTTTCGCATTACTTTATGAGGCTCCAAACACAATGCCGCAAATCGGGAGGGAGAGACCATGAAGCTTAATCGTGTTTTTATGCTGACGGTGCTTGTAATCT
>DASTTS010000310.1:0-2700 GCA_035760085.1 Pyrinomonadaceae bacterium
GGATAGCCGCTGCCGTCCCATTTTTCGTGGTGATAACGGACGATGTCTTCGACCGGGTAAGGGAAGTTGACGCGCTTGAGAATGTCGCCGCCGACAGTAGGATGGATCTTCATCTTCGCGAATTCCGCTTCAGTGAGTTTCCCGGGTTTGTTGAGGATGTACTCAGGCACTGCGAGTTTGCCTATGTCGTGCAGCAAAGCGCCCGCGTGAAGCGCGCGCAGCTCCGATTCAGATACGTTGAAGAGCTTACCCATCTGCGTCGCGTAAAGCTGTGTGCGGCGAACGTGACCGTGTGTCGTCTGGTCCTTCGCGTCGATCGCGATCGCTAGCGACTCGATCGTGTTCATGTGAATCTCCGCCATCTCTTCGACGTGGCGGCGGCGCTCAGCTTCGGCGTCACGGATCTGTTCGAGACGTCGCTCATTAAAGCGATAGAGAAGATAGACCAGAGCGGATATCAATAGACCAAGAACGGCGTATGCGAGTGTCTTATTCAGAACGGCTGCGTAGAACAACAAAGCGGAAGCCGCGCCGGCGAGTTTTGTTGTGAGCGTCCAGACGACAGTTTCCGGAGTCGGAATGAGTGTGAATTTGCCTGCTTCGAAACTGATGAACCATGCCGTGGCAATCGTGCTGAGAGCGTATTGCAGAGCCGCAACGACGAGCAGGGGAATCAAAAACACGTTCAACTGAAGCGCGCCCTGCGCGGACTCACTCTGCCCGGCGAAGAGATCGACGAGTGCACCGTACAACGAAGCTGCGATGAAAGTGGAGACCACGGCCATGCCTGTTTTGAGCACGACTTCGCGATTCGTGGCGATGCGATACGTGGAAACAAATGCGACGAGTGCGGCAAGCAGCACTGCCGGTCCGGCGGTGTCCGAGGGAGATACCGCGTAGAGCATCACGGCGAGCAACACGAACGAATCGGCGATTGATTCGCGGCTGCGCAGGATGCCGTCATCGCTGGCCACGCGGACGGTGAGCGGGCTTGTAGCGATGGTGATCAGAAGCAGTAGTAGCCAGGATCCGATACCGATGTTGGTGAACAATGCGAGGTCAACGGTGGCGACTACGGCCGACAAAAGCAAAATAGCGCTCACAGCAGAGATTCCAGCCATGAGCGCGGTGCTCTTCCAGTTGGTTTGCAGCATTGCTGGGGCCCAATCCTTCTTCGTACGACAATTTGTGAGTGATTAGCGCTTGGTATGGTGCCAACATTGTTGGCACTTGATAAATATAGAGGAAAAGCGCTTTTCGGGAAAGTCCTTTTTACAGGATTTACAAGATTTCTATAGGATTTACAGGTAATCCTGAAAAATCTTGTTAATCCTGTAAAGCGGCTGCTAGTGAACCTACGTCAGTCACCGGATTTTGACACGTGAAATGTTCGCAGACGTACGCAGTCGCCAAACCATCAACCAGCGGTCGATTTGCTAAAAGCGGTGTGATCTCAGGGTCCGCGAAACCAGCAGCAACGACCTTATTCGGCACGTATCTCCGCCAAGCCTCCGCCAGCAGCGGCCGGATGTCGTCCTCATCATTCCCCACAATAGCGACCTCCTTCGGCGTGGAGAGCAGAAAATCAGCCGCCGACAGCGCATACCCAAATCCCGACGGATACCGCCGCGTCTGATCTCCGACCTCTCGCAGCACTGCCGTCGCCAAATTCCGGTAATTCTCCCGCCCGGTCAGTGTCGCGAGTCGCAACAGCAGCATCGTTGCGACCGAATTTCCCGACGGCGTCGCATTATCAAAATAGTCTTTGGAACGCACGATCAGGCTCTCGTGACTCTTGCCCGTGAAGAAGAACCCGCCACCTTCATTATCCCAGAACTCATCAATCATCCGGTCCGTCAGCGCGAGCGCCTCGTGCAGCCAGCGAGCCTCTCCAGTCGTTTCAAACACGGTGAGTAAGCCTTCAGCGAGAAATGCGTAGTCCTCGAGATAGGCGTTGAACTTTGCGCGCCCATCTTTCCAGGTTCTCAGCAGCATTCCGTCCTGCCGCAGGTTTGAAAGTACAAACTCGGCGTTTCGACGTGCTGCGTCGGTGTAGTCCGGACGATTCAAGACAATGCCTGCTTCCGCAAAGCTCGCCATCATCAACCCGTTCCACGCCGTCAGTATCTTTTCATCGCGATCGGGTTTGACGCGCTTTTCGCGAAGCTCGAAGAGGATGCGCTTGCTCTCGTTCAACGATGCCGCCAATTCAGCGATAGAAACGTTTTGCGCGACGGCGACGTCTTCGAGCGTGCGTGTGACGTTCGGGATGTTCTTGCCTTCAAAATTGCCTGACTCAGTAATGTTGTAGTAATCGCAAAATCGCGAGGCAGCGGTTTCGCCGAGTGCGTCGCGAATCTCCTGGATGTCCCAGACAAAGAACTTGCCTTCATGACCTTCCGAGTCGGCGTCCTGAGTTGAATAAAAACCACCGTCCGGATGAGTCATCTCGCGCAGGACGTAATCGAGAATGCCTTCTACCGTCGCACGTGCGAGCGGCTCACCGCTCACCTGGAAATAGTGCAGGTAGAGACGTGAAAGGAGCGCATTGTCGTAGAGCATCTTCTCGAAATGCGGCACCAGCCAGCGCGAATCAGTGGAGTAGCGATGAAATCCGCCGCCGAGTTGATCGTAGATGCCGCCATTGGCCATCTTCATGCACGTGTGACTCACAATTTGCAGAGCATCGCTATTGCCAGT
>DASTTS010000311.1:0-4427 GCA_035760085.1 Pyrinomonadaceae bacterium
CAACGTCGGGTATGTTTTCGGTGGAAGACGTTAATCGAGATCACTTTTTCTTCTTGCCTCGCTTTGGCTGACTTGCGGGAGACTCATCCTCACCGGGCTCATCCGCAGCGGGCGTCTCAGGCGTTGGCGCCGGCGATGGTGCTCGAGACACTGGCGGCTTCTCCAACTCGGCAATGATCTCTCCCGTGTCGCGCAGCCGGCAGTCGAGCACCTCTAACACTTTCTGGCGCTCACGTCGCAGAATCTCACCGCGGGTTGCTAACTGAGCCGCGCGGTTTTCACGGTCTGAACGAGTCTCCAGCGCCTGTTTCTTGTTCTCCTTAATTGCTTCTGACTCGGGAATCTTTACCACCCGCTCTTCAGTTTGGCCCAGCCTTATGCAGATCGCATTGTCGATCTTCGTGATCGGCTTATTTTCAGGATCAACGATTTGCAGGTTCAGGTCGCGTTGATCTCGATCCTTCGTTATCTCCGGCGGAAACGTAAGGATGACGTTCCCGTTGAGATCGCTGATAGATTCAAGCAAAACCGTCTTTTCATCTTTCGGATCGATAATCTGCACGCGGAGACCAGGCAATCCGAGCCGCGGGTCCTTTTCTGAAACCAATCGCACCGAACCCTGAAAGATATTCGGAGCCGCGTCGATCACAACGGGCGCCGCCGTCACCTCGATCGAATTACGAAAGTCAATGTTGAGCTGGTCAGCAGCCTTGGCGCGGTTTTCGAAATCTTTCGCAGTCTCTTCGCGTTCCTTTTGCAAATCCTTCAACTGCTGTTTGAAAAGCTCCAGACTGCGAGTTTTAAATTCAGGAAGCGTGGCCTGAAAATGTTTGTTCCACTCTTCCGACGTGAAGAGCTTCTCAGTCAGACCGGCCACGGCCGTCGCGGCTGAGTCGAGCGTCAGACCGTCAAGATGCCAGCGACTAAAGTCAAACTTACTGAAATCCTGTGCGTCGAATTTCGGCGGACCGCATTGTGAACGCATAATTGACTCCTTTAATTAAGGCGCGGGGATGTTGTTGGCGCGAATAACCAGTGGCGCGATTATGCCGGTGGTCAGGTTCGACGTGACGATGGTTTTTGACGGCGGATTAGCGATAACAACGAGTGCGTTAGTCCCATCCTGAACCGAGTTGGCATTAACCAGTGCTTGCGTGGCTTCGATTCTCATTGACTCACCGCCGAGAGGGAGATCGACTACATTATTGCCAACATTGGCGTGAAGAGCACGTAGCAAAACACGCAACTTTCTGTTCATCTGCGAATTCAGAACCACGCACTGGTTACCTTGAAACGACAATATGTCAACTAAATCAACCAGCACGAAAGTATCGAACGAACTTAGGCCTCCGATAAAGTGATTGTTTTGAATCATCACCCGGTGAACTTGTGGCTTCACGGCTGGTAACACAGTGAGCGCTCTTCCACCGTTATCGCGGATCACATTGTTCTGGAATCGAAGCACTCCGCCGATGCGCTCGATCCTGAAGGCACCCACGGCGCCTCCCGCATCCTGGAAGTTAACGTTATTGGTTAGCTGATTTCCGCTAATCTCCAGTCCCCGCGCATCCTCGAAAAAGACTGCGAACCAGGGTGGTAGTCCACCGGCTTGAAACTCCGGTGAATTATTGGTTACGACGTTATCGATGAAACGCACATCGTCACTCTCGTTGATCACGACAGCGCCACCAGTCCGTTTTATCTGCCCGGCCCCAGGAGGCGGAACCTCACCGGCACAGCCTCTTATCCGATTTCGCGAAATTTGACTGCGTCGCAAAGCAGTTGTCTCGGTGGAGGTGCCAATGCCGAACCGGCTGGTGAATAGGATTTCATTGTCTTCGATAGTTACGTCAAACAGGTCGTCAAGCAGCAGGATTCCGTGTCCCGGCACGAACCCCAGAGAATGGCCCAGACAATTGCCGGCAACCACGGCTTGCCTTGCACCACGATGAAGGATCAGTAAACCCTCTTCGAACGGAGCGGGCTCGTCGCGGCCTATACCTATCAGAGTGTTGTTATGAGCGCTGCAACTTTGGGCATCAAGCTCGATAGCAACCGATGGACAGGTCACTGAATTTTGGTCCACCTGCGTAAACAGCACGGAAGAAATAATTCCCCGTCCCAAAACTGCGAGGGCGTTGCTTTGAATCAGATGACGCACACTAATAAATCTACCCAGCAGTCGAATTAAGTTGTCACCGCTTCTTCCCCCGCCTCCTAACTCAATACCGACCTCGGTACAGAGTAAAAATGAATTGTCGATGATCGAGAAGTCGAGGCTGAGCACTGCATCTGTCTTAAAGATCCCCCGGGAGAACGTAACAAAAACATTCCGATGAACCTTGATTAAAACCGCAAAACCAAGCACCCTTACCACAGCATCCAGAGTGCCCATGACATTGGTGAGCTGCTCACCCGTCGCTAATCCGGTTGACACCGGGGCGTTAAGAACCGATGAGAAGGTCTTGATGAAGTCCGCAATCGTCATCCAAATGATGCCGTTGAGGCCAAGGAACTCATTCGACGTGTAATCGGCATCCACAACGACACCAATGTGGAGAATGCCGGCAAAGATACCGAACACTAAATTATCCTCAAACTTAACCGTCACTCCGAACACCATGGCCACGCCGATCAACCCGAGAATATCGTTCTGATCGATCCGTGCGTTGAGTAACAGCAAACCGAGGATCCCAAACTGTGCATTGATCAGGTTTCGCGAGATAACGATCCGGTTTGTAGCGAACACCAACATTGCGACAGCCTGAAAATCTCCCGGCGTCGCGGTGGAGCGAAAGGCATTCCACACGGTTATCTGCACACCGTCGATCGTCGAACGTGAAATATCTATTGTCCCTATGAGTGATCCCGGCATGCCTCGCATGCGATTTTCGACAATCTCCAGATCAAATGCCTGGACTACAAAGACTGACGCCTGCCGCGCGAGAATATCGTTGCGACGCACCGCCAACTGGCGCACTTCGCCCTGTGTGCAAGCGACTGCTACCGGCGCCGCGAGTCCACACCGCACAATCTCACAGTTCGCACAGAACTCTCCCTGAAAGTCCACCGCCCTTTCAAACAGGCCTGCGGGTCGACTCGGAATATTGATGAGATAACAATCTTCAATGCGAACAAAGTTTGAGTTCACGATCCGCACGAGCGACTCGGCATTGTTCGATATCACGAACACGTTCTCCAGTCGCACCTGTTCAGTTCCCGTGATCGTCATGAAGACGCCGGGCGGGGCTCCCTGCGGCGGCGCAAAATGAATGCGCGTCGCCGGACCCATCCCGCGAATGATCACGTTGTGCTTCGTGTTATTGAGAACAAGACCGGCAGTCACCGTATAAAAACCGCGTCCGATGCACACAACACCGCCGCGATTTCCGAGTGCATTGATGGCTTGTTGTATATCGGTAAACTGACCGTGACTATCCACACCATCGCCGACAGTCACAGTGCAGTAATCGCATTCGCATTTGGGTGGCCAATGGTTGCGGCAATCATCAAAGGTGGTGGCGCTGATGGTCTGGCCCCAGTGAATGAATCCGAGTCTGCAAAAATGATGCAGGATGCCGCGCGGCGGAGCCTGGCTGAGTTGTTCGACTGATCCATCGACAGTGCGCGCCGCGAAAACCCAGTAGTCACCCACCTTAAAGTTGCCGCCTACGGGAACGAGATTGAATTGAACTTGAATTCCGTCCTCGATCGGGTTGAGGCCGGCATTGACGTCAAGGAGACCGTTCGCGTCCACGTCTATCGTTTGATCCCAGCGCCGCACGCGCGTGTGCCGCGAGGGATCGTTCGGATCGAAACCCATCGCCGCGGGAATAGCGGGAGTGAATTGTATGATGCGATTCGCTTCATCGATGTTCGTAATCTTCGCCATGTGGCCCGTCAAGCTCTGAAACTCGCGAAAGTCGTCGGTGATTTCGATGAAATTTCCGATTGCGAATTTCAACACCTGATCGCGGCCAATTTGCTGAACGGTGATTTGCGTCGTCGATGGAATCGCGGAAATGGACGAGGCGATGGTGGCGTTATTTCGTGACCACTTGAACTTCGCGCCGCCGCCGATCGGTCCGGGCGTGTGAATCTCAACGCGATAGAGCCGGTTTTCAAGTCCGCGGTATCCGCCTACAGGAGAGATGATGCAAGGATCGTCAGACGCCGGTGGCGCAATCGCCGACACAGTGAGTCGCCCTGCTGACGGAGCGGTAAGAGCATCCCAGGCCGCGATGGTATCGCCGCATCCATGGGCGCCCACGTTTTGTAGTACACGCACTTGCCACGCTGTTTGGATACGTGTGGTGGTGTCTGGTCCACCCAGCGCGATCTCGCGCAACGAAGGATCTTCAAGCACTGTCACCTCACGCTGCCACACGTCGATATAGACGAGATCGATGGTGTTGGGAGTAGCCGCC
>DASTTS010000312.1:0-14639 GCA_035760085.1 Pyrinomonadaceae bacterium
TCCTTCGCCGTGTACTTGCTCTCAGTTCGTTAGTAGTTTTTCTCCCGCAAAGACGCAAAGGCGCAAAGAAGACGCAAAGTGGGGCTCGAGTTCTTCTTTGCGGCTTCTTTGCGCCTTTGCGGGAGAAAAACTACTAACGAACGGAGAGCAAGTACACGGCGAAGGAGGCGAGCCAGTGTTCACCGGCGTAGTCGCCGCTGGCGACGTGGGCCAGTGCTGCGGCTGAGTGTTTATCCGCAGCGGTGGACAGCACTTTCCGCGCCGGATCGTTTGTGGAAAGTGCGGCTGCGATGCTTCGCATGCACCACGCGCGGCTGAGGTTCAAGCCATCGAGATGCACAAGCTTAGGGTCACTACGATCGGTGACGATCGCAGGCTGAAGCAACGCCGCTGGACCACCCTTCGCGACGCCGGGCAGGAACCGGTGAAACCAGGTCGCAAACTCCTTCGGCTGCATAACACGACGCATCAAGTCGGCTTCCATCAGCGCGGCGGAAAAGAAATCTTCACCGCCAGGCTCCCAGCCGCCGGGATAGTCAGTGTCTTTTGCGAAGTACGTCCGGCTGCGTTCGTCGAGTAACGCTTCTAGCTGCGCGGCACCCACTGCTTTCGCATAGTCGAGCGCAAACGCCAACCCGAACGCCGTGTTTGGATGCACACCGGTGCGGATCGGATAGGTTTGCTTCGGAAGAAAATTCAGGTAGGCCCTGGTGAGTGCTTCGGCCAGCGGTTGCAAGTTCTCAGACCACTTCTTTCCATCAACGTCATTCCACGAGTGCAGCTCCTCTGCCAGCTTCAACGCCCACGCCCAACCGTATGTGCGCTCGAACGACTGACGGTTAGGCTGCTTCATGTATGCAACTTCAGCGCGAATGTTTTCCGCGGTGAGGTTCGCACCGAGCGCCGCACGTATCCCGGCCGACTCCGGCAGGTTCGGAAACGTCTTCAATAATCGCACCAGCATCCAGTGGCCATGCACAGACGAGTGCCAGTCGTAACAACCGTAGAAAGCCGGATGCAGCACTTTCGGACTGCTGACCTCGCTCGCATTGTTGATGACGTGCTCGGGCTTGTTTGGAAACTCTCGACTAACACACTTCATCGCGAGCGCAGCGAAATGTGAAGCTTGTTTCTCCGTGAGAGACTCGCTGGTTTTCATTTGAGCAGTGGCAACAGTTGGTAACAGCAGGATGGTCAGGTAAACGAAGAAAGTCTTCATAAGTTTCTGATCAATAACGGTGAGATGGTCTGCCGATGTGAATATGTGGACCAGTGGCGGTGCCCGGAATCGCTGCGCGAAACGCAAGGTATGGAATTCCGTTCTTCTGCAGGAAATTCAACAACGCTTGACCTTCAACGCCGTCCGGATGAAGCTGAATATCCATGGCGTTGCGATGGTCCAACCGCCAGCGGTCGTGAATCGCACCTTGTCCAAACACGGCGACCGGAAGCTGCTTCTTGAACGTGTCTGAGAAGAAGCGCTGCACTTTCCAGGCGTCCCCGAGATTCCAACCACCGGCTCCGGTGTAACGTGTGAAGGCCGCAGTGCGCACGAGATTTCGTTTTGCGAGGCTGAGGTTCTTCGCGATCTCGTCGTTGGCTGCTGCCTCGACGAGCACTCCCGCGATTTGCTGGTCAGCACTCGCCATCGAACGATTAGTTTCAGCTAACTTTTGCTTTGCGGCGATTACGGCACGCTCGTTCTCTTCAAGCTGCGACTTCGGAATCAATCCTTCCGCCAGTAACTTCTTCGACAGCTCGAGTTTCTCTTCAGCCCGCTTCAGATCGTTTTCGTAAAACGGCAACAACTTTCCGAGACTGGCTTTGTACTCATTGGTAGCCTTGATGTATTCCTCACGCAACTTGGTGAGCTCAGTCGGCGGCTGCGCCGGCGCGGGCTTCTTCTTCGACTTCCGTTGCGCCGGCACATCAACACACAGTACGAGCGCCACCACACACACCCATGCCCACAACAGATTCCGCTTTCGATAAATCATTCCTGTTATGTGCCTTTGTAACCCTACTTAACGAGTGTGCCGGTGCGGCTCCAGCGCGTGTTTTTAAAGAAGTCGATGACGAAGCCTAAGCCTAAAGGCGCGTCCGTGGTCGCGGCGCTCTCGTCGTAGGACCAGTAAACAAACATCGCGCGACCGATCACCAGATCGCGAGGCACGAAGCCCCAGTAACGACTGTCCTCGCTGTTGTTCCGGTTGTCGCCCATCACGAAGTAACTCGACTCGGGCACGACGAGCTCATCTTTGCCCTGAAACGCGTCGTACTCCTGGGTATCATCCGGGGGGCCGGGCTTGTAATAGACGTCGTAGAGCTCGCCGGGTTTGCGTGGTGGGTTGTCTTTAATCTCGAGCGGATCCTTGCGATTGTGATCCGTGGCCGTGATGTGGTGCTCGGGAACAACCTCGCCGTTAACCATCACGTTGTTTCCCTGGATTTGAATTCGATCGCCTGGCAAACCGATCACACGCTTCACGTAGTTGGTGAGTATGGGTTTATTGTCAGGCCTGTCGTCGCGTTTGGGATCGTAAGGATTGCCGGGATACTTGAAGACGATGATATCACCGCGTTTGATCTCGCGCTGCGGCAGAAACGGCAACGACGTTCCCGGTGCGAAGATAAACTTGTTTACCAGCAGGTGATCGCCGATGGTGATCGTGTTCTGCATCGATCCGGTCGGCACTTTCACCGCCTGCACGATGAACGTCATGCCAAACAGCGCCATGACAACCGTGACCACTGCTGACTCGAAGTATTCACGCCAAACAGACTTCGGTGGACCCTGCGGTTTAACTGGCGCCAACGGCTGCTTGTTGTGACCGTTACGATTGAAGAACCGCGACAATGCAGAGCGTTTTGCCTCAGTGGTGTCGGGCCTGGTGGTTGATACCTGGTTGTTGGTACGGTTAGTCGCCATTCAAAAACATCCTAGATACGTTACTGGCGGTGGTCAAGTTTAAGTGCACGAAAACTAATTCTCGATATCGTGATCCGTAGCGGCCAGCGAATCCTCCAAAAACTTCATCCCTTCGAGCGCCGCCCTGGCAGCCGCCGCTTCGGCTGCTTTGATCGACGGCCCTTCGCCGCGAATACTGCCACCGTCCCACGACACTTCCACGTGGAAAATACGTTGATGCGGCGGACCGAGTGTTTCGATTACCGCGTAACGCGGGGCGGCACGTCGTTCAGCCTGAAGTCGCTCCTGGAGCATTGTCTTGTAGTCGGCTTTGGCTGCCGTGAGCGGATCGGCGCCCTCCAGCTCATCACGTAGCGCATAACATAAAAACCCGGTAGCCGCTTCGAGCCCACCGTCGAGAAAAATAGCTCCGGTAATTGCTTCGAAAACGTCAGCCAGCAACGCGTTCTTATGACGGCCGCCACTCTTTTCCTCGCCACGTCCGAAGCGAAGAAAGTCGCCGAGGTTCAGCGCCTGCGAGGCCTTTGCGAGTGTCGGCGCGCTGACGAGGCTATGCTTCATTCGCGACAACTCGCCTTCCGTACCGCCGGGATAGGAGCTGCACAAGTAGTTCGCCACTATCAAACCCAGGACGGAGTCACCGAGAAACTCGAGCGATTCATTGTGCAGTTTGCGTGCTTCGAGCTCGTCGCCGGGCGCGACTTTCTCATGCGCCCACGAGCGATGTGTGATGGCTCGTTCGAGCAGCGCACGATCATTGAACTTATAAGCGAGAATCGTTTCGAGGAGGTCCAGATCGGGAATCGTTTCGGGATTTTTCAAAACACGGGCAATTATAAGCAAACGCCCCAAGGTTGTCACAGTACCGAGGGCGGCTGTCTTAATTTGAAATCCTCTCTGCGGTTCTCGGCGTATCTCTGCGCCCTCTGCGTTTGAGTTGCCCTTTAACGCAGAGAACACCGAGATACGCCGAGGACGCAGAGAAAATCGCTCAATTTAAGACACCACTGGGCGGTAGCGTGCCTACCCGGGATTATCTCGCTAGACATAAAAGGGGCGGCCACAACGGGCCGCCCCTAATTACATGCTGAAGATCAGACTTCTTAGCGATTGCGATTGCGTGGTTTGTCGGGTTTTGGCGTACCTGTGGGTTTGGGTGCGGCCGGTGTACTCGCCGGCGTTGTCGCAGGCGTACCCGTGGGTTTCGCTCCGGCTGGTGTACTTGCCGGCGTTGTCGCAGGCGTAGTCGCACCATTACCTGAATTTCCCACCGGCGAACCGGTAGCAGGCGTCGAAGCAGGCAGCGATGTAAGCGGCGTCGGTTCCGGCGGCAAGGGCTTCGTCAAGATGCCGGCGACCAACTGATCCATGCCATCGGTCTTGTCGCCGTTGCGGTACTTGTACCACTGCATCAGGCTCTCGTTCCAACCAACCTTCGGTTTTTCAAAGTCCTTATTTGCACCTGCCACGGCAACTGCACGCGCATAAGCATCAATCATTCGATCGATGATCTGATTGATGTTGGCGAGCATGAGTTTGCTCTCCGGAGTCTCGTCCTTGCCCTGGTACAAACGCTTGTACTCTTCTGACATCTTCGCATATGGACCAGTTTCATAAGCTCCGGCGATGTACGCATACGTGTAAGGAGACTTCTTCAAAAGCGTCTCGTACTGGGCTGCCTTGATCAGGTTTTTGAGTGCCGCCGACGGATCTTTTTCGAGCGTCAGCGCGCCGATGCTGTAGTTCAAATACGCGATTGCTTCATCTTTGCTGGCGAGCGGATCCCATTTCTCAAGTGTTTTTCCTGAGTCGAGCATTTGCAACGCTTTCTGTGCAAAGCCCAGACCCTCGGCCGTCAACTGGTCTTTCTTTAGCGGGGGCAGCAGGTATGCACTGGCACCCAGGTCGACAAGCACTTGCAGGTTGTCAGGCTCGGTGGCCAGGATCTCCTTGCCCATCGCATAGCCTTCCTCATACTTCTTGTCGGTGTAAATCTTAACCCGGTAGTCAGACTTCTTCGTCGCCGCCTCGTACTTGGCTACGAAATTCTTCAAGTAATCAATAATCTTCTGCTGTCCTTCTGTTACTTCACCGGAAGCAGGGCACGCCAAATACTTTTTCGCGTCCTCGTAAGCTTTGGGCTGATCCGCGGTCAGATTCTTCCGAATTGCCGCGTACAAAGCGTCTTTGGCTTCCTGCGCACAGGCATCTTGAAATGCATTATCCGGTTGCGCGATTGAATTACGCGCTGCAACGGGCAGAGCGAGTATCGCGACTGTGGTGCAAATACTTAAAAACGTAATCAGCTTTTTCATTAGTCGTTACAAACCTCCAAAACAATTTAGCAGTCGCGCCAAGGGCCCAGCCCTTTATAGGTCGCCACGGGGAAATTTTACGATGCTATAGATACAAAGACCGGTTGCCGATCTTTGCAAACAAGGGGACGCACCTTCGGTGCTTTAGAACCTGGGTAAATAGAACGAGCGCAATATTCCTGCAACTTGATGAAATGTGTCAAGGCGTTGCACGCCTGTGGAAGAAAAAGATCACAAAAAATTGCGCCGGAGAGAAAAAAACTCCGGCGCAAATAGAAGAGGGGTAGATCTAAGGGTTCGTCAGGGTTGAATTCGCCTCGGTCGCTGTGCACCTGGCGCAACAGTCGCGGGAGTTTGTGTTGTAGTGGTTGATTTCTTTGGAGCCTCAACCGGTTTCTTCTCGAGCGGCATCAGCACGCGCTTCACCGTGTTCTTCGGTTCAGGCGTGGCAGTTTTAGCGGCAGCGGGTGCAACAGGATTGGTCGTTACGGGAGTTGCTGTTGCGGTTGCCGCCTTTGTCGTTTCTCCACTGGTTGTTTCTGTAGTGTCGTCGCCATTGGCATCAGCGTCTACCGCTGCTGCTTCCTGGTCGGCGTGTTCTTTTTCTTCATCATCGAGTGTCGATGCAACCTGGAGATTGATTGCAGTACCGAAGCGATGATTCAGTTGGCGATAAATCTCTCCGGCCACTGCGACGGGAAAATGACGCCGGCCATCACTCCCCTGCGCGATTACGACCACGGCGAGTCGTGGATTCGCGAGCGGAGCGTAAGAGGTGAACGATCCAAC
Organism: Pyrinomonadaceae bacterium; assembly: GCA_035760085.1. Lineage (GTDB taxonomy): Bacteria > Acidobacteriota > Blastocatellia > Pyrinomonadales > Pyrinomonadaceae > PSRF01. The sequence continues at coordinate 6,034 of DASTTS010000312.1, forward strand.
CCAGCCGCCCTGTCCGATGCATGTGCCGGTCTTCCCGACTACAGTTTGCGTTGGATCATAAGACTTGCGAGCGGTGCCGTAATTCACGGCTCCAACCATTCCTGGAACCATGCGCTGCCAGACGTCGGTTGTGATCGGCAACTGGCGTTTCACTTTCACGCCCATCTTGTTTGCTTCTTTAGTGTTGTGCGCGATCTGCGGCACGAGCAACTTGCCACCGTTGGCCATGGCTGACACGAGGGTTCCGAGTTGCAACGGCGTAACTTCAAAACCATCGGCATGTGAAAATATGCGTCTTTCGATAACATCAGGCTTCACTTCGGGTAATCTGCCTGGAAACTCGAACGGCACATTGATACCAGTCTTCTCACCGAGCCCCAATGCACGAGCATAGCTGACCATCTTGTCCGAACCAATCTTAGTGCCGACTTGCTGGAAGAAGCCGTTATCAGAGTGGGCCAACGCGGATGTCAGGTCGAGGCGGAAACCATCACCGACTGTATCGATCGGCGGAATCGCGTTCTCGGAAAGTCCGGCAACGCCGGTCACGAGCTTGATCGTCGAGCACGGCTTGAAGCCGCGGCGCAGCGCCCATTCCTGGTTGACCATTGAATAGACGCGACCCGTCATCGGATCCATCACGACAACTGTTCCCGCGTGATTGCCAAGTGCGTTCACTGCAATACGACGCACTTCCGGATCTTCACCAGTCAGATCATCTTTAGCAATGAATGCCTGAACCTCATCGCGCATGGCCTTGTCGATTGCCATCTGGCGGGCGATTGCAGCGCGACGCGCAGCTTCTGCACGACGACGCGCTTCGAGCAACGCACGTCGATTGCGCGACGCAACCTGGCGCATCGCGAGGGCACGCTCGCGTCTGGTCAATGGACGACGGAGTCGTTTCTCCATTGCTCGCACTGCTGACGCCTGCTCGCGAGCTGTGTTAGCTCTCTGCCGTCGAACATCACGCGCAGACATACGTCCGCCACGGCTGCGACGTGAAGCGCGCGCAACCTGACGTCCTCCACGTCGTGACGTGGAGCGGTTTCTGGCAGTGGCTTTTCTACTTTTGGAAGCGCCGGCATTGCGGCGCGAGGAGCTTTTCTTCTTCCCGAAGGCTGTACCGGAAAAAACCAGACAAATTAGGATAAATGCAACATAAACAAGCCGGCGCGACTTGGGGGAATCGAAATGCAGAGTCATCAGGCCCAGTACCTCTCAGTCTTGATTGTTTGTAAACCTTAAACGCTTAATCCTGCTTGCAGTGCCAAGCTCTTTCAAAAAACGCCTCATATCGTGTTTTCGATCAGACCTTCTGCTGCAAATTGAGGGCGGGAAGAGTTTCCCTAACTGGCGGTCTCTGGGGACATTGATTTGAGACCGCCGCAAATATAACATCATCCTTAAGTTGGGGGCAATCAAAAAGTAATCGATTTTACACAATTCGCTGGAACGCCACGTGCTAGAGCCTGGCTGTTCTTCCAAAACTGTCCGCCACCGCCCTGAATTTTTCCGCGGACCTTAAAATAAGGATAAACGCTTAAAGCGCCACCTTTACCAGAGCGACAACGTCAGATGCCGATTAGGCCCTCTTAGGTTTCGCATGAGATTTCCGGCCACCGTACAAAGCTTCCGCGCCCGGCTCCTTTTGCTGCTGGCGCTGATGCTCGGTCTCACCCTCGGAATCCAGTACTACTTCAACCTGCGCCAGGTTCGCGCCAATGCGCGCATGATTATCGAGCAGGAACAGGCGATCATGACCGGCATCGCCCTCGGCATCGAGAGCCTGCACAGCGAGCAGTACCTCGACAAAATGATCAGCGGGCTCCGCGAGCCGCTTTGGAATGACAAGAACGTTCGCGTCAAAAACATTCTCGTGGTCGATGACGACGGGAACGTTCTGGACAGCCTCATTCCGGAGTTCAACCCGCGCGAACGCGACGACAAGACAACGGGCTACGTTCAGTTCAAAGACATTCAGTTACTGCCGCTGCGAAGCGCGGTGCAGTACACAAACGCACAGGAACAGCTCCCGGCGTGGATTCCGCCGTCCACCAATGTCGACTTCGGTGAAGCGGGCGCTTTCTATTTTCCAGTACAGACTGATAAAGGACGCCGCTTCATCATCGTCGTGCTCGACTCGGCCCACACGCTGACGAACGTTTTGGAGCGACAGTCGTCACGCTCTGCGCTTTACACGCTCGGCGTTTTGTTCGTAACCACGCTCGTCACCGGTTTCTTTGTCTGGAAATTCACACGGCCGGTCAAAGACCTCTCAATCGCAGCGCGAAAAGTTGCAGGTGGTAACTTCGACGTGCAGGTTCCTATCGAGCGACTCGACGAGATGGGCACACTCGCCGGTGCGTTCAACGAGATGACGGCGAAACTCGGTCGCGCACGCGAGCTCGAAATGCAACTTCACCAGGCTGAGAAAGGTGCCGTCGTCGGACGGCTCGCGGCTGCAATCGCGCACGAGATTCGCAATCCGCTCAACTACATCAACCTGACACTCGATCACCTGCGCTCGTCGTTTGCACCGAGCGATCTGAAGAAACGCGAAACGTTCGTGCGGCTTACGGATCAATTGAAGACTGAAGTCGCGCGCATAAATCGTCACATCAGCGACTTTCTCAAGTACTCGCGCCCATCGAAACTCGAGTTACAGAGTGTCGACATTCGCGCTGAAGCGGAAGATGCGTTGCGGCTCGTCGAGGGTCGCGCTGAAGAATGTGGGATTCAGACGACGATCTCACAAGACGGTGCGCTGCCGCTGGTCATGGCCGATCGCGAGTCGCTACGATCTGTGTTTACCAATCTCGTGATCAATGCTGTCGAAGCGATCAACGGCGCGGGCGGCCGGATTGCGATCAAGCTTTCGAATCCGGAAGTGAACTCTGTTAAGGTTGAAATCACAGATACGGGCGGCGGGATCGCAGCGGACGACATCTCGAAAATTTTCGAGCCTTACTTCTCGACGAAGGAGACAGGCACCGGCCTGGGGCTCGCAATTGTTAAGAAAGCGATCGACGATCACGGCGGCACGATCAATGTTGCATCAAAGGAAGGCAGCGGTACTACGTTTACGATAATTCTACCGGCTAGCGAGAACAGACATGCCACGAAAGAATATTCTGGTAGTTGATGACGAGAAGTCTCAAAGAGAGATTCTCGAAATGATCCTGACTGAAGAAGGCTACGACGTTACGACCGCAGCCTCGGGTGAAGCCGCGCTCAAGTTTGCAAAAGATCGCCGGTTCGATCTCGCGTTGACCGATCTGAAGATGACCGGTATGGACGGTATCGAGCTCTTGCAACAACTGCTCGCGTTCGATTCTTCGATCATCGTGATCCTGCTTACTGCACATGGCTCGATCGAGTCGGCCAAAGAAGCGTTGCGGCGTGGCGCGTTCGACTACCTTGAAAAACCTTACGACAAAGCCGCATTGATCGAGACAATCGATCGCGCACTTGATCGTCTCGATGCGATTGATATCGAGATCATCTCAGCGTCTCCGAAGATGGAGTCTGTGAAGAAGATGATCTTGAAAGTGGCGCGCTCGAATTCGACGGTGCTCGTGCGTGGTGAATCAGGAACCGGCAAGGAGTTGATCGCGAGAGCGGTTCACAACCAGTCGCCACGTTCTACGGAGATGTTTCAGGCCGTTAACTGCGCCGCGATCAATGAGAACCTGCTGGAGTCGGAGTTGTTCGGACACGAGAAGGGTTCGTTCACTGGTGCTCACGCCGAGAAGAAGGGTTTGTTTGAAGTTGCCGATCGCGGGACCTTGTTCCTTGATGAGATCGGAGAGCTCGACGTCGGCATGCAGGCAAAGCTCTTGCGCGCGCTTCAGGAACGAAAGATCAGGCGTGTGGGTGGTACGCACGAGATCAGTGTGGACGTGCGCGTGATCGCTGCCACAAATCGCGACCTGCGCGCGATGGTGGCTGACGGTCGCTTCCGTGACGATCTTTATTATCGCATCAACGTGTTGTCGATCGACGTGCCGCCGTTGCGTGAGCGACGTGAGGACATTCCGGTTTTGATCGAGTACTTCCTGAAGAAGCACACGAAGAACACGTCGCGACTTGTGACTGGTCTTAATCCCGAGACAAAGAAGCTAATGAACGACTACAGTTGGCCCGGGAATGTACGGCAGTTGGAGTCGGCCATTGAGCGCGCGATTCTCTTGAGTGAAGGCGACCTGATCACCCCCGAAGACCTGCCAACCGAAGTTCGTCAGGAAGTTGGACCAGCAGCCGAGGGCGCCTTCAGGCTTCCGGCCGAGGGAATCAACTTCGAAGACGTCGAGCGCAATTTGATTACGCAAGCGATGGAGCAAACGGACTACAACATCACCAAGGCCGCCAAACTCCTCGGCCTCACCTTCCGCACCCTCCAATACCGTCTGGAAAAATTCGGTATAAAACGACCCGACGGCCACGATGGCGAGGAAGAAGAATAATCCTGATCATCCTGGAAATCCTGTCATCCTGTCTAAGTTTCAATTCTATTTTTGACAGGATTTTCAGGATGGCAGGATAAGCACCCCTCAACACTGTGGAAACTCACGTTGGCCCGAGGCCGATGGGCGTGCAAGTGTGGGGATTAGCTGACGTTCAAACGCTGTAATCCCAATATTGCATGGAGGCCAATCATGAAAGCTCCGCTCATTCTCTTGCTTGCTCTGATGAGTTTTTCGCTGTCCTGTTCGTCGCAGCGTATGGCTAGCGACGTCACCGCGCAGAAAGACACGCCGCAGATGTCTGAAGCTACGAAGACGCAAAACTACGGCACACAGATGGAAAAGATCTCGCTCAATGATGTCGACAAGGAGGGTTCGACGGCCGAGGCAGCCGACCGCAAGATCATCCGCAATGCCGACATCACGATCGAGGTGCCCTCGACTACCGACGCACAACATCGAGTCACATCTATCGCCGAGTCGCACGGCGGATTTGTCGTCACTTCCGAAGCAAAACAACGCGAGAGCAACGATCCCGCGCAACGAACGTTCGATATCAAACTCGTGGTCCGCGTGCCGTCGAATCAGTTCGGCCGCGCGTTTGACGAGATCAAGAAACTGGCCGGCAACACACCTTCAGAACAAGTGACCAGCCAGGACGTGACGGAAGACTTCATCGATCTCGAAGCGCGCATCAAGACTCAGAAAGCACTCGAAGTTCAGTTTCTCGGAATCATGCGCCAGGCACACCAGATCGCCGATGCACTCGAAGTGCAACGACAGATCGCCGAAGTTCGAACCGAGATCGAGAAGCTCGAAGGACGCAAACGCTTTCTCGAAAATCGATCCAGCCTGTCGACCATCAACGTCAACATTCAAACGCCCAAACCGGTAATCACCGTCACGCAAACTGGCTTCGGGCATAGTTTGCGCGAGGCTGTTTCGGATAGCATTACCCTCGCGTCTGATATGGTGTTGTTCTTTGCTCGTCTCGTGATCATGCTGGTGCCAATCTCGTTACTGCTGTTTTTACCGGCGGGACTCGCAGCAAGGTACCTGATCCGGCGTGCGAAGAGGATGCGATTAGCGGCGGCGCTGGCGACACCAGAAACGCCTTGATTCGAAGGTCAGTTTTACAGGATTTCAGAATTTGACAGGATTTACATGTTAATCCTGAAAAATCATGTAAATCCTGTAAACTGACTGTATGAAACACCTCTGCCCGTTGCTGCTTTCATGCTTGCTCGTTACCGCATGCGCGAAGGCACCGACAAACACAACGGATAACGAACCACCGCGGATCAACTCGGTGGACGTTGTAAAAGTGTTGCCACAGGAAACCACGCTCGCGCCGGGCGAATCGGGCGATCTGCTCGTGCGGCTGGAGATTAAAAACGGCTATCACGTCAACGCGAATCCGCCCAGCCAGTCGTTCCTGAAGCCCACAGAAATCGAACTCAAACCTGCCGACGGCATCTCGGTCGAGTTCATCACGTACCCGGATCCGCTGATGCGAACTTTTTCGTTTTCGGAAACGCCGCTGAAGGTTTACGAAGGAGCGACTGATCTGAAGGTCAGGCTCAAAGCTGACACGACAGCGAAGGCGGGCAAACACAACCTTTCCGCGAAATTGCGCGTCCAGGCATGTGACGACAAGGTTTGTTACGCGCCCGGCGCACTCGATGTGACCTTGCCGGTGAATGTGAAGTGAAAACGTTATGGATGATTTTGGCCGGCGTGGGCGTCGTGCTGGCTGCGGTGTTTGTCTTTCGCGGAGATTACGAGAACGCGTTTGTAGCAGCGGCGGCAGGCGCAGTTTGCTGGATTCTCAACTATCGATGGCAATTGCGAGAATCATTACCCAGGGATGAAGAGTACGAAGACGATGAAAATGAGAGTTCTTAGTATCACGATTTTAGTATTAACTGTTTTTTCTTACGGGGCGGTTGCGAAGGCATCGGACCAGTCTGACGTGCGCGCGACGGTCCAAAGTGTTTTCGATCAACTCAAATCTCACAACTACGACAGTCTCTACGATCTCCTGCCCGGCTCGGCGCGCAATCGTATGTCGCGCGAACGTTTTGTGAGTGCACTGCAACGCGCGCAGGACTTCTACCAACTCGATCGAATGGATATCGGTGCGACGCGTGTTATGGGAAACCTCGCGGTCGTCGATACAGTGCTTTACGGTCGAGTCGTGACTCCGATACAGGCTGAAGGAAAGATCGTGGTCCAACAATATCTGCTGAAGGAAGACGGCAAATGGCGCGTGGCCACGGGCGATCAGTCAACTGTCAAAAAGTTTCTGGCCGCGAATCCGGGGTTTAGCAAAGGATTCCGAATCCAGCAACCGCGAGTCTATGTAAAGCAGAACGACAAATGGATTGAATTCAATCCGCAGCGTGGAAACAAGCGCTAAGAGGTCAGGAGGAATTCGTCAAACGACATCTGCGCATCATCAACGCGTTCGGTGTACTCACCGTGACGAATTCGATAGCGAGGCACATCGAGTGCTTCGCGAACGGCGTCGAGATGAAAGCGGATGATACGTGGCGTAAGGCGGACTGACGGAATGCGACGCTTTGCCGCAAGTCTGCGCACAGTCGATTCGCTGACCTGCAAGAATGCGGCGAGTTGTTTGGCGGTTAGGAATTCTTCACGCTGCTCTTCCATCTCGGGCCATTTTTCTCGCGCAAAGGCGCAAAGAAGACGCTAGGGTTTAGGCTTTGCGGGTAGATTCAGAGCGATGCGGTAAACGGCGGCGCCGTCAATATCCACGTCCTTCGTGATCGGCTCCACACCGTCAGGCTTAACACTCACACGATACTTCCCCGGCTCAGGCGATAAACGAAACTTGAACGATCCAGTCTCGGTCGTGATCCGCCCGTCAATCTTCTTCGTCGACCCATCTTCAAGTATGCGCGACAACTCCACTTTCGCATTCGGCACGCTGCGACCGTCGGCACTGAACACGCTGCCACTTAGAAACGCGATCGAGCCCTCGTCAATGGTCAGTACCAGACGATCCCCGAGCGAGCGAGTCTTCCCTGCTTTGACCTCGACATCCTCGATCGAGCCGATGCTCAATCCCGGCTTGCGAAACGTTAACCCGTAAATTCCAGGCGTCAGCTTCGAGACAAGAAAGTCTCCGTCTTTATTAGTCGTCGAGCGGGTGACTTCGGCTTCGCCACGCCGCACAACCACAGTCACGCCCGCCGGTGTCCCCGTTTCGACACGAACCTTCCCTTTGATGGAGCCAAGCGTCTTATCCTGCGCCATTGCAGCGACCGCGCAAACCAGGATGGCGGTTAAAACGAACAGACTTTTCTTGAATCTCATAAGCAATCCTTCACGTAATAGTCGAGTATACGGAATTAAGACGCTCGGGATGATATCACCGTTTGCTTCCACAGGTCGCGCCCGTATAATTCTGAGCGGCGTCCCCAGGAAAGAGTATTAATGCCAAAAAGACCCGCGGCTCTTATAGCGCAACTATCCCTTCCTTTCCTTCTGCTGTTCGCATTAGCCGCGCCCGGTGTGCCTCAAAATCAGAACCCTGCAACCCAAACTCAGCGACCTCGCAAAGTCTTTCCAAAAGAGCAGGAACCGGAAGACGTTTTGCGCTTCGACACCGATCTCGTTTCAGTTGACGTTACGGCGATGGACGTTCAGGGCCGTCCGGTTCGTAACCTGCGCCAGGAAGATTTCAAAGTCTTCTCAGACGGACTCGAGCAACCGATTTCGTTTTTCCAAATCGAGAAACGACAAGGCGACATGCGACCACTCGCAATCGTTTTTGCCTTAGACGTTTCGGGCAGCGTGACATCAGACGAGCTCATCCGCCTGCGCAACGCACTGCAATCGTTCTCGAATCAGCTTGCGAGTCATCCAGTCGTTTACGCAATAATGACTTTCGGCATGCGCGTTAAGACGATTCAGAAGTTCACTTCAGATCCCGATAAGCTCGACGAAGCACTCGAGCGGCTCGGACGTGATGCACTCAGCGGCTTATCCACACACACATACGACGCCGTTGACGATGCGATCCGGATGCTCGTGCGCAGTGCGCCACGAACGCGCGAGAAGCGTTTGATGAAGCGCGCGGTGCTGGTAGTAACAGACGGTTTTCCAGTAGGCGAC
>DASTTS010000313.1:0-19912 GCA_035760085.1 Pyrinomonadaceae bacterium
CCTCCATGCTTACGCTGTAGATTCGCAGTAACTTTGAAAACGCCGCCTTTGCCCTTAACCGTTTCGAGGTATTGTTCGCGCGAGCAATCGGCGACGTCTTCGCCGAACACGACAATGCGCGGATCGCGCGCCATCTCTGTATCGAGACAGCGATTGATCAGATCAACCATCGTCCCGGGATTGCCGGAAAGCTGAACGCTGTCTTCGGTGTCAAACTCTTTACTCGTCGGATCGACGTCGGGTGAGTAAATGTAATTCATCGCGGTTTCGCGTGCGGGTTGCGGGCTCGCGAGCGCGATGTCGGCGGCTTCGTTCACCAGCGCGTCGACTTCGTCTTTGATCTGTTGCAAGCCGTCCTGATCGATCACACCTTCGTCGATCAGCAACGCGCCGAAGCGCTTGACTGGATCGCGCTCGGCGTCGGTCGCGCGTTCTTCGTCAGGCCGGTAGAGCTTTTCGTCGTCTGAAAGCGAGTGTGAATACGGTCGAATGACTTTGGCGTGGACGAGCGCGGGGCCTTTACGCTGGCGACAATAATCGACCGCGCGCCGCATCGTCTCGAGAGACTCGATCGGATCGGTGCCGTCACATCGCTGCAAATAGAGCGATGGGAAATTCTCGACGAGTCGCGATACATCGCCGCCCGCAGTTTGCACTTCAACCGGAACGCTGATCGCGTAACCGTTGTCTTCGATCAGAAACACGACCGGCAGTTTCAGGTTAGAAGCCGTGTTCAGCGCTTCCCAAAACTCACCTTCGCTGGTTGTGCCGTCGCCGACCGAAACGTACGTCACTTCGTCGTCGCGAAAGGTACTGATGCGTTTTTGCAGCTCCGGAATCAGCTCGTAACGGAAACTCGCTTCGGCACAACCGACCGCTTGCAACAACTGTGTTCCGGTTGGCGATGACTGCGAGACGATATTGAGTTTCTTGTGACCCCAGTGTGAGGGCATCTGCCGCCCGTGTGAGTTCGGATCGGCTTCGGCGCCCACGGACGAGAGCAGTTGTTCGAGCGGCGTCATGCCGAGTTGTAGACACAGCGCGCGATCGCGATAGTAGGGATAAAACCAGTCGTACCCGGCTTTCAGCGCCACACCGGCGGCGACGAGAATCGCTTCATGACCGGCACCGCTGATCTGGAAGAAGATGCGATTCTGTCCCTTGAGCTGAATCTCTTTATCATCGAGACGCCGCGACAGGTACATCGTGCGATACATATCGATGAGGAGCTTGTGGTCCGGCAATTCTGACGTCGTCGTGGGCGTTGACTCACTCTTCCGGACCAGCTTCAAAACTTTAGTATCAGTATTCATAATTGCTCAGAGCATAAAAGAGATTTCTCCCGCAAAGGCGCAAAGACGCAAAGAATACGCAAAGAAACCGAAGGCTTTGCGTCTTTGCGCCTTTGCGGGAGAAACCTTCTTTTGAACTCCTTGTCGCTCACTTTCCGATGATGAGTTTCGCGATCGTTTGCAACTGCATGTTCGACGTGCCTTCGTAAATCGCACCAATCTTCGAATCGCGCCAGTACTTCTCGACCGGATAATCCTTTACGTAACCATACCCGCCATACAACTCGATCGCTTTCGAGCTGACGCGCTCGGCCACACGCGACGAGTAGAGCTTGGCCATCGCTGCTTCTTTGACGAAGTTGACGCCCGCGTCCTTCATACGAGCCGCGTTGTAGACCATCAACCGCGCAGCCTCGAGCTCAGTCGCCATTTCTGCCAGTTGAAACTGAACGCCTTGAAACTGATTGATCGACTTGCCAAACTGCTGTCGCTCCGCCGTATAAAGCAGTGTGCTCTCGAGCGCGCCCGCGGCGATGCCGATCATCTGTGCGCCGATGCCGATGCGACCTTCGTTAAGCGTTTCGATCGAGATCTTGTAACCCTTGCCTGGCTCGCCGAGCACGTTCTCCTTCGGCACTTTGCAGTCTTCAAGTATCAACTCGACCGTTGACGAAGCACGGATGCCGAGTTTGTTCTCCTTCTTGCCGATGCTAAAACCTGGAAAACTCTTCTCGACGATGAACGCAGTGATGCCGCGATAACCCGCTTCCGGATTCGCGTTTGCAAACAACACGAAGATGTCAGCCTCGATACCGTTTGTGATCCAGAGCTTGCGACCGTTCACGAGGTAGTGATCGTCTTTTTCGACTGCGCGCGTCTGCATCGCGAATGCATCCGAACCGGAACCGGGCTCGCTCAACGCATACGCGCCAACGCTTTCGCTCGCGAGTCGCGTCAAATATTTCTTCTTCTGATCCGGCGTGCCCCAGCGAATGAAAGCGTTGTTGACGAGCGTGTTTTGCACGTCGACGAAAACGCCGACCGACGCATCAACACGCGACAACTCTTCAACCGCGAGAATGGCAGTGAAAAAATTCGCGCCGGCGCCGCCAAACTCCTCGGGTGTTTCGATGCCCATCAAACCGAGCTCAAAACACTGCTTGATGATGGCGGGATCGAGTTTCGCAGCTTCGTCCATATGCTCGACGCGCGGACGCAATTCGCCCTCGGCAAATTCGCGAACGCTGGAGCGAAACATCGTCTCGTCTTCAGTAAGCGTGGTCAGTGGACTCGGCGCAGGTGGTGCAATTGCTGATTGGGATTGACTCATGTGTTGATGCTCGTCTTACCGGTGTCGAAATGGAACATTGCATCATAAACTAATCCGGTGAATCCTGAAAATCGTGTAATCCTGTCCAAAACAACCGTTAAGTTAGACAGGATGACAGGATTTCCAGAATGTTCAGGATGCAAAACTGCCACACACGCGGGTATAACGTTTGCTACGGGTGGTACCGTACCTGAATGCCGAACGATGTTTTAACTCAGAACCAGAGTGGGAGCCGGAGATTTGCGCCACTTGGAATCCTCTTCGGTCTGCTAGGCCTGCTTTTGTTCGGCTATTTCGTGAGCCGCGCGGGTGTCGGCGAGATTGTCTCGAACATTCAACGCCTCGGCGCCGGTTTCCTCCTCATTCTTGCTATTTCCAGTACTCGCTACATCGTGCGCGCGCTCGCCTGGACCCGCTGCATCGAGCCGCCGTATAGACTTCCCTTTCGCGACGCCTTCGCCGCTCGTTTGATGGGTGACGCGCTCGGCAACATCATTCCGTTTGTGAGCGTGGCCGTGAGTGAGCCGTCGAAGGCTGTCTTCGTTAAGGATCGTGTGCCGCTGCTGGTGGGACTTTCGGCACTCGCGATCGAAAACATTTTTTACGCGTTCACGGTTGCGCTTTTCATCTTCTCAGGTACCGCGACGCTCTTGCTGACGTTCTCACTGCCAAAGGGACTCCGCTACGCGAGCATCGGCGCACTCGTAACCACGCTCGTCGTCATTTCACTGATTTACTTTTTGATCCGACGGCAGACGAGATTTCTGAGTGGCGCACTCGGGTTTCTGAATAGACGTGGAGTGATGCCGAAGTTTATTGGCAAAGTCCTGCCGCGAGCGCAATCGCTTGAGAATCGTATCTACGGGTTTTACGCGACGAGCGAGCGCAGTTTTCTGTCGATCTTTCTGCTGGACATGTGCTTTCACGTGGCGGGCGTGCTGGAGGTGTTCATCACGCTCTCGTTCATCAGCCCCATCGCGCCGACGATCACACAGGCTTTCATACTCGAGTCGGTGAATCGAATCATCAACGTGGCTTTTAAGTTTATTCCGTTGCGCGCGGGTGTGGATGAAGGAGGAACCGGTCAGGTCTCGAAGGTGCTCGGTTTCGCGCGAGGGATCGGCGAGACGCTCGCGATCGTGAGAAAAGGCCGCGACATCTTCTGGAGCGCCGTCGGCCTTTTATTAATCTGGAAGAAGGGCCACAAAATATCCGCGTAATCCGCGGTTAGGATTTACTCGTACGCGAGCGCGTTGACCGGATCGAGATTCGACGCCCGCCACGCCGGATACAGCGCCCCAACAATCCCGCCAACCACACCGATCACCGCCGCCACAACGGCCCATCGCCAACTGTACTCAAAAACCAACCCGTAAGCCTTGTGAATCAAATATCCCGCAATGAGCGAAACGACAAACCCCGCAACCAACCCGATCACGCTGATCAATATCGCTTCCTTCTCGATGATCCCGACGATGTAACCCCGCGACGCACCCATCGCTTTCAAGATCCCGATCTCGCGCGTGCGCTCGGTGATCGTCGTGTACATCGCCAGCATCACCACGAGCGAGCTCACCACCGCCGCCAGCACCACCAGCACGCGCAAAAACACACCGAGTAGTGGAATGCTCTTCTCAAAACTCGTAAACACTTCGCGCGTCGGCTGGATCGTATTACCCGGCAACTCGCGATCGATCCGCTGCGCGACTTCCTGAAGCTGATCCGGATTCCGAAGTTTCAGAAAGATAAACGTGCATTTACCTTCAGCTTCGAGTGCCTGCTGCATTCCCTCGAGCGATAACTTCACGCGCGCTCCCGACTCGGGCGAATAAATTCCCGCGATGCGATACTCCTGCGTGCCCAGTGGTTTCAGTCGATCGCCAACGTGGTAATTGCCTTGTTGAGCTTTAACTTCGTCGATCACCACTTCGTCCAGACCTTGTGGACCACCTCCCGCCACCATGTTGATGCCATTGACGCGCGCGTACGACTCCCAATCGACACCATCGATCTGCTCGATACCGATACCTCGTGTGCCTTGATTAAAGTGGCGAATCACGGGTAGCGCCTCTTCGATGCCGTCGATCTGCTTTAACCGCTCGACGTATCTCGTATCGAGATTGGCGGTCGTGGCCGTAAGCTGGACCGCGCCCGGCCGCATGAAGATCAATTCGGCGCGGACGTTTGTCGCGCGGCGCTGTAGATCATTTGACATCCCGCGCGCAAGGCCCGTGAATAGCATGACCAGGGCGACGCCCAGCGCAACTCCAGCCACGCTGACGAGCGTGCGAATCGGTCGTTGGCGAATGTTGGAAGTAACGAGGTTATCCATTTGCAATAAGTTTCTGACAGGTTGTGATTTGGAGTATAACCTAGACGCGGATTTTCGCAGATGAACGCAGATATGAAAAATCGCAAATTTTCACCACTCATTTACTCCCTATCAACTTTAATAATCATGCTGGCGCTCGTGCTCGTGGGCCGAAGCTTTGCCCCGGATCGCATTCAAATAACGATCCTCGGCACGACTGACCTGCACGGCAACATCAACCCGATCGACTACTACACCAACAAACCCGACAACCGCGGCCTCGCCAAAGTCGCCACGCTGATCAAGCGCATCCGCAAAGAGCAACCAAACGTGTTGCTCATCGACTCGGGCGACACGATCCAGGGCTCGCCGCTTGAGTCGTTTCACGGGCGAAAGAATAACGCGCCACCCGATCCGATGATGCTCGTGATGAGCTCACTCAATTACGACGCGATGGCAGTCGGTAATCACGAATACAATTTCGGTCTCAAGGTTCTCGAAAAAGCGCGCAGCGAAGCAAACTTCCCCTGGCTCTCCGCCAACACGTACGACAAAGCCAAACAACAACCGCATTACAAGCCTTACATTGTCAAGGAAGTCGCGGGCGTGAAGATCGGCATACTCGGTCTCACCACGCCCGGTGTGCCCAACTGGGACAATCCACCAAACTACGCGGGACTCGAATTTCACGAGCCCGTTGCCGAAGCACGCAAGTGGGTTCCGATATTGCGCGACCAGGAAAAAGCTGACGTTGTTGTGATCGCAATGCACATGGGACTCGAGGAAGATTTGCGTACGGGCGAAAAGAGTCCGGGGCAAGTGCCACACGAAAATGAAGCGATCGCGATCGCGAAAGAAGTACCGGGCGTCGATGTGATCTTCATGGGCCACACGCACCGCGACGTGCCTTCGCTTTACATCAACGGCGTGTTGCTGACGCAGGCGAATCACTGGGGCCGGCATCTCGCGCGCGCCGATCTGTACTTGCAGAAGGACGGTAGCGCTTGGCGCATGTATGCGAAGTCGGCACGCACGATTCCGAGTGACGATCGTGTCGAGCCCGATCCGGATGTTGTGAAACTGGCCGAGCCTTACGATCGGGAGACGCAAGGCTGGTTGTCGCGCGTGATTGGTGAGTCGGCCGAGGAGTTAACCGCGCGCGAGGCGCGTTTCCGCGACAGCGCGATCCTCGATCTGATTCAGAAAGTTCAGATGGATGCGGGCAAAGCAGACGTGTCGATGGTGGCGAATTTCAATGCCAACGCGCGCATCGCGAAAGGGCCGGTGAGTGTGCGCGATATCGCCGGGTTGTACGTTTATGAAAACACGCTCGTAGTGTTGGAGGTCACAGGTCAGCAACTCAAAGATGCTTTGGAACACTCCGCGAAGTATTTCAAGGAGTACGTTCCGGGCAAGCCGGCGAGCGATCTGGTTGATGACAAGATTCCTGCTTACAACTTCGACATTGCGGAAGGCGTCACTTACGATCTCGACATCTCGAAACCCATCGGTCAACGAATTCAGAACCTGCGCTTTCGTGGTCAGCCGCTGTCAATGACGAGGAAACTGCGACTCGCGACGAATAACTATCGCGTCAACGGTGGCGGCGGGTACGACATGTACAAAAACGCGCCGGTGGTTTATCGCTCGAGCGAAGAGATCCGCGAATTGATCATCGATTGGCTGGAGAAGAATAAGACAGTTCCGACGACGCCGAATAATAATTGGCGAATCTTACCGTAAGGTCTGGTTTTGACAGGATTACAGGATTTACAAGATTAGCAGGATAAACGATGCCTCCTCGTCTCGCAGCGATCTCGGGAAAACTCAAAGGCGCAATCTTCGCATTGAACGAAGAGTCGCTCGTCATCGGTCGTGAGACTGCCGCGAATCTCTGCATCGCCGACGCGTCAGTTTCGCGCCGCCACTCCCAAATAGAAAAGAAAGAAAGCGGGTTCGTACTCACCGATCTGGAGAGTCTCAACGGTACGTTCGTTAACGACGTCCCGATAAAGTCTCGATTGCTCGAGCACGGCGATCGCGTTCGCATCGGCGATTCGCAGTTTCTGTTTCTGATGCATGAAGGTGACGCAACTTCGAAATCGAGCGACGTCAGGCTTGAGGACGCTCACGTTCTCAGCGGTTCGACAGTCCAGATCCGTTTCGATGACGCCATCTACCAGATGACGCGCGACCTGGCCGCGCTGATGAAGATCAGCACTTCGATCAATTCGATTCGCGGGCTCGACAATCTTCTCGAACGACTACTCGAATTGCTCTTCGAAGTTGTACCCGCACAGCGTGGCGCGATTCTACTTACTGACCAGGGCTCGTTCGAAACGAGTCTCGTGTTTGGGCTCGATCGAGTGCTCGGAAAAGACGCGTCGGTCACTGTCAGTCGCACGATCGTACAGCAGGTGTTGCGAGATGGGGTCGCGCTGTTAGCCAACGATGCAGCGTCCGAAACAACGCTCGCCAGCGAAAGTTTGATCGCTGCACGCACGCGCTCGGTTATGTGTGTGCCGTTGATTTTATTCGATCGCAAACTCGGCGTGATCTATCTCGACAGCACACTCGTGCGCGATCAGTTTAATCGCGATCATTTACAACTCGTTACTGCAATTGCCGGCATTGCGGCGGTCGCGATCGAGAACGCGCGACAGTTTGAATGGCTCGAAACTGAGAACGAGCGGCTGCTGGCCGACGTCAATATCGAGCACAACATGGTCGGCGAAAGCGCGGCGATGCAGCGCGTCTATCACTTCATCTCGAAGGTTGCGCCGACCGATGCGACGATTCTGATCGGCGGTGAGAGCGGGACCGGCAAGGAGCTGGCAGCGCGTGCAATTCATCGCAACAGCAAGCGCGCTCAGAAGCCGTTTATGGCGGTGAACTGCGCCGCGCTGAACGAATCGTTGTTGGAGAGCGAGTTGTTTGGACACGAGAAGGGATCGTTTACCGGCGCCTTCGCACAGAAAAAGGGCCGGCTCGAAGTCGCAGACGGCGGTACAGTTTTTCTCGATGAAGTCGCCGAGCTGACGCCGTCTTTGCAAGTCAAACTGTTGCGCGTGCTTCAGGAACGAGAGTTTGAACGCGTCGGCGGAACGGTAACGATCAATGTTGACCTGCGCGTGATCGCGGCGACGAACAAGAATCTCGAAGAAGCGATCGAAGCGGGCCAGTTCCGGCAGGATCTTTACTATCGTCTCAATGTGGTCTCGCTCGAGATGCCCGCACTGCGCGACCGGCGCGACGACATCATGCTGCTTGCGAATTACTTCGCGGACAAATACGGGGCGCGTTGTAATCGAAAGATGAAAGGCTTCTCCGCGGAAGCGCGTGACTATTTGACTGCTTACGAGTGGCCCGGTAACGTGCGCGAGTTGGAAAACGCAATCGAGCGTTCCATTGTGCTCGGCACAACAGATTCAATCCTGACCGAAGACCTGCCCGAAGCTGTTTTGGAAGCCAAGCTATCGTCTACGTTGCCATTGAGGTATCATGAAGCGGTTACGCAGGCGAAGAAACAGATCATTCTTGATGCGGCGGCACAAGTAAACGGGAACTTCGCAGAAGCTGCCAGGCTTCTGGGCGTTCATCCAAATTATCTGCAACGGTTAATTCGAAATCTCCACATCCGGATCAGTTAACCAAAAGTACTAACGTACTTTATGCCGGCACCAGAGACTTTTTGTGACGTCATCGAAATCCTTAATCGTGAGAACGTGCGTTATGTCGTGGTAGGGAGCGTTGCTGTCGTGCTGCACGGGGCCAGGGGCGACGTAGCGGATCTCGATATCGTCATCGACCCGTCACCGGATGAGGCGCAGCGTTGTATGCGCGCACTCGCGTTAGCGGGCTTCATGCCCAGCATCGCGCTTCCTCTTCCCTTCCACCTGCTAACGGTCGTCCGTTTGTTTGATCAAGCGGCACGTGAGGTTAATGTTTTCGTTCGCAATGTTAATCTTTTCGAAGAGCTGTGGTTTACCTCTAAGTTGGTATCCGTCGCTAATCAGATCACACGAATAGCTGCGCCGGAGCAGATTCTGCAGATGAAGCGGAGCTATAATGAGACACTCATGCGCGAAAACGAAAGACCAGAGATCTCGCTACGCGAAGTGACACCCGCTGACGAGCCGTTCTTGTTTGAGGTGTACGCGAGCACGCGTATCGAAGAACTGCAAGCGACTGATTGGACTGACGAACAGAAGCTGGCTTTTATTAGGATGCAGTTCATGGTCCGCGAAAGATCCCACCCCGCCGGAGACGATCGAATCATTCTTCTAAATGGAAAACCTATCGGCAGAATGATCGTCGATAGAGGTGAGGCAGCAATACTGCTAAGAGACATTGCGGTTTTGACAGAGTATAGAAATGCGGGCGTCGGAAGCCATTTGATACACGACCTAATGAGGGAAGCTACATCCGCGGGAAAACCGATCGAGCTGCATGTCGTAGCCTCATCGCCGGCGGTCCGGTTGTACGAGCGACTGGGGTTCGGTAGAGTCGCCGGCGAATCAGCATATTTGGAAATGAGATGGGTTCCTCCCACAAACTGAATTAATGCCTACCTACGGGATCAATCCCTACATCAGTTTTGTCGAGAGTCGTTTGTTACCAGGCTTTGTCCAGCGCGCGGTCTTTCACCGGTTAACAGGCGAAATAGTTGAACCCAACGAAAGGGTTCACGATCTGTTGCTTGCCATGAAACCAGGGAATCAAATTTCCCTCAGTGAAGCTCAATTAAACGGTCTTGGCGAAGACGGATCTCAATTACGACAACTGCTTCAAAAGGAGTTTTTGATCCCCGCGGGTTACGATCCTTTGGCTCCCTTGCTTGATTATTATGTTGGTCGCCCAATTCAAAATCCGGCGGTCGCATTCCGTTCAAAAACCGGAGAGTGGATTCTGGTGCGAACTTCGATGCAGCAAACCGTCTACTCGCGTAAACGTGACGAGCTGCCGGAGATCATTGAAGAGAAATTATCGCCGTTGACTGCCGGCATTCTGTTGCTGGCGGATGGCTCCAAAACCCTCCGGCAGATTTATAACGAGTTAGGATCAGGAAACATTCCTGGCGATTCCGAATTCAGAGCAGCAATAGATTTCCTGACGACTCAGGAACGGCAACTCATCAAATTCACCGCGCGACGGGAAGAACTGGACCACCCTTACACGTACGTGAATATAGTGCCGCGCAATCTTTACCATGCGGATAGAAAAGACCAGCCGCGGTCTGACAGTTCCAACGAAGCCATAACCGATTTCCATTTGCACGACATCGAAGATGCTGGTTGGGAGTTTGATTTAATCGAGCCCACGGTGAATCACTGTTTTCGCTTCCCACATGAAGCGCTCGGCGGACTTGATTATGGTTCGCGCTTTTGTATTGCGACGTTGAGACCTGAAGTAGTTCCGCTAATGAACAGCTCTTCACGGCTCGATGTGTTGGAAGTCGGCGGTGGCACGGGTAGTTTTGCGCGATCGTTTTTACAACAGGCCGCAAGCTTGAATGGGACCAGTCTAAATTATCACATCCTGGATCTCTCACCGGCTTTGATCGCGAGTCAAAGAAAGATGTTGTCGGAGCTTCTTCCCGAGAGCAGGCATTTTCAACAGGACGCCACTGCGTTTGATCTTCCCGGCCACACGTTTGACTTAATTATCTCTAACGAAGTCATCGCAGATTTCCCGGTCGCGGGGGTTCAGCGTGCGAGCGACGGAAAGTGGCAGGGAGAAGGCGCGCACTACCTCGACAAATATAATCTTTCAGACAAAGATGCCCCTGATTCGTTTGTGGTTAACGCAGGCGCTTTTCGGTTCATCGAACGTGCGTGGAAACACCTGAGACCGGGAGGAACACTCATAGTAACCGAATATGGTGCGGAACAGATGTATCCGACACAGTGTTACCACTTAAACCACGAGGAGTACTCGATTCACTTCGGCCATCTTGCAGCCTGTGCCGGCAAGCTCGGTTTTGAGTGCCGCTTGATGACGTTGACGGAGTTTGCGGGTTTAGACGCAGGGGTCCTGGTACTCAACGGACGCGAAGAGCATCTGCTCTGCCTCAATCACGTCTTTAAAGATTACGGGCATGTTCTTCCTTATGCGGTGATTTCCAAATCAGATTTTGAGGATCGTTGCCAAAGAATAGTAGAACAGACACGGTTGATCGGGTATTCTTTCTCGCCGCTGTATCAGGGCTATCACTTTGGTCCCCCGGTAAAAGACTTTTTGGTTTTGATAATGAATAAACCGCAGGTTTAAAAATAAGGAGATTTGGATGGAGGCTTCTTTAACTCACGAAGAATTTACAAAACACGCGAATACTAAGTTCCAGGTCCAAGTTGACGAAAACACTCACGTGGAACTAGAGCTGGTTAGAATCTCCGAAGTGAAGCTATATCCTCAACAGGAGGAATTTGCAGTCGAGTTTCGTGGTCCATTAGACACGTTCCTCGGACAGGGCGTGCGCAACTTTGCCCACGATCAGATGGGACAGTTTGAACTCTTCATAGTTCCCATCAAGCAAAACGAGCAGGGTTTTTACTACGAAGCAGTCTTTAATCGCCTGCGCCAGCAGTAAACCAAATGAGCAGCCAATCACCTGCGCCCTCAAATATTACACTTCGCCCGGTAACTGACGACGACTACGATTTTCTCGTTGCCGTTTATGCCAGCACTCGAGCTGAAGAGTTGGCGATGGTGCCATGGACCATCGAACAGCAGCAAGCATTCGTCCGAATGCAATTCGCAGCTCAGCAGGACCATTATGCGAAAACATATCCTGCGGCCACCCACGATGTAATCGTGTCAGACAACAGGCCCGTGGGCCGGCTCTACGTGGCCCGGTTGGACCAGGAAATCCGAATTATCGACATCACTTTGCTGCCGCCCGAACGGAATGCCGGCATCGGGAGCTACCTGATCAGGGAACTGCTCGATGAAGCGAATCGCTCCGGGAAAGTTACACGAATTTATGTGGAGGAATTTAATCCTTCACTTCGTCTGTTTGAACGTTTGGGTTTCTCACCAAGCGAGCAGCACGGAATTCATGTGCTGCTGCAGTGCAACCCCGGTCAAGACCCCACGCCGCAGGTTTAGTCATTTCCTGCGAGCAGACGCTCAGCTCCGGGTTGATTTCAGGAAGTTAAGAATGAAGGCGATTGATGACTGCCTCGTAGTGTGGAGCGCGCGTATCTTTGGTTCCGACCGGAACGACCAGGAAGTAGAACCTCCCCAATGTTTCATGCTCGATCAGATACGTATCCTGTTTCAGAGGTGTCTCTTTTGGACCACGAAAAAGCAGTGAGAAACCTTCTTTCCCTGCTTCGGTCTCGTGGTGCGAAGCAAAATTAGTTACCCGCATTAACCTCACGTTAACCGTTGATGCTTCGTGCTTGATCAAAAAACTGGTGCCCAGCTGAGCTTCGAATGACTCCAAATCCAAGTTCAAACCAGCCACCGACTTTGCCGTGCCCAAGCCGAAGGCTTTTTCGGCGAGTCCCAGCGGAGCTCCCGCTGCAATTGCCACGAACGTACCTCGCTTCAAGAATTCTCGGCGCGAACTACTCATTTGTTTCCTCCTAGAAAGGTGCTTGATCTGGGCTTGCGGTAGAAATGGTGGTGCATACTATTTCTTCTTCGTAAAACTTGCAATAGAAAAAACACAATGAAAAAGTTTTAGAGAATCTTTCAATACGCTCTTGTAATATCTCGACTTTCGATCTATAGTGCGCCCTCGTCGCTCGACCCTAAGATCAGGCGGGAACCTTTTCCGCGCAGTTTCACTTGACCATGACAGTTGTGCGCCGGTTTGCAAAATAACCGCGCGAAACTCGAAACCACTGTTTGGGCCAAGCCCAGGGACCCACACAGTCGGCCGGATAATCATAAAGATTCCAATAGCGGCTTACCTTTAAAAGGAATAAGGAGACGATTCGATGGCCCAACCTTATGTAGGCGAAATAAGAATGTTCGCCGGTAATTTTAATCCTAACG
The DNA here is from genome assembly GCA_035760085.1 of Pyrinomonadaceae bacterium. Lineage (GTDB taxonomy): Bacteria > Acidobacteriota > Blastocatellia > Pyrinomonadales > Pyrinomonadaceae > PSRF01. The sequence continues at coordinate 12,938 of DASTTS010000313.1, forward strand.
GCTGGATGTTTTGCGAAGGCCAGTTGTTGCCGATCTCCGAGAATGAAACTTTGTTCCAATTGATCGGGACCATGTATGGCGGTGACGGGGAGAGTACATTTGCGCTGCCCGATCTGCGAGGTCGCATACCTCTACACTTTGGCACCGGACCGGACGGCACGACTTATCAACAGGCCGAAACTGGAGGAGTTGAACAGGTAACGCTCACTGTACAGCAGATTCCCGTTCACACTCATGCCCATTTCTGTTTTTCGGACGCTAGTGGTGCGCCTACAACCAATCCACAAAATGCTGTACCGGGCGTAGCAGACATAACCCAGTACAACGACCTGTCCGTAGCACCTAACACTGCGCCCAACGCCCAATTGGGAAATCCGGGTTTTAGCAGCGCTGCTACCGGAGGCTCTCAGCCGCATGAGAATTTCCAGCCCTACCTTTGTATCAATTACATTATCTCGCTCTTCGGGATATTCCCGTCTCCAACATAAAAAGCGGTTCGTCGAACAAGAATCGATCACTGTTGATGCAGCGAGGTTGAACGTTCAAAACATTTAAGGAGTCATAACCATGGCTGAACCGTTCTTGTCAGAGATTAGAATCTTTTCTTTCAACTTTGCCCCGAAGGGCTGGGCATTGTGTAACGGCCAATTGCTGCCTATTAATCAGAACCAGGCTTTGTTTTCTTTGCTGGGCACCACCTATGGAGGCAACGGGCAAACAAATTTCGCTCTCCCCAACTTGCGAGGCAGGGCGCAGATCCATGAGGGATCGGGCCACACTTTAGGGGAAGCCGCCGGTGCGACGGCCGTTACTATAAACCAGCAAACGATGCCCACTCATACGCATTTTCTCACCAACAACATGGCGGTGGTCAGTGCCAATCAGAACGCCACTCTCGGTGTTCCCGGTGGTAACAACTGGGCCAACAATGGAAAGCAGATTTGGAATACTGGCCAGGGAAACGCCGTGATGAACCCGCAGGCTGTTGGTAACGTCGGTGGCAACCAACCGCATACGAATATGATGCCCTACCTGGTGCTCAATTTCTGTATCGCACTCCAGGGTATTTTCCCATCGCAAACCTAGAGAGGGAGAGAAAACATGGATCCTTTTGTTGCTGAAATCAGAATTTTTCCATTCAACTTCGCGCCCAAAGGTTGGGCATTCTGCGATGGGCAACTCCTGCCATTAAGCCAGAATACGGCGCTCTTCTCCCTGTTGGGAACAACCTATGGCGGCGACGGCAAGTCAACCTTTGCCCTTCCGGATTTGCAAGGCAGCGCGGCCATGCATCCGGGTCAGGGACCCGGGTTGTCGTTACATGATTTGGGCGAGATAGGTGGCAGTGAAACGGTCTCTTTGTTGGTATCGGAAATACCGGTTCACGCGCATGCCGTTGGCCGCGCACTCAATGATGCCGGCAATTCAATTTCGCCGGTCAACTCGGTCTGGGCCCAGGCAGCCGCAGGTCGAGGAGGGGCTGCTCTTTATATAGACGGGTCACCGACTGGAACAGTGAACCCAAATTCACTGACTGTCACTGGTGGTGGTCTGCCGCACAATAATATGCAGCCTTACTTGACGCTCAATTTCTGCATAGCATTGCAGGGAGTCTTTCCGGCGCGTCCGTAAGTCAGACCCGTCGCTAATAAAACGTCTCGGCACACGAGACTTCGTCATACTTTTTCCAGCGCTCCAGAGGACCCGGTTATCACTCTGGAATCAAGGAGAGTTGCAAATGCTTCACGCCCAGGATAGGAAATTCAAACGTGCATTAAGACACCGAGCGGTTACTAGAATTTTGGCTCTTGTCTCCCTGGTAGCCGCAAGTGTTCTGGTATTTGTGATAGCACCTGGCTCGGCCTCCGCCGGTGTGAACCGGGCTGAGCGACGCAATCATCGCATCCGTTTGTCTGTCGCTGCGGCCAACGCGGGCACAACGGCAAACTTCCCGTTACCATTCGCCGCGATAGATGTCGATCGTACCGACGACACTGCCGCAGCTTCGGCCTGTACAGCTGCTCCGAATGACTGTAGCTTGCGTGGCGCAGTTGCGTTCTCAAACGTGAACGCGGGCACCACGATCAATGTGCCGGCCGGAACCTACCAACTGAATATTGCCGGCGGCGCTCCCGAGGGGTTTTCAGGCAACAACTCGATCGGCGATCTCGACTTTAGAGGCAACAACACAATCGTCGTGGGCGCAGGCGCATCAACCACCATCATTCAACAGACGCAACCGAACGATCGCGTAATTGAAGTGAATCCGGATCTGCTGGCCAACTTCAATTTCTCGATTTCCGGTGTAACCATTACCGGCGGTAAAGAGACGACGGCGGTTGGCGGCGGTGGCATCATCTCCGGCGCGATCGGCAATACCATGTCGGTGACGAACTGCGTGATTTCAAATAACTCCGCAACCGGCACCGGCACGTTCGGCGGCGGTGGCATCTCGCACGCAGGCGGTAGCCTGACGATAACGGGCACAACCTTCTCGAACAATTCCACGAGCGGGAGCGGCGGCGGTTTGGGTTACACAGCAGGAGATCCGCTGATTAGAACGCCGTCTACTGGAACTCTTACAATCAGCGGTTCGATATTCTCCGGTAATACCGCTAATTCCGGTGCGGCAGGCGGCGGTGCCGCAGATCTTTTCAACTTCAACCTCGGTTCAGGCACTTACAGCATCAATAGTTCGTCCTTCTCGAATAACACGGCGCCCAACGCTCGCGGTGGTGCGATTATCGTGGAGAGTGGACCACTGACTGTCACCACCAGTTCTCTGACCAACAACTCGGCCGGTATCAGTGGCGGTGCAATTAATTCCAATAGCAGCACATCGGTAACCTATTCAAGGTTGGTTGGCAACACCGTTCCCAATCCTGCGAATGGTCTGACGCTGTTTGCCGCCGCAGGGACTTTTACGGCGGATGATAACTGGTGGGGAATCAACACTGGCCCGGGAGCAAATGATTTTCGTAGCCCCAGCGGCAGTCTATTTCCAAATACATTCCTTCAGCTCAGAATTAGTGCGAGCCCGACTCAGCTCTGTACTGGTGCTACGGCTACTTTGACTGCCGACATCAAGCAGAGAAATCTTGGCTCGCCTTTAACTAACGAGTTGAATGGCCTGCCGGAATTCACAGCGGTCTTCCACAACGTGGTAGGCGGAACTGTTTCAGGCGCCACGAATTTTGTTAACGGCGTGGCTACGGCCACATTCACAGCCGGCGCAGCACCGGGAGGTGCCAGTGTCGATGTGACAGGTGACAATCAAACTGTCACCGCCAACATGACCATTGACACCAATCAAACAACCGATCCTGCGGACCAGGTTGTTTGTGAAGGTCAAACAGCAACCTTTACCACCACAGCCAGTGGACCGGGAACGATCACCTTTGTCTGGAAGAAGGGTGCGACGGTTCTCACCAACGGCGACCTCGGCGGACGCGTGACGATCACCAACGGCACCAACACCAGCACGCTGACTATCACTGGTACCGTGGCAAGCGACTCGGATACCTACACGGTTGAAGCGACTGGTGCGTGCAATACGGCGACGCAGAGTGCAACCCTAACCGTCAATGCGGCTACACACACTAGTGATCCTGCCGATCAGACAGTGTGCCAGGGAACTGATGCCCACTTCTCGACAACGGCATCAGGCACTGGTCCATTCAGCTATGCATGGACTCTTGACGGTTCACCGTTCAATGGCAACAGCCCGAGCATTACAGTTCCGACTGGCTCGCTGACCCCGGGCAATCACACAGTCACCGTTACCACTACGGGAGCATGCGGTAGTGAAACACAGACCGCGATCCTGACAGTGAACAACGGCACGCCGGTGATCACGTTGAGTTCTAATTCGGCAACGATGTGGCCGCCCAATCATCAGTATCAAACGTTCAACGTAACGGACTTCGTCGCTAGCGCGAGCTCCAGTTGCGATTCGAGCGTCGATATCAATGATGTCGTTATCCAGAAGGTGAGCAGTGATGAGCCTGAGGATAGCGCGAGCGGTGGCGATGGCACCACGCTGAACGACATTGTGATCGCTGCGAATTGTAAGTCTGTGCAGCTGCGACGTGAACGTGACGGCAACCTTAATGGACGCGTCTACACGATTACATTCAAGGTTACGGATTCGTTCGGCAACTCTACTACTGCAACAGTTAAAGTCTCTGTGCCTATTACCAATGGCGGCACAGCGGTCGATAACGGTGCAGCCGCAGGGTATACGGTAAATAGCAGCTGTCCATAGGCAGCGGGTGGCCCAGACACTTGTTTTTATGAAAGGTAACTGACATGAGGATTACGTTGCGCAAGTCAAGACCTGTTTTCACGTCTCTCGTGCTCTTGAGTGTTTTTGTTGGTGTCATGGTCTGCGGTCCATTGCTGACCAGGGCGTATGTGCCAACGACTGCTATCACGATTGTGAACAACTCAAGTCGTGAAATTCGACATGTCTTTCTTTCGGCTCCTGACTCGAACAACTGGGGCTCGGACCAGCTCGTGAATTCGGTGATTGCACCGAATGGCGGATCTTTTACCATCAGCAACGCGAGCTGTAGCGGGTCAAGTATCAAGGTCATCGCCGAAGATCAGGACGGCTGCTTCAGTTATCAAGTTGTGTCATGCTCGGAGAACGCGACTTGGACCATCACGAGTGGAACCACTCGTGATTGTGGTAACTGAACATCAACCGGTTGTTAACAATCTTAGTGCGGGGCGCGGGTGAATAATCTGCGCCCCATTCTTTTGTTTGAGGATTTGGCCCATTGAAAAATCAACGCTTGCGGGCTACTTGCCGGCGTCATTACGAAGCGTGTTTAAACCTTTTGTTCGCAGCGGTTTCTGCTGCAGGGTCTGCGCTTGACGCTGGCATGAGACGCAAGTAAAGTATGCGCGTCCCAAAATCGGTTCCATCGGATTTTTCCTACTTCTAAACGCCTGTTCGACAGCCTCCGAAGGTTAACCGTACTAGTTTCCTGACAATCTCAGTCCAAGCACTTGCTCCCGGAGGGTAACTCTATGCGTCCCCTGATGAATCAGACTCACCAGTCCCAGACTCTTTCTTCTCGGATCACCATTAAAACCGTTGCGAAGCTGCTGGCTATTTGTTTGATAGTCGTCGCAGTTCCCCTTGCTCTTTACGTGCGAGTCAAATCTGAAGACTCAGCGAAGTTTAGTAAGGCGGAGAGTTCCGTCACCGTTACTAAACGTGCCAAAGATCAAGTAACGGTACACGCTGCAAATCGCGGCAAGCCATTTTTAAATCTGCAAGACGGACGCGAGATGAGCGTCACTTACAAAGGAGATCAAGCGGCAGTCGCCGCGTTGCAGAGTGGCGCTGCGCAAGCACGCGCATTGGCATCTGCTGATTTTGATCGTAATGGGACACCCGATGTAGTCGCGGGCTACGCCTACAATGGCTCGGGCTTACTCTCCCTCCAGCGCGGCAACCCGGATGCGTTCGCTCCCACGGACGATTCGGTTTTTGCGCGTATACAGCAGGGATACAACCCCGACTCGTTATTGCCGGGCGCCGATGTTTATGCCCTTCCCGTTTCGCCTGATTTTCTGGCGACAGGAAACTTCACGAACGACTCTGAAAAGGACGTTGTGTTTGCCGCCAAGGGCGGCGCCCTTTATCTCATGAAGGGAAATGGCACGGGCCGGCTTGGCGAGCCACAGCAGATCGAGTTGCCGGGACCGGTGACCGCACTGGCTGCGGGAGAATTTCGTGCTGCGGACGGAATTACCGATCTGGCCGTAGGCGTGAGCGCCCCTGGCGGCGAGACCTTAATGATCTTTGATGACGGAGTCGATGGCTTCTCGAACGCCGTTGTGCAGCAGCAGTTGTCTGCTCCGGCGAGTGCGATTGAGTTTGGCGGGTTAGACGACGACTCGTATTTGGACGTTGCCGTGGCTGCGGGTAGTGAACTAACTATCGTCCATGGCTGGGGTCGCAAAGAGCAGGTGGCGCCGGAATCGCGCGTGGAGCGAGTTAACGTTGGCCCCGGCGTGCGCGGACTAGCCCTGGGAGAGTTTGAGTGGGATCGTCAGGGGCGAACCGAAATCGCTGCCCTTACTTACGATGGCACCGTTCATATAGTTGGGAGCGGGAAGCTGGACACTCGCCCGTTCACCGAGGCTGAAGCGGCCCAGCGAACGAGAGGCAATTTCAAACCCCAAAAAAGCAACAAGGTAGACATTGAGTCTCTTCCGAGTTGGAGATCGGCCCAATCCGGTGGGTGGAAGGAATCCAGGCAAATTCTTGGGAGCAACCTGAGTGCTGAGTTGCCGAAGCCGTTGATGCGTACCAATCTCGCTCATCGCGAGATGGATCAAGTTATGGTTGTAGGGCAAGCGCAGAAGCTCGAGATCCTGAGTCCGGTTGGAAAGAACGCTCAAACCCTGACCACCGAGCAGTCACTTTCAGTTTCAGACGACGTCGCAAAAGCATCACTGGACGTCGAGAATCAACCGGTTGCGGTATTGACGCTCCCGAGCAAGCTCAATGGTACAACCGACGTAGTTGTGCTCGACTCCATGAGCACCTCGGCGAGTATCGTTCCGAACGCCCCGAACACCACGATCACGGTTGACAGAACTGACGATCCTTCCGGCGCCGGATTGACGGCGGCGTCCGCGTGTACGGCAGCGGGAAATGACTGTAGTTTGCGCGGCGCTCTCCAGTTCGCCAATACTCCTGGCAACCAAAACACCACGATCAGTCTGCCGGCAAACACTTACATCTTATCCATCAATGGTACTGGCGCAGGCGGTTGCGACGGCAACGCCGTAGGCGACCTTGGAGCCAACGCGACAATGTCGATCGTCGGTGCGGGCGCGGCGACCACGATCATCCGGCAGACCGGAACCGGACCAGCGAACGACGGCGACCGCGTGATGTGCATGAATGAGCCATTCACGCTAAACCTGATCTACAACTTCTCAGGCTTCACGATG
>DASTTS010000314.1:0-6453 GCA_035760085.1 Pyrinomonadaceae bacterium
CGCAACGGCGCAGCGAAACGCAAGAGTGATTGAAACTCTGCGACTTTCGCTGCGCCGTTGCGCCGCTGCGTGAGAAATGTTTTACTTCCGACTCTGCGCTTGTTCGTCCTAAGAAACACATCTCTGGAGGCCCCTATGCTACGACGACGCCTGTCTTGTATCTCCCTGCTGCTCATCCTTGCGCTCGCTAATTCGCTCGCAGCGCAAACACCGCGGCGTCCCATGAAGCTCGACGATCTGACGCGCTTTCGCAACGTCAGCGATCCACAGATCTCCCCGGACGGCCAGTGGGTCGCATACGTCGTCGGCTCCACCGACGCCAAGGACGACAAATCAAATTCCCACATCTGGATGGTGAACATCGACGGCAGCAACGATCGACAGATAACGTTCAGCAACGAGAGCGAGAACTCGCCGCGTTGGAGTCCCGACGGCAAGTACATCTCTTTCACGTCCTCGCGTCCCGGCAAAACCCGCGGCAACCAGGTTTGGCTGCTCGACCGCAACGGCGGCGAGGCAATGCAGCTTACAGAGATCAAAGGCCGCTTGCAGGGTCATGAATGGTCTCCCGATTCAAAACGTCTGGCGCTCGTGATCGGCGATCCGGATCCGGAATCGGACCCTGGACCATCGCCACAACCCGGCGCCACGCCGCGCGTTCCCAAACCGATCGTGATCGATCGTTATCGCTTCAAGCAGGACGGCCAGGGCTATCTGCTCGCCGGGCGTCACACGTACATCTACATCTTCGACATCGCGACCAAAAAACTCGACCGGCTCACGAAGAGCAAGTGGGACGAGAGCTCGCCTGCATGGTCGCCTGACGGCACTCGCATCGCTTTCATGAGCAATCACGGTGAAGATCCAGACCGCGAGCCCGCTGCGCAACTCTATGTCGCCGAAGCCAAATCCGGCGCGATTGAGAAAGCGTTAACTCCAGAAAGCACGCGCGCCAACCGCGGGCGTCCTGAATGGAGTCCCGACTCAAAATGGATCGCGTTCACCGAGGGCGACGAGAAGAAATACGGCGCGTACAACATGGACCATCTCGCGCTCGTTCCGTCTGACGGCAGCAGCGCGCCTGCTCGTTTTAAAGCAACGGAGGATCTCGATCGTGGCGTCTCATCGCCCCGGTTCACTCCAGACGGCAAATCAATCTTCTTTCTGGTGACTGACGATCGTTCGGTTTATCCGATGAAGGCGAACGTCTCGGGCGGCGCAGCGCAGCGACTGCTGAACCCGCCGGTCGTCATCGGGAATTGGAACTTCAACGGTGGCAAGGTGGTGGCGATCTCGGGCGGCGACACGAAGGCGGGCGAGATTCACGTTTGGGAAGGTAACTCGCTGCGCCAACTCACGCACCAGAACGATGCATTCCTTTCGGAGCTCGATCTCGGTGCTACTGAAGAGATTAACTTCCAGAGTAAAGACGGAACGACGGTTGGTGCACTGCTCACTTATCCGGTCGGATACGTTAAGGGAACGAAAGTTCCGCTGCTACTGAGAATTCATGGTGGTCCAAACTCACAGGATCAGCACACCTTCAGCACCGAGCGCCAGTTTTTTGCGGCGAATGGTTACGCTGTGCTCGCCGTGAACTATCGCGGCAGCTCTGGTCGCGGGCAAAAGTTTTCACGCGCGATCTTTGCTGATTGGGGCAATTACGAAGTGCAGGATCTACTCGCGGGCGTCGATCACGTGGTTAAGATGGGTGTTGCCGATCCTGATCGACTCGGTGTCGGTGGCTGGAGTTACGGCGGCATCCTTACTGACTATCTGATCGCTAGCGACACGCGGTTCAAAGGCGCGACGAGTGGTGCTGGTACGGCGTTCACGGTCGCGTTCTACGGGACGGATCAGTACATCATTCAGTATGACTACGAGATTGGGCCACCGTGGAATCCGAAGGCGTGGGAGACGTACGTGAAGATCTCTTACCCGTTCCTGCACGCTGATCGTATTCAGACGCCGACGCTGTTTCTCGGTGGCGAGCGTGATTTCAACGTGCCGGTGCAGGGTAGCCAGCAGATGTACCAGGCGCTGCGCAGTCTCGGGGTTGATACGCAGTTGATTATCTATCCGAACGAGAATCACGGCATTCAGCGTCCCAGTTACCAGCGCGACCGTATGGAGCGATATCTCGGGTGGTATGACAAGTACGTCAAGAAAGCCGCGACGCCCGCGAGCACCTCAACCGCACAATGATGAGACAAATGTTAGACAGGATTCCAGGATGAAACAGGATTTAACAGGACTAATCTTGTGAATCCTGTAAAATCTTGAAATCCTGTCTAATGTTTTATGCGTATATTTGCGACTTCCGATCTTCATACAGACTACCGGGACAATTTCCGTTGGTTACAAACGCTCTCAGATAGCGCGTACGGTGACGACACTCTCATCGTCGCCGGCGACGTCTCTGATCGCATCGACATCATCCGTGAGACGCTGCTGCTTCTGCGTTCAAAGTTTCGCTACCTTCTCTTCACGCCCGGCAATCACGAGCTGTGGGTGCGTAATTCTGATCTCACTTCGATCGATAAACTTCAGCAAGTCCTCCAGCTCTGCGAAGAGATCGATGTAGCCACTACACCACAACGCTTCGACGATCTATGGATCGTTCCGCTCTTCTCGTGGTACGACGGCGTCTACGATCCGGAGATGAAAGCGTGGGCCGACTTCCACGTTTGCAAGTGGCCCGAAGACGTGCAGCCGCTGCCTGACTACTTTCTTCGTCTCAACGAACCGCATCTCAAGTCGTACGACGGCCGCGTCATAACTTTCTCCCACTTCATCCCGCGCGCGGAGCTGATGCCGCCGAAGGAGTACATGCGTATTAGCTGGCTGCCCACGGTCTCCATCTGCGCTGCTCTCGACGCGCAGATAAGACAACTCAATTCAACCGTTCACATCTGCGGGCACACCCACACCAACTTCGATCGCGTGATCGACAACGTTCGTTACATTCAGAACGCCGTCCGCTACCCGAAGGAACGTCGCACCGGCAGTTTTCCCATCAAATTGATCTTGTAAACGTTACGCGTTCTTCCACGAGCCGGCCTGGTAAGTCCCGGTCTCGAATGTTGCCGGCACCGGAAATATCTGCGTAGGTGCGTGTTTGCCTTTCACGACTCGCGAGAGCTCGTCTACAAAAGTCAGCAGGAACGCAGCGAACGCCATGTAAGCAATGCTCGAGTAGCTCAGGCGAATCGCAAAGGCAATGACGGCCGCATAAATCGAAAGCTGAATGGCGGCTTTGAACACTAAGCCCGCCTTGAATCGCATGAGCGCGGGCTCGCTCGTGATTTCCGGAAACTCAGGCGTGCCAATCGATTTGACCGCCGCTGGCGCAGGCAGGAACGACACACTCTGCTGCATCCACGCTTGTACACGTTTCTGCAAATCATCAATTGCACGTCTCGCCTTCGACACCGTGACTTCTCCGGTAGCGACAAAGTGCAACGTCTTTTTGACTCCTTCGGGATAGTCTTTCCAGCGGATATACAAACTCTTTTCCGCCACCCATTCAGGCGCCGTATCGCAAGAGAAAACCTCACTCACCTGTTCGCGCTCGAGCGCAAACTCACACTGTTCACCAATGTAGTAAAGCTTCTCCTTCGTCAGCCACAACACGCCGATGTCCCAGAACGCATAGCCCTCGTATTTGCGCGACTCCGCCGCAGGCGCCAGACCCACCAGACTGCCGTGACGCGCCGCATCGCCGAGTCCACGTTTATCGAGCTTCATCTTCAGGCGCTGACAAACAGACTGGTAACCCCAGAACGTGATCCGGTTGCGAAGCACGAGCGAGACTCCGAACGACCAGACAAGCCCGGCGATCGCGAGACCAAGCATACCGAGCGCTGACACGCCGTCGCGCGCCAGTGCCGCTGCGAACGGCACCGGAGACAGCAGCAACACAGCGAGCGCCACAAGAGCTACACGCACGCGATACTTGTTCTTAAACTCACTCGAGAACACAGTTGCATCAACTTCGTCGTTGATAGCCGGATACCTGTCTTGTGGTGTGTCTACGGTTGACACGAGCTCCTGCAAACGACTCCCGGCAATCCCGTGCGCTTTAGCTATTTCCTGAAAACGACTCATCGCGCCCGGGTGCGTGTCGAGTGATTTGCCCAAACCGCCTGAGTGCAACGGCATTAAATTTAAACGCGAGAGTCTTGCGAGCCCGGAAATGAATGCCTCCGGATCGCCGGTGAGACTCACACCGATTGCATCGGCTTGTCGCTCGTTACGGCGCGAACGGAAAAACACGACCAGGTTAGCGATCCCCACTGCCGCCGCGAAGACGAACGGTGTTGCGTTTCGTAAGCCTGCGAACGAGGTGATGAATCCGCCGATGAAGTTCGCCCCAAGGATTACCAGTACCATGATCGTTCCGGATGTCTGCGGGTGCTGGGCCTGGAGATGTCCGATCTCGTGAGCCATGATGCCGTCCACTTCACGCCGGCTGAGGTTTTTGAGCAGTGAGTTAGTGATCAGCACACTGTTATCACTGCGAGCGAAGGCATTTGACAGTTGTGCGCTCGTCTCAGGTAGGACGTAAACCTGTTTGAGCTTCACGCCGGCGCGATGGGCCAGATCGAAGATTCGATCGCGCAGGTCGCCGGATGTGAGTGCGTGTAAACGCGATCCCAGCAGCCTCGCCATATTCTGGCTCAGGATTATGAAGCCGACGTAACCGACAATAATGTATAGCGCTGCCAGACGCGCGCTTCTCGCAAAGGTGTACATACCGACGATTACTAAAAACATCGGTACGAGGGATAGCACGTTGGCGATGATGGCATGTCTCACTACCTGGCGCGGTGACCAGTCGACCGACAACACCTGTTCGTACACTCTGCTCGACGCAAAGTGACAAAGGAACATCGCGATAATGGGCGGGATGAAGTAAAACGCGACATTCACGATCTGGCCCACGCCGCCGTGATTGTTGCCGAGTAACAAGACAATGATTTCACTGACGCCCGAAAAGAAATAGAGGGGCAACCAGACGAGCCAGGTCACGTTGAGCAAACGATTCAGAAAACGGAGGTGCTTGCCCCACAACTCTTCCGGATTAGCGCTCGATCTGCGGGCCGAGAGAATCGTGCACAATGCCGGCAACAAGAGAAACAGTGTCAGCGGCAGAGTTTTCTTGAAGAGATCTCCCGCGCTGTAGCCCATCGAGAATTTAATGACAGGGTACGTGCCGGCGCGAACGTCGACAACTCTTTCATAGCGATCGAGGAACAAGCCTCTGATATGAAGTCGTTCCGCCCCTTGAATCGCCATGTCGCGCGTTCCATTTTGAAAGTAAACCGAGACCGTCAGGTAATCGATTTGGTGTTGTTGCAACTGAGGCAAAAGCGATTGCAGATCGATGTGGCAGTCTGATCTCAACATCCCGCCGGAAAAAGCCTTCGCGGTGAGGCCTGAGATACTGGTCCAGGGTCCTGGCTCAACTTCTTCGTCGTTTGCCACGCGCTCCATGTCCTCGTCGGTGTAGACCGGATCCGTGGAGACCTCGCGAATCTCCAGCGGAAAACTGAAGGATTGAATAAGAGCACGCTTTAATTGTTCGGGATCCTGAACTTGCATCGGCAGGTCGAGCGAGACCGTGGCCGCACCATTCGGATCGACGCCAACACCCAGCCACGCTCTATTGCGCTCACCGCTCTGCGCGTGAATGTGGATTGGAGTGATGATTAACAGAAGAAGTAGGAGAAAATGGTTGGGGGATGTTGTCTTGGGCATAAGAGATCTGGGATTTTGCGGGCGAATTATGAAAGTGAGGTGAACGGAGGCAGTGCTGCCTTAGCTTTTGTAGCGGTTTTCAAAAGGAAGATCAAGAAAATCCTTTTACAGCTGGTGTCTTTAATTGAACGATTTTCTCTGCGTCCTCGGCGTATCTCAGTGTTCTCTGCGTTAAACGGCAACTCTAACGCAGAGGGCGCAGAGATACGCCGAGAACCGCAGAGAAGATTTTCAAATCAAGGATTGCTGACGGCTCGAGCGCGCGGCACGTTTTGCAGCAACCTCGCGAGGCGCTGGATGTCGAAGGGCTTGGTGAGATGGGCATAAAACCCGCTTTCGCTGGCCTTTTGCACGTCCTCGGGCCGCCCGAAGCCCGTCAGCGCAACCGCCGGAAGGTCCTCTTTTCCCGGAATTTGACGCAGCCTGCTGATGAACTCAAAACCATCCATCTCCGGCATCGAGATGTCCGACAACACCACGTCAAACTCCTGTTCACGCGCTATTCCCAGTGCTTCAAAGCCACTCGTCGCCGAACAGACCGCGGCACCGCCAATCTCGAGCAGGTGCCGGACCATCTCGGTCGTGTCTTCCGAATCGTCCACAACAAGCACCGACATTCCTTCGAGAGATCCGATACCGAGGTCCTCGGCTGCTGAAGAATGCGATTTAGAGTTTCCACTGCGCGGCAAACGA
>DASTTS010000315.1:0-19967 GCA_035760085.1 Pyrinomonadaceae bacterium
TTTTGATCTTCGTCTTACCAACCTCCGCCAGCACTTTCTTCGCTTCTCTAGCCTGCCACTGCGCATTGTTAAGCCGCTCGCGCGCCTGGCCGAGATTCATTTGGGTGAGACACGCCTGCGCGTCTTTGATTGCCCGCAAGGCGAAGTTCAACCGCTTGCATGCTTCACGCAGCCGGTCGAGCTCGGACTCTTCGGAAGGCACGGGGGCAAACCCGATCGCGTTCATTCATGCAACTTAACTACCCGATTTTCGCTTGGCAATAGAAACACTCCACTTAGTACAATCAATTTCCGACATCTGCATTAAGGACCAGTAATTATGAAACGCAACTTGCTTCCAAACCGACTGTGGTTGTGTATTGCAGTTATTTTCGCCACCCAACACCTCGCCTTCGCGCAGGACCACGCTACGAAAATCCAGGAACTGCTATCGCTCGCGCACAAGTATCGACAGTTCAATGGCGCGGCCCTGGTCGCGGAGAATGGGAAGGTTGTTTACAAAGGCGCTTATGGACAGGCGAACATGGAGTGGAATCTCCCGAACACGCCCGATACGAAGTTTAGACTCGGATCGATTACGAAGCAGTTCACTGCGACCGTCATTATGCAATTAGTCGAGCAAGGAAAGATTAAGCTTGACGCAAAGCTGTCGGACTACTTGCCAGATTATCGAAAAGACACGGGCAGTAAAGTCACGATCCATCACCTGCTCACGCATACGTCAGGCATACCGAGTTACACGGGCCAGCCCGGCTTCTTCGAGAACGTCAGCCGCAATCCTTACAAGGTCGATGAATTTGTCAAGAAGTATGCAAGCGGCGATCTGGAGTTTGAACCCGGCTCGAAATTCTCCTACAACAACTCCGGTTACTTTCTTCTCGGTGCGATCATCGAGCGCGTTACGGGCAAACGATATGAGCAGGTGTTGAAGGAGAACATTTTCGATCCGCTCGGTATGAAGAACACTGGCTATGATCATCACGGCACGATCCTTCCCAAACGCGCCGCGGGCTACAGCAAAACGCCTGACGGTTACACAAACGCCGGCTATCTTGACATGTCGATCCCTTACGCTGCGGGCTCGCTCTACTCGACTGTAGAAGATCTGTACCTCTGGGATCAGGCGCTCTACACAGACAAGGTGCTCACAGCGCAATCGAAAGCATTGATGTACAAACCGTTCCTCCAGAACTACGCATACGGCTGGGCCGTCACAAACACATCTTTCAAGCAGAACGATCAACCGGTGCAGATGATCACACACAATGGCGGCATCAACGGCTTCAGCACGATCATCATGCGCTTTCCGAAAGAAAAGAACCTGGTTGTGATGCTTGATAATACAGGCAGTGGATATCTTGATCGGCTAAGTGAGTCGATCACGAAGATCCTTTACAACCAACCATACGAGCCGCCCAAAATCTCGATCGTACCTGTGCTCGAGAAAACCATCACGGATAAGGGAATCGCAGCCGGTATCGCACAGTATCGCGATCTGAAAGCAAAGCAGTCTGCGATGTACGACTTTGCTGAACCCGAGTTGAACATATTGGGCTACCAACTGCTGCGAAACGGTAAGGCGAAAGAAGCGATTGAAATATTCAAACTCAACGTGGAGGCGTACCCGCAAGGCTTCAACACCTACGATAGTCTTGCCGAAGCCTACATGACGATCAACGAACGTGATCTGGCCATACAAAATTACAAGAAGTCACTCGAGTTGAATCCGAACAACACGAACGCAACTGAGATCTTAAAACGACTCGAAAAGGCACCGAATTAAGTAACCACGGAAATACAGATTTACATACGGATTGCCGCCGATTTGCCGCTGGAGCGTGCTGCTGTGGTCGCGAATGATCCGTTCAGGCCACGACCGTGTTGATCGAGTCGCCAGACAAATTTACCATTCGACTTTCGGGCCGTGCCTGCCTCAATGAAAGTCGCTTCAATCCTGTCACCCTTAATCAAGCCTTTAACCTGAATCGGAGTTCGGCTGCCGGCAGGCAGGCTGCGGCCGTTCTCCGAAACTTTGTGGCCGCTGCCCGTAAAGCTTGTGCCCTTTTGATCGATCGACATCGCGAAACCGATCTTCATGTTCTTGAAAGAACTGTACGACGTCGACTCTATAGTATTAACCACTGTCCACCTGCCGGAAAGATCGCGAGCAGTGTTAACGGGTTTCTCATCTCGTTTGACAACCGCTGGCGCGGGCTCTGAGCGCGTCGGAGTTGAGGCCACGGCAACCGGCTCAGGTTGTTTCACCGGCGCAACCGGCTCAGGTTGTTTCACCGGCGCAGATTCGACGCTTGTGACGCTTGCGACGACGGGCGCCGGGCCGCGCTGGTTAAGCTTATAAATAAGGACAGCGCCAGCCGCGATGAGAGCAATCGCTAATATGGCAAACGCGAGCGCCGGTCGCGAAGAAAATCGAGAAGCGGGCGGCGGAGGAGCGGGGATCGCGGCCTTTCTGGCGTCACTTCTCACGATCGTGACTTCGTCAAGCTGATCTGGAATGGCTGCCACCGGAGCGTCTTCTTGCGGCTCGACAAAGCTCGTAGCGACGGGCTCAAGGTATTCACCGGTAGCCGCTGTCTCGATGCCGAAGAACTGTTTGAGCACAACTCGCTCGCTTGCCGTTATCGAACCGGAGGCGAGTGGAGTGAATGCCGGATCGAAACCGAAACGAGCATCACGCATCGCAGCGACGGCATTGATCGCGCGGAAACCCGTCAGATGGCCGACGCGCGCATCCACGAGTTTGCCCTCGGAAAAAGACAATTCGCCTTGAATGGCGCCGGCGAGGATCTCCAGCCTGCCAGTCTCGCGATTGGCGCAGAGGGAGCGAATGAAATCGAGAATGTTGCGATCGTCAGACATAGCTTTAGTTCACCTGCGAGAACCGTCGTCAGCGTTAGAGGGGAAATATGGGAAGAGGGTTGCAGTCTAGGTTCTGCGATCGAGCGTGTCAATTAACGACAGGCGTTACCAGGCTTGCAGAATTCACAGAATTGACAAGATTTAATCCGTAAATTCTGTTCACACTATTCGTAGCGCAAAGCGATCAACGGATCGACCTTCGCCGCACGGCGCGCCGGGATGTAACAAGCAAGAAAGGCCGCGACCGACAGCAATACCGAGATCAGGATGAACGTTACGGGATCCGTAGCGCTAGTATTAAAAAGAAGACTGTGCATCAGACGCGTCAACGCGATCGCACCGCTGACGCCAATCAGCACACCGACTGCCGTCAACTTCATGCCACGTCCAACAATGAGCTTGAAAACATCGCGCGTCGTCGCGCCCAGGGCCATGCGCACGCCGATCTCGTGTGTTCGCGTCTGCACCAGAAACGCCATCACACCGTAAATCCCGATCAGCGCCAGCAATAACGCCCCACCGGCAAACGCACCAAACAACGTCGCGTAGAGTCGTGGCTGCCAGATCGATTCAGCCACGACTTCTTCCATCGTCGCGACTTCACTCACTGGCAAGTCAGGATCAAGTTGCGCGACTTCGCGCCGGAGCGCGCCGGTCAGTTCCTGCGGGTTTGAAGTAGTCCGCAGGACGAGCGCAAGCCCGCCTACGGGGATTTTCGAATGTGGCAGGTAAACACTCTTGCGCGTATCTTCCTGCATCCGTTGATGCCTGACCGTGCCGGCCACGCCGACGATCGTGTGCCACGGCTCGTTATCTTCCGGCGGTCCAAAACGCACGCGCTTACCAATCGGACTCTCGTTAGGCCAGTACTCGCGTGCGAGTCGCTCATCGATGATCGTTACGTCAGGAGATCCTTTTGCGTCAGCATCGTTGAAATCGCGTCCGGCGAGCAAAGGTATTCCCATCGTGCGAAAGTAACCCGGCGTCACGACCGTATGTTGAATGGACGGCGCCTGGCCCACAGACAGCACCGGAAAACCTTCGACTGTAAGACTTCGTCCCCAGAGACCTCCTGCTAACGGCAGTGTCCCCGTCGCACTCGCTGCTTCCACACCCGGCAGACTACGCATCCGTTCCAGCAACTTTTTGTAGAATGCGACACGCTGCTCGTCTTCCTTGTACTTCGCACGAGGCAGGCTAACACCCGCAGTCAGAATGTTGTGCGCGTCCAGTCCGATGTTGACGCGCTTCAGCCGCAGGAAACTTTGGATCATCAACCCTGCACCAACGAGCACCACCAGCGACAGCGCAATCTCTGCGACAACCAGGAGATTGCGCGCACGACTACGCACACCTGAACCACCACGACCACCTTCTTTAAGTGTGTCGTTGAGATCGACGCGCGAGTTTTGCAATGCAGGCGCAGCACCAAACAGCAGACCGGTTAACAACGTGATCGCGGCGGTGAAACCGAGCACACGCAGATCGATGCCGAAGTTCATCCAGAATGGTAACTGTCCCGGAATCGCAGTCAACAACAGTCGCAGCGCCCAGATCGACAGCACGAAGCCCACAACGCCACCGACTAACGCGAGTAACAAGCTCTCAACCAGAAGCTGGCGCATGATTCGCCAACGACTTGCACCCAGCGCCGCGCGCAATGCGAATTCTCTTTGCCTCGCACTCGCACGCGCGAGCATGAGGTTCGCCACGTTCACACACGCCACCAGCAACACGCAACCAACAACGCCGAGAAGAATCAGCAGTGCCTCGCGATAATCCCCGGTCAGGGTATCGTGCAAACTCGTCACCTTAACACCGAGACCCTCGTTAGTGACGGGGTTCTGTTGCTCGATACGCGCCGCGATGTTGTGCATTTCGGCCTGCGCTTCGCCGAGAGTTACACCATCTTTCAGACGGGCGATCGAGAGCAGGCCGTGATCATTTCGGGTGAATGTCTGTGGCGTCAGAGCAAGCGGCGCCCAGAGTTCAGCAGTATCCGGAAACCTGAAACCGGGCGGCATCACACCGACAACTGTGCGCGCGCGACTGTTGAGCATAATCTGGCGACCGATGATGTTTTGGTCGCCGCCGAAGTTTCGTTGCCAGAGATTATGTCCGAGGATCACAACCCACTCTTCTTCAGGTCGATCCTCATTCGCAGTGAACGTGCGGCCCAGTTGCGGGGACACGCGCAGGATTTCGAAAAGGCCGTGTGAGATGAACGAGCCACGAATTTCGATGGGCTCACCGGCGCCGCTCAACGCGAAACGGCTCGTGTTGAAATAGATACCGATATCTTCAAAACTCTGATTTTGCTCGCGCCAATCGAGAAAGTTCGGGTACGAAACGGCCATCGAATCGACGCCTCGTTTGAGCGCAGTCTCGTCCAGCACGACGAGTCGATCGGATTGAGGATAGGGAAGTGGTCGGAGGAGAATGCCGTTGGCAAAACTGAAGATCGCCGTGTTCGCGCCGATGCCGAGCGCGAGCGTTAACACGACAACGATCGTGAAAGCATAATTCTTGAACAGGACTCGCAGGCTGTAGGAAACATCGCGCAGCAGGTTGTCGATGAACCGGACGCCGCGTGCATCACGGCACTCTTCCTTCGACTGGTCGACGCGACTAAACGACTTCATCGCCGCGAGGCGCGCGTCTTCAGGCGTCATGCCGTTTTTGATGTTTTGCTCGATCTGTCGATCGAGATGAAAGCGCAACTCTTCGTCGAGCTCCTGGTCCAGCTCGTCGTGATGAGTCAGCGCGCGCCAGCGACGTAGTAAATCTTTCAAATTCACGGCGAAACCTCACGCATCTCGTAAAACCAGAGCGACTGCATCGGAGAATCGCTCCCATTGCTTCCGCTGCGAGTCGAGTTGTTTGCGCCCGCGAGCGGTCAAGCCATAAAACTTTGCTCGACGATTGTTATCGGATGGTCGCCAGACGGCGGAGATGAGGCCGCGCGCTTCGAGGCGATGGAGAGCAGGGTACAGAGCGCCGGCGGTTATGGTGAGCACATCACCGGACAGCAACTCGATACGCTGCATGATGTCCCAGCCGTTGAGGCTGCCGGAATTGAGCAGTCGCAGGATTAGGAGTTCGAGCGTGCCCTGCTTGAACAGGTCAGCTTGTTGTTTGTTCATGTCTTCCTCTAGCCAGCCAATAGGAAGCCGAAAGTCTAACGGCTGCTCCTATTGGCTGTCAATAGGAAGACACGATTACGCAGATACCTGTGCCATCTGTGTGATCTGTGTACTGAACTGTGCCTGTTCGGTTGACCCTGACAATGCAGTGGTAGAAGAGGTGCCGCCGGCGACGATCTGAGCGATTGTGTCGAAGTAACCGGTGCCGACGAACGCCTGGTGTTTCACCGCGCGATAGTTGCTGTCCGCTTCGCGTTCGAATTCCGTGGCTTGCAGCGCGGCATAGGCGCTCATGCCCGAATCGCGATACGCCTGCGCGAGCTCAAACATCGCGAGATTGAGCGCGTGAAAACCCGCAAGCGTGATGAACTGAAACTTGTAACCCATCCGCGCCAGCTCTTTTTGAAACTTGGCAATCGTGTGGTCGTCGAGCTTCTTCCTCCAGTTGAACGACGGCGAACAGTTGTAAGCGAGCAGCTTACCGGGAAATTGCTCGTGAATCGCCTCCGCAAAGCGCGCCGCGTCATCGAGGTTTGGCTCGGACGTTTCGCACCAGACCATGTCCGCGTACGGCGCATACGCGAGACCGCGCGCAATCGCCTGGTCCAACCCGGGTTGGACGGTGAAGAAACCTTCCGTCGTACGGCTGCCAGTCAGAAACGGATGATCGCGTTCGTCAACATCACTGGTGAGTAAACCCGCAGCATCTGCATCGGTGCGCGCGACGAGGATCGTGTCAACGCCGAGAACATCCGCCGCCAAACGCGCAGCGGTTAATTTCTGAATAAACTCCTGCGTCGGCACCAGAACTTTGCCGCCCATGTGCCCGCACTTCTTACACGACGCCAGTTGATCTTCGAAGTGCACACCCGCAGCGCCTGCTTCGATCATCGCCTTCATCAACTCAAACGCATTCAGGCAGCCACCGAAACCAGCCTCAGCATCCGCCACGATCGGCGCGAACCAATCGA
Organism: Pyrinomonadaceae bacterium; assembly: GCA_035760085.1. Lineage (GTDB taxonomy): Bacteria > Acidobacteriota > Blastocatellia > Pyrinomonadales > Pyrinomonadaceae > PSRF01. The sequence continues at coordinate 6,995 of DASTTS010000315.1, forward strand.
TGCCGTTGCGCCCCGCAACGTGATCGATCTGGTCCGCACGCTGAAAAGCGTGATTGATCTTGCGCACGACATCAGGAACGCTGTTCGCCGGATACAAACTCTGATCCGGATACATCTGGCCCGCGAGGTTCGCATCAGCGGCGACTTGCCAACCGCTGAGATAGATCGCATTCAAACCGGCCTGGACCTGTTGAACGGCCTGACAGCCGGTCATTGCACCTAGCGCCGGAACATACGACTCGCTATGCAGAAGTTCCCAGAGACGTTTTGCACCACGCTCCGCAAGTGTGTATTTGATCTCGACAGAGCCGCGCAGCTTTACGACATCTTCCGCGGTGTAGTCGCGCTTGATGCCGTGCCAGCGCTCGGACGTGGCCCATTCATTTTCCAGTGCAGCATGATCGTAAGTTTTCATCGTTGTTCCTCCCCAGTGGATTCAGTTTCAAATCGGATCAAATTCCTGATTCCGAATAAGCAATTCGCTGATGTGGCGCGCCGCTCGATACTTCTCAATTACCGCTTCATCCGTGCCCGTTGGCAGCTCTCTCAAAATGCGATCGAGCTCTTGATCGAACATTTGGCTGACCGTTTCCGCCGTGTGCCGGCATTGATCGCTGGCCTCTTCCATCTCGAGACATTCGCGATGCCGGATGCGCTGCGCGATCATCAGGCGATAGATGCGATCGGTGGCGAGGTCTTCCATATAACCGTCGAGCAAGCTTGCGCCTTTACCGTTCAGCACGCCGTTCCGGTAACGGATAACAGTGCGAATCGCAGCGCGTGTTCCGTTGGAGGTGATCTTTCCGTCGCCATTCGGGGTGGGCCGCAGGTCTGGTTGCGCGTTTGCGTCCGGCTTACGAGCGTCGACCTGATTCGGAAACGGAAACTGTTGCACAGCGATCTCGTTTTGATCCGGATGTCCCGTCCACGCTCCATCCATCAAACAGTTCGCTTCGTTCTTTTTGTCTTCGGCGAGCACGCGCAGTGCGCGTTCGTTCAACTCGGAATCGGTGCGGCTCGGATAAAGCGCAGTCATGCCGCCAATGGCGAGAATGCCGTGCTTGTGACAAGTCTCAGCAAGCAGCTCGCGCAGGTTTTGAAAGAATGGGACGTTGTGCGGAATCGTGTTGCGATCGGGCAGGACCCAGTCCGGATCTTCGAGGTTGAAATGAATGAGACTAGCCATGTAGTCCCAGCGACCGAGATTCAAGCCGACAATGTGATCGCGCAAGTGATAGATGAACTCTTCCATCTGGTACGCAAGCGGGTGCGACTCAACGAGTGCCATGCACTTGATGTAACCGCGCGGCATTCCTCTCGTGTCTTCAATTGCGCGAAACAGATCGCGCCACCACAAAGCCTCTTCCGCAGACTCGGATTTCGGAATGTAGAAGCTGAGCGGATGTTTTAGACGGTCGACGTCAGCCTGGTAAGCAACGATGGCGACGTCAAACAGTGAAGCAGACATCAACTCGTCTTTGAGCACGCCGGCCTGGCTGATGTGTAAACCGCGTGGACGAATAAACGTGACCGTTTTGCTGTCTTTGATGCCGGTGTTGGTTTGTCGCTTCGCGTCGAAGTAAGTGAGCTCGCCTCGCAGCGCTTTATCGATGTTTGCGACACCCGTCATGAGATTCGACCACGTGTTCGCCATCGAGTCTTCGAGATCGAGCATCACGCCGGGCGCGCCGGAGTTCAGCATCTTGACGACAAGCTCTGCGTCATCTGCCGGTCCGGTCATCTGATTACGCTGATCGGCGCACCACGCGGGAAGCGGAATCGTCCAATCTGCCGTCGTTGCTTCAGAAGCCCGTAAGTAGTTCGGCTTCATTCCCTGGTGCGAAGAGGCGAGAACATCAGCGCGCTTCTGTCTCAGTGTTTGCTGCCGCGGCGTCAGCTCTCGATGAAGCGGCAGCAGAAACTCCATGAAGCCTGCCGGCAGGTCTGTCTTCGGGTTAAATTCCGGTGGTGCGGTGTTGAAAACCGTTCCGTATTGTGAACGAGTGCTTGTCATGATGTGTGCGCAGGTTTAGCATGCCTCCAGAAACCCCCGCAATAAGGCAGTCACCATTGTGAACGCAATGTTTTTCATGGTGCGATAACGCACATCGATGTTCTCGTTTTTTCCGCAGAGAAAGCGTAAACAGTGGCTTTTTAGACCAGTTGGTCCGGTTCGGTATTGTGAACAGCTTTTTAGATTAGGTAGGAGATGTACGATGCGAACAACCCTCGCCAAGACCAATGGCACGGGGAAAGATGGTCAGAATCGTGAACAGGTGACCTCGGTAGAGCGGGCATTATCGATTCTGGAGCTTCTGGCCAGCAGAAATCACGGCCTCAGCACATCCGAGATCAGCCGTGCTGCGCGAGTGCCTAAAAGCTCGACGAGCTATCTTTTGCGTACTCTGGTTGGACGTGGATACGTCCGGCGCGACCCCGAAACCGGGCAACACACGCTCGGAATTCGCGTTTTGAGTCTCGGCGGTCAAGCAATGCAGGGCATGGCTTTGCGCGAGCTTGCGATACCGCATTTGCGACAGCTCGTTGAGACGACGCGCCTCGGATCCCACCTTGCCATTCTCGATCACGGTGATGCCGTTTATATCGAGCGGATCGAGTCACCTGGCTTTATCAAAATGGACATCTGGAACGGCAGGCGCGTGGCGCCACAGGCGACCGCTGTCGGTAAGGCGCTCATTTCTCATTTGAGTCGTGAAGAGGTGCAGGAAATTGCGGGCTTGCATCCGCTCCGGCCCGTGTCGCCGCGAACAATCGTGACGTTGCCACATCTGTTCGAAGAGCTGGCTGCGATTTGCCGGCGCGGCTACGCGATCGATGACGAGGAACACGCGGTCGGTGTGCGTTGTGTTGCCGCTCCGGTGTTTTCTGCGACCGGCGAAGTCGTTGCGGCGATCGGCGTGACCGGCACCGTGAGTCAGCTGAATGATGATTATCTTCCGTCCCTGGGCAAGATCGTGCAAACAGCCGCTCTCCGCTTGTCTGCACAACTTGGCGGTCGCCGGAGCAGGTAGCGCTTATTCTTGGTTATAAAAGCCAATCGCAAAGTAGGCGCCCGAAACGCAGTCGTAATTGACCGGTCCCGAGCGCGGTGATGTGCGACCCGACTGCTTTCCACGTGCCGCTTCGTTTCACGAGCACATCCGTATACTGGTACTGACCCGCCATAGACCAGCCCTTGTAACGACCGCGAAACGACGATCTTCCCGTCACGACCGCCGTATCGCCATTGATACGCACCTTCACGTCGTCGCTGTGAGTGCTCTCAAAGTGAACTTCATTCCCCTCGATCGCCGCCAGACTCTCCGCTTTGCTCCGTACGTTACCGAGCGGGTCGGTCAGAATGTATTCATCAGCCATCAGACGGTCGAGGGTAGCGAGATCTTTTCGCTCGAAAGCCTCTCCCCATTGAACCTCCATGCGCCTCACCGCATCTTCATCGGAGCACCTTGTCGGATTTGGTAGAAGTTGATTGTTGAGTGTTAGATAGTCTGTCGCTGAACTCATACGCGCCTTGCTTGACCCCTGGTTTTAGCGTCGTGACTATGAAATTCCTGTGCCGTGATCACACACGTCAACAGAATCGCAGGTTGGACCAGTATCAGCAGAACTTTTGCTTCAAAGTATTACAGGCACGGCGCATCGAAGTGAGGCGACGCGAATGTACGCTAGCGTGCTTTGACAACCCACGACAATCCTTCGCGAGCGACGTCGGAAGGAATTTCGTGATCGCCGTCAAACTCGCGAAACGTGACGTCGTAGCCGTAAGACTTCAGGCCGCCGGCGATGCGCCGCCCGCAGCGATCGATGGGAAGAATGTGATCGTGCGTGCCGTGCGAGATGTAGATGCGGGGCTGACCGTGTAAATCGCCGCTGATTACGAATCCTGGTGAGAAGGCGACGATGCTGTTGAAGAAGTCGCCGTTGATTAGCCCGAGAGAGAGTGCATAACTGGCGCCGTCGGAAAATCCGCCCACTGACACGCGCGCCGGATCGATGGCAGTCGTCTCGAAAACGCGTTCGAGCGCGCGATTCAAGTACTCAACATCGACCCCGAAACCGTCGCCCGTAATCGCGTCCCATGTTGTGTCGCGTGAGTTTGGCGCCAGCACAGCGACGCCTGCTTCTTCGTGAGTTGACCCGAGATACCAGAACATCTGGTCAGCGGTCTGCGTCGCACCATGTAACATCACGAACAAGGGAAGCGGGGACTGGCCGGCGTTCCTCGGTATCTGAAGGATTGCATCGCGCTCAGTATCGAGTCCGAGTTTGATCTCGCCAGTCGCGGAAGTCTTAACGTCCGTACGCGGGCGCGCCGTGAGTCGTCCATCGCTCACGATCACTGAGCCGCCGCTGCGTCCACAAGCACTGACCAATGTTAAAGAGGCGAGAGTGCTTCCTGAAAGGACACAGAATTCGCGGCGGCTGAAATTCATAGGTAGAGTTAGACAGGATAACAGGATTCACAGGATTTCTACTCGAATCTCAACGCCACGAGCGGGTCGACTTTTGTTGCGCGCCGCGCGGGTATGCAACATGCAAGCAGCGCGACGATGATGAGTCCGAGGGCGACGGTGATGTACGTAACAGCGTCGGTTGCCGTCACACCAAATAGAAGCGTTGTCATTAGTCGTGTGAGTAACAGCGCACCAGCTAATCCCACAACGACGCCGATCAAAACGAGTTTCAGTCCATCACGCACGATGAGGTTCAACACGTCGATCGTCCTGGCACCGAGCGCCATGCGAATGCCGACCTCACGCGTGCGTTGTGCGACTGAATAAGAAATGACGCCGTAGATACCGACAGCGGCGAGTGTGAGCGCGAGTAATGCAAATACTGCCAGCAGGATCATCGAGAAGCGCTGCGCCGCGACTGATTGTGCGAGTGCCTGCTCCATCGTGCGGACGTTGAAGACGGCCTGATCTTTGTCGAGCGCAGAGATCTGATTACGCACTGGTCCAGCGACGCTGAGCGGCTCAACCGTCGTACGTACGAGAAGATTCACGCGCCGCACGTATCTCGGTAAAGTCGCGATTGAAAGCTGATCGAAGTTGAAATAAAACTCCGGCGTATTGGTCGTCCGTCCTTCGAGCGAGGAATGCTCGACGTGTCGCACGACGCCGACAATTTCACGACTCTCCGCATCCGGCGTGTTGAGTTTGAAACGCTTGCCAATCGGATCTTCATTCGGAAAGTACTTGTGCGCGAAGACCTCATCAACAAGGGCAACTTGCGGTGTATCCTTGCGGTCTTCAGTTGAGAAGAGACGGCCGCGAACGAGGTCAATACGCATCGTTTTGAAGTAATCAGGACTCACGGTGTAAAGCAGCCCGGTCGGATCCTGGCCGGGCGCCGGCGCCGGTTTACCTTCAAGCACGATGGGCGGAAAATTCGCGCCTTCAAACGGAAGTCCATTCGAAACTGAAACGGATTGTACGCCCGGCAGTTGCTGCGTGCGTTGCCGTAACTCGCTCAGGAAATTGTCGACACGCGGACCTTCCTCCGGTCGCGCGTTGATCGAGATCTGCATCGCGAGTACGTTCTGCGGATCGAAACCAGGATTGACCTGACTCAGTCGCCAAAAACTCTTCACGAGCAAACCCGCGCCGACCAGCAACACGAGCGTGAGTGCGACTTCCGAAATCACGAGCAGCTTGCCTGCACGGTTGTGGCCCCGCGACGAGTTGCGCTCGCCTTCTTTCAGCGTCTCGGTGAGATTAGTTCTGGCAGATTGAAGTGCCGGAGCGAGTCCGAAGAAAACACCGGTAACGACCGATGCACCGAACGTGAACGCCAGCACAGATGCATCGACACTGAGCTCAGTCATGCGCGGAATGCCTTCGGGAATGTACGACGCGAGCACGCTTGTTCCCCAAAGCGCGAGCAGTAACCCGACTACGCCACCCGCGAGCGCGAGCAAAGTACTCTCAGTGAACAACTGGCGCAGTATGCGCATGCGTCCGGCGCCAAGTGCCACGCGAATCGCCATCTCTCTTTGACGACCAGCCGATCGCGTTAGCAAAAGATTGGCAACGTTCGCGCACGCGATGAGCAAAACAAGACCAACAGCGCCGAGAAGTGTCAGGAGCATCGGACGGACGTCGCCCACGAGACTTTCACGAAGCGACTCGAGTCGTACACGACGGCCTGTGTTTGTATCCGGATACTGTTGTTCGAGACGCGCGGCGATCGTGTTGATCTCTGCGTTTGCGTTCTCGATCGAGTTGCCTGGTTTTAGTCGTGCGAAAGCCGTGATGCCCGGATCTTTGCCGCGAAGTCTGAAGCGCTCGGCGGAGAGACCGATCGGCACGGTGAGATCGGCGTCAGCGCCGTAGCGAAAGTTTGGTGGCGTAATGCCGACGACGGTGAACTGTTGACCGTTGAGCGTGACTTGTTTACCGGTGATGCTTTCGTCTGCGCCGAAACGTCTCTGCCAGAGTGCGTGGCTGATGATCGCGACTGGCGCTGCGTTCGGCTGATCGTCTTCGGCGAGAAAGTCGCGACCGCGAATTGGCTTGATACCGAGTGTCGAAAGAAAGTTTGCTGAGACGAGACGTCCCTGAAGTCGCTCGCTCTCACCGGTGCCGGTCAGATTAAAACTCTCACGTGGACGCAGCGCAGCGATGTTTTCAAAGACAGTGTTCTGAGTGCGCCAGTCGACGAAGTTTTGATAGGAGACACCGGCCGGGCGATCGGAAACGACTTCAGTGAGAACGACGAGTTGCTCGGGATTCTCATACGGGAGTGGTCGCAACAGGACAGTATTGATCACGGTGAAGATCGCGGTGTTCGCGCCGATGCCGAGTGCGAGCGTGATCACTGCCACAACCGTGAACGCACGATGTTTGCGCAAGCCGCGCAAGGCGTAACGTAAATCCTGCGAGAGATCGTCGAGCGGGCGTCCCATTCGCACTTCGCGAACTCGCTCTTTCACTTGCTCGACGCCGCCGACCTCCAGGAGCGCCGCACGCCGTGCTGCTTCCGGTTTGAGACCCTCGCGGATCTTCTGATCCGTCAGTAAATCAATGTGCGCGCGGAGCTCTTCAGTGAGCTCCTGATCTACCGATTCTTTGTTAGACAGATTGCGCCACGTGCTGGCGATGCGCGAAAGGAATGGCATGTTACTTCTCCTTACGACGTCGCTTTGAGCGCGCTGGTGATGGCGAACGAGACACGCTGCCAGCCTTCTGTTTCGACTTTGAGCTGGCGTTGACCGGCTTTGGTGAGCCGGTAGTATTTGGCGCGGCGGTTATTGTCTGACTCGCCCCAGGAGGATTTGAGCCAGCCCGCTTCTTCGAGCCGGTGCAGGGCGGGGAAGAGCGAGCCGGGCTTAACTTTGAAAGTGCCCTGTGTGATTTGCGCGATGCGATCAGAAACGCCGAGCCCGTGCAGCGGGCCGAGGCTGAGCGACTGGAGCACCAAAAGATCGAGCGTGCCCTGCAAAAGATCGTTCTTCGACTTCTTCATTACCTCTCCTATAGACAATCGATACAGGATAGATACCAGTGCTCGTATAGAATGTCAATAGGAGCGGGTCTCCTCTGCGTTCTTTTGCGTCTTTGCGTGAGAAAAGCATTTTCTGTAATCTGGCGTGCGAAATGACCCCAAAACCTCAACCGGAAATTCGGACCATCACGCGATTGGTCCCTCCAAGCGGAAACCTCGTGCAAGGCCAATCGGAGCTAGCTATCAATCCGAAACTGGCGCAGGCTGCCGGGGATTTAATTAAAGCAAGCCGTAATCACTACAGCCCTGCGGAAGGTGTGGGTGAGTTGCGCGAAGCGGTGACGAAGAAGATCGCGCGCTTCAATAACGTTCAAGTCGATCCGAAAGCGACGCCGCTGGAGTTGTTGATTACGCCGGGCGCGACCGGAGCGCTGATCGCGATCGCGCATACGCACCTGAAGAATTCATCGGCACTCGTTTTTGAGCCTTACTACCCATATCACCGTCGCATACTGGATGAGCTCGGTGGACACTCGCATGTTCTGCCGCTGCACGGCGAGAACCTCGAGCTCGATGTTGACGAGCTGCGCGCGCGCTGTCGTGAATGGAAGAATCAACCACAGTTTCCGCTGCGTGCGATCATCGCGTGTAGTCCGGCGAACCCGACCGGCAAAGTATTTACCAGTGCTGAGCTCGAAGCGATCGCAGCGGTTTGTCAGGAGTTTGATCTGCTGTGCATAGCGGATGAGGTTTACGAGCACTACGTTGTTGGCGAGAATCCGCACACGTCGATCGCGACCTTGGACGGCATGTGGGATCGCACGATCACTGTTAACTCGTTTTCGAAGTCGTGGAATATTTCCGGCTGGCGTCTCGGTTACGTTTACGGCGTGTCGAAGCTCGTTGCGCCGCTGAACAATTCCAATAATGTGTTCTACGTGTGTTCACCGACGCCGCTGCAACTCGCGCTGGCTGAAGTGTTGATGTCTGATCCGAACTATTACAACGCGCTGCGCGACAAGTTTATGAACAAGCGAAAGACGGCGGTCGAAGCGCTGAGTAAAGTGGGCTTCAAGATCTATGAATCCGGATCGGCGTTTTATGTTTGGGCGCGAATTCCGGAAGGGTTTGGCGACGCGATCGATTTCAACGAGATGCTGATCAGCAAAGGCGTGGCCGGCGTGCCCGGAGGCGCTTTCGCAGATAGCAGCGAGCACGACTACTCCATGCGTCTCTGCATCGCGCGCGAGGACGACGTCCTTCATGGCGCCCTCGAAAAGATCCAGAACGCCATCCTGTAATCATGAAAATCCTGTCATCCTGTCTAAAACTGCGCTCGAATTCTATTCTTCTGATTGTTCTGCTGGCCTCGTCACCAATCGCGCAGCAACCCAAACCTCTCCCGGCCTCTGCGCGCTTACGTCCCCTCATCGGCGAATACGTTCACGACAATCAAACCGTCATTGTCCTCGAAAAAGACGGCAAACTCTACGCGCTAAATAAGTCGCAAATGCGCGAGATCTCGACGAACGCCATCTCTCGTAATCAACTAACGCTCGACAACCTCATCTACAAACGCACGCCACTCGGTCCTGAAGCAGGCGCCACGCAACTGAAAGTAAAACCGGTGCGACCAGTGCCCGTCTTGCTCAAAGAAGCGCTCGCCGCGCAACCGCCACAGGAAACAGGCGACTTTCTTCCAACAGATCTCGTCGAGCTCACAAAACTCGATCCCACGATCAAGCTCGACATCCGCTACGCCACCACAAACAATCTCTTCAACACCGTCTTCTACTCGCAGCGGCGCGCGTTTCTGCAACGCGCTCCTGCCGAAGCGCTCGTGCGCGTCAATCGTAAGCTAAAGTCGTTGGGTTACGGCTTGCTTGTTCACGATGGTTATCGACCGTGGTACGTCACGAAAGTTTTCTGGGACGCGACGCCGGAGGATAAGAAGATCTTCGTAGCTGATCCATCGAAGGGCTCGCGTCACAATCGTGGCGCCGCCGTCGATCTCACGCTTTACGATCTCAAGACTGGAAAGCCGATCGAGATGGTGAGCACGTATGATGAGACGACCGATCGCGCCCACCCTGATTATCCCGGCGGCACATCACTCCAGCGCTGGCATCGAGATCTCTTACGCGCCACGATGGAGGCAGAGGGCTTTACTGTGTATGAGGCTGAGTGGTGGCACTTCGATTACAAAGACTGGCAACGGTATCGTATCGGCAACGATCGATTTGAGAAGATTTCTCACGCAGCGGCGCAACGGCACAGCGGCTTTTCGTTGCGCCGTTGCGCCGTCGCGTGAGAAACCTTCGTTTGTGCTCACCGAGCTAATGGCAAGCGGTATGCAGCCATCTCTTCGGCGTTGCGGACCAGCAGGATATCGCCGACGAGCACTGGATGGTTCCACGTCTTACCCTGGATCGCCTCAACCTTCGCGCGCTCGTTGAATTGATCCGGTGTCGCGCCGACGAGTGCCAGCTCACCTTCTTCAGACAACACCAGCAACAGATCCTGATCGGGCAGTAACACTAGCTGACCATTACCGTAGCGCCCGCCTTTCCACTTGCGCTCGCCGTCTTTGAGATCGATGCACGCGAGGATGCGTCCGTCGAAGCCGTACGCATAACCTTTATGGACCACGAAGTCGTTGAAATACGGCTTGAGACCGTTCGAGGTCCAACGCTCCTGCACGCTCCAACCACTCCCGTTGTGCGAGATAGCGATGCGTCGTGTGCCGTTTTCCTGGCTCGTGACGAGAACGTCTCCTTCGCCAGTAACTGCCGGTTGCACGATGCTGTTGCTTGCCCACGTGTCCGACCAAAGCTGTTTGCCGTCCGCGGGTGTAACGCTCGTGGTGCCGCCACCGGTCACGAGTAACACTTGCTGGACGCCGTCGATCGTAACGAGATGTGGCGAGCTATAGCTGCCGCCGGCGTTTGGTCCAAGCCAGCGACGATTGCCACTCGCCGCGTCATAAGCGACGAGTTGACCCGAAGCCGCAACGATTACGAGATCGCCGATCACGAGTGGCGAGCTCGAGAAGCCCCAGAAGGGAATCTTTGTGTTCGTCTCGGATGATACGTTTCGCGTCCACAAGACCGTGCCGGTGTTTGCATCGAGCGCGTTGAGAATTCCAGTCGCGCCGAACGTATACACACGATTATTGCTGAGTGTTGGTGTAGCGCGTGGGCCGGCGCCCGCATTCGATTCGAAGAAACGTGCGGCATCGCGGTGTGTCCACACGGGTTCGCCGGAACTGGCTTTGTAGCAGGCGACGACTTCGTTATCACCGCGCTGTTCCTGCGTGTAGAAACGATCGCCTTGAACTGCGAACGACGACCAGCCTGGTCCAATCGGACGACGCCACATTTGCACGGGCGGCTTAGCGGACCAATCGGGGTCTATGCGCACGCCACGAACGATGCCGTCGCGTCGTGGTCCGCGAAAGCCGGGCCATTCAGCGCGCATCTCCGCGACCGTCGGGGGCGTGGCCGGATTCTTCGAGGCTTCTGGTGATGCTGATGGCGACGGCGATGCGGTTGGTGTTGCGGCTGTCGTCGCCGGAGCTGCTGTTGTCGGCGCAGCAGGTTGTGCTGGTTCGGTCGCGTTTTCAGCGAGGAGACGCTCCTCGGGGCTCGCTGACCAGCGCCAGCCAAACTCTGCCTGGTGATCGCCGTTGATTCCGTTTTGCCTCACGAACAACCATGCGCCGCACGCGATCAGGATGGTCGCAACCATCGTCGCGTGTCGAACGCGATCGGGGAGCCGGCGTGTCGCCACTGCCCAGATCACAAACGCGAGACTCAGGAACGGAATCGCGTAAGCGAATAGCCAGGGAAGCCACATCGAATCGTGTCTGAACAGCCACGTTGCGCCGAGCGCAAGCACGATCAGGCCGAGACCGCCGAAGCGTTCTTTGCGGCTGGCGCGGCTGAAGAACGCCCACCAGACGATGAGCGCGATGGTGAAGACAAACGACACCATCATGCCGCGGCCGAAGCCTTTAATTCCGGGGATGAGGGCTTTGATACCGAAGCGTGCGAGCCATTGGAGGACGACGGCCGCGACGCCGGGCCAAACTCTCAGGGGCTTTGGGGAAGTCATGCGGCTCTATACTTCCGGCGCGCGCAAATTGTTCCCTAAACGAATAACGTTAATAAATCGTGGCGCGCTTCGTTTCTCATTAAGTGGCAGAGGTAAATAACTATCTAATTCAGACGGACGGACTGACGCGCCGCTTTGGATCCCGGCTCGCGGTCGACGATTTGAACTTGCGCGTACCGGCAGCGGGCGTTTACGGCTTCCTTGGTCCAAACGGCGCAGGCAAGACAACCGCGATCCGGATGTTGCTCGGTCTGATTCGTCCGAACGCAGGTGAGATACGTCTGTTCGATGAATCAGTCAATGGCAATCATCAAGCGGTGATGCGTCGTGTCGGCGCGTTGGTCGAGTCGCCGTCGCTTTATCCACATCTCACCGGAAGAGAGAACCTCGAAGTCACACGACGTTTACTCGGTTCTGATCGCAACCTGATCGAGCTTGCACTCGCGACTGTGAAACTCACGAAAGATGCAGATCGTCGTGTGCGCGAGTACTCGCTTGGTATGCGGCAGCGACTCGGCCTCGCGCTCGCACTGCTTAACAAACCCGAGCTGCTGATCCTTGATGAGCCGACGAATGGTCTCGATCCAGCGGGCATTCACGAGATGCGTGATTTGATCCGGCGCTTGCCTGACGAGTTTGGCGTGACGGTTTTTCTATCGAGTCACTTGCTTGGTGAAGTCGAACAGATTGCAACTCACATTGGCATCATTCACGAGGGCCATCTCTTGTTTCAGGGCCCGCTCTCGGAACTACAGTCGAAACAGCAAACACTTCTGACGGTGGGCGTTAGGCAACGCGATGAAGCGATGGATTTTCTTGCGAACACCGGCTGGAGTGTGCAGACCTCTACGGATGACTTCCTTAGCGTCTCAACCAAAGCGCCCGATGATGCAGCCCGGATCAATAAGCTGCTGGTTGGTCGTGGCCTGGATGTGTTTCACCTTGCGCTGTCGCAACGATCGCTGGAAGACATCTTTCTGGGTCTGACAAACGGGCAGAGGAGGTCCGGCTGATGTCTCTGTTTCGCGCGCTTCATGCTGAGTTGTTGAAACTGAAGCGCACGCTTGCGTTTCGTGTGATCTTCGTTTTGCCGCTGTTGATTGCGTTGCTTCAGTTTCTCGTGATTCTGCGGACGAAGAAATACGCGCCGGGATTCAATCTCTGGCAGACGCACCCGACGAACTCGTTTCAGATCTGGGCTGTCTTTATGATGCCGCTGCTGATCGCACTCGTGACTGCGTTGCTCAACGGCATCGAGCACAGCGACAAGCAGTGGAAACATCTGTTCGCGCTGCCAGTGCCGCGTCATGCTGTCTACTTTGCAAAGTTGATCGTGGCTCAGGGATTGATTTTGACGAGCACGTTGGTGCTGGCGGTGTTCACGGCGATCGTC
>DASTTS010000316.1:0-15444 GCA_035760085.1 Pyrinomonadaceae bacterium
AGTGGAGCGCGAGTTTCGCGGCTTCGGCAGAGTCGAGCAAGTTGACGTTGAGTCGTTCGGCTCGTTTGCCGCGGGCAATGCTGACAGTCCTTACATCACCGGCGACAAAACGCTCTACCAGCCGCCAGTCAAAACGATCACGTGGTTTCACACCGGCGCCGCAATCGATCGCAAGCGCATCCTGACGCAGCTCAGTACCGAATATTTTCCGACGTCGCTCGCTGCGATGCCGGGTTTCTCGGCGGTGCTCGCCGGCTTCAACGAAAAGCCGCTGCCGGAACCGGATCTTGAAACGGAAGATCTCAGCAGTGGTGAATGGCGCGAGGCGTTGCGCGCGTGCAAAGGCATGGCGCTGCGGCAGGAAGTTTATGAGCTCGACGTGGATCAACTCGAAGCGGGCAAACAAATCCCGGTTAGGCTGTTTTCAGCTTCTACACACAACTGTCACGTTCGTCGCGTTCAAGCGAGTGGTCAAAACCGTCATGCAGTTTTTCAGGTGACGGAAAGCGAAGCCCTCACTTACAACTACGAGCTCGATCTGCGTCCGGTCACATTCCCCCGCGATCCGCAAAACATTCCCGCGCTCACGCCTGATCCACGCGTTGCGCACACGCTGAATCTGCTGATTGACGAGTTTGGAAATGTGCAGCAATCGATCGCGGTGGGTTACAAGCGCGCACAGCAGTTCACCGATCCCGACTTCACGGCCGAACAGGTGGCGCTGATTCGCGAGGTGCAAAACGAGCAGCATCTGGTCTACACCGAAACGCGTTACACGAATGATGCAATCGAGCCGGCCACAGGTTCAGCGAGAATTCAGCACTACCGGTTGCGCGCCGTTGCGGAAGTGCAAACATACCAGCTCACTGGTTTCACTCCTGCGCAGGGCTTCTATTTCGATCTCGACGATCTACGCAGTTACACGTTAAGCGACACGCTTCCAAATCAAGGTCCGCGACCGGTCAACACGATTCAGTATCACGAAGTTCCCAATCTCAGCACTCCGGAGAAACGCAAGGTCGAGCACGTGCTGACGCTCTTCTTCGACGACGATCTGAAAACGCCGCTCGCGCATGGTCAGCTCAACCATCTCGGCCTCACCTACGAGACTTACAAACTCGCGCTCACCGCGCCTTTGCTCAAAGCCGTGCTCGGCGACAAGCTCGACGACGATGTTCAAAACGCTCTAAACACCGCGACTACGTGCGGCTACTGGCCAGGCGAAAACTTGTTCGGCCCGGCTGGGAAAGATCAGTGGTGGCAGCGCTCAGGCATCGCGGGTTTCGCAGACGATGCAGAAGCTCATTTCTACTTACCCGAACGTTACACCGATCCTTTCGGCAACGAGACGACGCTCAGCTACGACGGCAAATACGATCTCTTCATTCAGTCGAGCACAGACGCACTCGGCAACCAGTCGCGCGTGTTCGTCGATCCGCAAACCGGCGTCCGCTTCGACTATCGCGTGCTCGCACCAACCGAGATGGACGACATCAACGGCAACCGCAGCGAGGTGTACTTCGACGTACTCGGAATGGTGGTTGCGACTGCTGTCAAAGGCAAAGGCAATGAAGCCGACGACCTGATCGGTTACAACGACGAACTGGCCAATCCCGATCTCGCAGAACTGCTCACGCACTTTGATCTACCACCGCTGACGGCAGACGAGTTGAACCAACACTTCGCACCGGTACTCGACAGTGCCACCACCCGATTTCTGTATCACTTCGGCGAGAAGATGGAAAACGGCAAGACGATTTGGGCCAGCCGTCCATCAGGCGCCTGCATGATCGTACGCGAGCAACACGCCTCGCAACGCGAGCGCGCGAACAATCGTTTGCAAGTCGCTTTCGAGTGTTCGGACGGTCATGGTTCGGTGTTACTGAAGCGCAGCCAGGCGGAACCGGCAGAACCTGGTGGTCCATTGCGCTGGATCGTGAACGGCAAGACGGTTTTCAACAACAAGGGCAAGGCTGTCAAACAGTACGAACCTTACTTCAGCACACAATCGACATGTCGCGCTGAGGGCGACGCGCAGGAAGAAACCGGCATCACGCCGTTGATGTATTACGACGCTGCCGGTCGACTGGTGCGCACCGAAATGGCTGATGGCACGTTTGGCCGTGTCGAATTCTCGCCATGGCACGTCAAGACTTTCGATGCGAACGACACTGCGGTTGAGAGCCAATGGTATCGCGAGCGCAATCCACCACCGGTCGAAGAAGAATTGCCACGCGATCCGTTTACGGGTGAGCTGATGGTTACGCCCGGCCAGCGTGCGGCCTGGCTGGCTGCGCGACACTTCAACACTCCCGGAGTCGCGATCCTCGACAGTCTCGGGCGCGACGTTGTCGCCATCGCACACAACCGTGTCGAGGATTCAAATGGCTCACACGTGTTCGGCGGCAAGACTTATCGTGACGATCGCTATTTCACATTTAAGAAGCTTGACGCGGAAGGCAAGCCGCTCTGGATTCGTGACGCGCGCGGCAACATCGTGATGCAGTACATCACGCCCGCGAAGCCCACGCGCTGGATCGATCAGCCAAATGAAAACATCCCTGCCGGCAGCGTGCCGTGCTATGACATCGCCGGCAACCTGCTCTTCCAACACAGCATGGACGCAGGCGAGCGCTGGATGCTTTTCGATGCAGCCGGGAAGCCGGCGTTCGCGTGGGACTTTAACGAGCGGCAAGACGATCGCGGCACAGTGATCGACGAAGAGCGCTTGTTCTCGACTCGTTACGATGCGTTGCATCGCCCGGTCGAGCAGTGGCTAACGATCAACAAAGCTGAGCCACAACTGATCGAACGCTTCACATACGGGGAGCGGTTGTTTGACGCACAAGAGCGCAATCTGCGGGGTCAACTGCACCGGCATCACGGCCAGGACGGCGTGAAACAGATCGAGCAGATCGACTTCAAGGGAAATATCGTCGAACAGCAACGGCAGCTCGCGAGCGATTACAAAGCGCCCGTCATCGACTGGCAGGCTGAATCACTGACCGCAAAACTCGAAGTCGAGACGTTCACGCAGATCACCGAGTTCGATGCTCTCAATCGTCCGACTCGAATTTACAACTGGCATCGGGGTGAAAACAGTCGCGTGGCCGTGTACGAGCCGGGCTACAACGAGCGCGGGCTGCTCATCAGCGAAACAATCGACGTGGGCGCAATCAAAACCGACAGCGGTCACAAACCGTCTGATATTGGCCCAACCAGCGCGATCGTTGACATTGCCTACGACGCGAAAGGTCAAAAACTCTCGTGCAAAAACGGTAACCAGACTGAAACCACCTACATTTACGATCAGCGGACATTCCGCCTGGTCCAACTGCGGACAACGCGTCCGGCCTCGTCTCCAATAGTTAAAACTGTCGGCTCACTTCTGAAAAATCCGACCGTTCTGCAAGACCTGCAATACACGTACGACCCCATCGGAAACATCACGGAAATCCGCGACGACGCCTTCCAACCAACCTTCTTCAAGAACCAGAAAGTGGATGCGGTTAATCGTTACATCTACGACGCGCTTTATCGTCTGACGGAAAGCACAGGCCGGGAGAATTTCAAGGCGAGCGGTGCACCCGGACAGTTCGAAGACGATCCGTTCGCGGTCCAGTTTCCGATCGAAACAGCAGACGCTTTGCGCAACTACACGCAAACATGCAGCTACGATCCAGTTGGCAATCTTCAGCAAATGCGTCATGTGGCACTCGGCCAGTCATGGACGCGCCATTATCAAAATGCTTCGGATAGCAATCGCCTCGCGCTCACCTGGGAACGCGTCCTGAACGAGGCGACGCGCTATCAACACGATGCGCACGGCAACATGCTCAACCTTGCGAACGTCTCCGATGACCAATTGATCCGCTGGAACTATCGCGACATGATTCGCGCGTTCAACCTGCTCGGTGGCGGCTGGGCCTATTACAACTATGACGCCGGCAAGCAACGCACGCGCAAAGTGATAGAGAACCAGAACGGAGTGAAGCAGTGGGAGCGGATTTATCTCGGCGGCCTCGAGATCTATCGACGCTACTCGAGCGGAAACGTGGTTGAAGAGATCGAGTCACACCATCTTATGGCCAGTGATCGAGTGTTGCTGATTGAAGATGTCGTGCGCACAGACAATTCCCGACTGCCGGTCGCGACACTTTATCGTTACCAGTACAACAATCATCTCGGATCAGCCTGTGTGGAGTTGAATGAACAAGCAGAGATTATTTCCTACCTGGAATATCACCCATACGGCACGACTGCATATCGCGCTACGAACAGCAGTATCGAGGTTCCTCCGATCAGGTATCGATTTACGGGTAAAGAACGCGATGAAGAAACGGGACTTAACTACCATGGTGCCAGGTATTACGCGCCGTGGTTCGCCCGTTGGATAAGTTCTGATCCGATCCAGTTGGAAGCGGGAATCAATTTCTACGCATATACGCGTAATGCTCCAACCGGAAACGTTGATCCAACAGGTAAAGTCGACCAACCGAAAATGGGGCCTGTAGTTATGCCCCCAAATACAGGAGTTTCGGGTACTCAGGCCCACAAAGTCATCTTGCCTGAGGTCGCTTGCCGAATAAATACCAAATACGGCGATTTTTATACCGCAGAGATAAATGTCGAGACCCTGCCCGGCGGCTCAAGGACTCCCGGCAGTATGAATGTCGGTGAGATAGATTTACTTGTTTCGACGGCAGGTCGTGGGAAGCATGTTACTGACCTCAAGCCGCTTGGTACATCAAGCCAATATCCCGATCAGGTCTTCAACTATTCTCAGCGGCTCGATACGCCGATGTCTACAAAGCCCGGGACTGTACTGCGCGACATGCCGGATGTTTTGGAGCCAGTAGTAAAGGGCAAAGAAACTTATTTGCTGAGCCTGCCAGAGGAAGACGGATTTCTTGAATATACACGCCTGGTAGAAGTGGAAACAAAAAACCCGGTTGTTGAGTACAAGCCACAACTGCGTGGTCCCTCAACTCCATCATCGGCGAGTCCAGCAAAACCGCCGATTACTCCGACACCGGTAGCTCTTCCTGAGCCAGTGCCACCTGTGAAGCCGATCGCGCCGGCTTCGTCTGCACCGTCTTTGGCGAGCGAAATTCCCACAGGGCTCGCACCAGCGGCAGCGACAACAACCGCCTCGACAGTTCGACAAGTGACGCTTGAGGAAGCCGCACTGATTGCTCGACAAGAAGCGGAACTGGCGGCTTTTGATCGATCCGCTGCCATGTCTGGAAAGGTTCTTTTCGGAATCGGTGCTGCTGTTGGAGCCGGCTCAGCCGCGTACCATTACAGTGAAGGTAAGTATCTCCGTGCTTCAACGGATATCGCGAGTATCACTGGCGCACCATTTGGCTTGATTCCAGATGTTCTAAATCTGGATTTAGCGATATTCAACATTTACGCAACGATGATGTCTATGTCTCAAGGGGCAATGGGAGGAGCGCAGAATACCTGGTCCAAATATTCCGGGACGAATCCTTTCCAATTTTGAGCCAACGCAATGATTCATAAATTTTTTTTGGAGGCTATCATGGAACTCGACGCACAACCCACAGCACAACCACCAGAAGACCTGAAAAAAGGTATGAGTGGTACCGGAGTTGGGGATCTTCAAGACCAGCTCGTTGATGCCGGCTACACCATCGCCGTCAAAGAATTAACTGACAAATTTTTCGGCGACACGACACACGACGCTGTTGTTAGCTTTCAAAAAAAGCTCAAGCTCGTGCCTAACGGCATCTTTGATAGTAAAGCCCGCTGGGTATTGGATGATGATCACGAACATCCGAAGAAGTTCATCGTCCTCGGACAGGTGTTCAAAGCGAATGGCGATCCCTCCCCGGGATTGACCGTAAAAGCTTTCGACAAAGATCTGCGTTCAGAGCAGTTGCTCAAATCGGACATCACGAGAGACAACGGCGAATACAGTCTCTTTTATCACGCCGACGACTTCCTGGCGTTGGATAAGGGAAGTGCCGATCTCGTTCTCCGCGTGTTCGACGGCACCGTGCTTCAGGCTACCTCAGCGATCATTTACAACGCCGGCAAGGTTGAAAGAGTGAATTTCACCATCGGCGTACGTTCCGAGTTTGAACGGATCGTGAATGAGATTACGCCGTTGTTGCCGGGTGGCGTAACGCACGCCGACCTGACAGAAGAAGATGTGGTGTTCCTTAACGGTGAAACCCGCATCTCCGCGGCATGGTTAACTTTGCTCGTTGAAAGCG
Organism: Pyrinomonadaceae bacterium; assembly: GCA_035760085.1. Taxonomy (GTDB): domain Bacteria; phylum Acidobacteriota; class Blastocatellia; order Pyrinomonadales; family Pyrinomonadaceae; genus PSRF01. Next base: position 6,243 of record DASTTS010000316.1, read on the forward strand.
CGCGCCGTAACCGCGAGGAGAACACGGTCCCGCAGTCGGCGTTCTACGGTCTCTTCCGGCAAAACCTGCCGACAGTTCTCCTCGATCTCTTGCAGAACGAGATTCCAGTGTTGCGCGCGGCGCTCGAAACGTCGTCCAACGAGGGAATCATCCCAACGCTTTCAACGGCGCAGTTGGACCAAATCGCCGCCGCCCTACAAGCACTGAAAGCCAGGTTGATACTTCTACCCGGAGATCCGGGCAACATCTCGTCATTCGGTGATCTGCTCAGAACAACGGCTCTGAGTGTTGCCAATCAGCAACGCGTGGCCGAGCTGCAAGTGCAACACGGCGACAATACCGAGTCGTTCTGGACCGCGGTCGTTAACAACCCGAATCTATCGCCGTCAGATAAAACTGACGTGCGCTTCACGATGCAAGTCGGAGCGCTTACGACTAATCACATTCCCCTCGTCACGGCACTGCGAAACGCCGTGTTTCCAAACTTGATCGTCGAGGTGAACGGTCCGGTGCCGCCAGCGGCGCTGAGCGAAGACGCAACCGGGTTGCGACCGTTCGCAGTTAAGAGTGTGGCTGATTGGAAGTCGTTGCTACAGCCACCGAGTGCTCCTCCACTCGGCGCGCCGCCGACGATTCCTGGCGCCACTGCTCAGGAGAAGATGGACAACTACGCAATCGCTTTGAACGCGTACATGGAGAATGCGCTGCCGACGCCGGTGATTGCGGGTCGCGTGGAAAAGGACACGGCCACCGACAGCCCGTTTCGTCAGGTGATTGCTGATCTTCGTACGTTCTTCAGGAATAACAAGCCTTACGAATTTCGGACCACGCCCATCGACACTTATCTCAGCACCGGACGAGATCAAAAGCTCAGCGGCGTAGTTAATCCAGTTGCGCTCATAGCCGAGCTGAAAAACATGCAGCGACTCTTTAACGTCGCGCCGCGTTACGCGGATATCCGCTCGTTGCGCAAAGATGATCTGCACTCGGCGATGTCGATGGTGAAGCTCGGCCAGCGCCGGTTTACTGAGAAGTATGCAGCGCCACTCGGAGGCGCAGACAAGGCGCTCGAAGTTTATCGCAAGGCACAGCAGACGCACGCGACGGCTTTGAACTTCTATTTGAATCGCGCGCTGCCTTCTGCCTCGCCCGCGCCGTTTGTTATTCCGAGTGGCAACGGAATGAAGGCGTCACCGGCGAAACTCGCAGCGCAGAACGGCACGCCGGATCTCGTAACGTTATTTGGCTCACTCGATCTTTGCGAGTGCGATCAGTGCCAGTCGGTTTACAGTCCGGCCGCTTATTTCGTCGACATCCTCAAGTTCCTCGGTGATGGTCCGTTTTTGGGAGACAAGAATCCGCTCCAGGTATTACTTGAGCGGCGTCCGGACCTCGAGCACATCGAGCTGACGTGTGAAAACACGAGTACGGAAATGCCTTATGTCGATCTCACGCGCGAGATCATGGAACGCGCTGTCGCGAAGCGAGAGTTTGACATCGCCGAAGGTGCTGACATCGCTACAGTGTTAGCTGATCTCGATGCGGAGAAAGTTCCTCAGAGTTTTCGTGCGATTTTTGCGAGCAAAGGTTACCCGCTCACGGATAAAGCATCCGTCAGGCGTGAGCCGTTCATGGAATTCGCGCCCCGAGCGTGGGTGATTCTGGATAGCGGCTGGGCGTTTACGCTGACGTATTTGGGCGCAACCAAGGGTTTCAAAGCGGAAGCGTGGCCGCAAACGAGTTGGACCACAGACGAGCTGCGCGCGACTCCCGAACATGTGAACAACGCGGCGTATACCACGCTGCGCAATGCGTTTTATCCGTGGGACCTGCTGCTGAATCTGCCGGTGGAAGAGTCGCGTGTTTACCTCAACCATCTCGGTGTGAAGCGACACGAGGTCATGGAAACGTTCTTCCGCGGCACGCCGCTCGTTGCGTTAACTGACACCAGCATTGCCAACGAATACCTCGGCGTCGCGAAAAAAGAAGCCGAGATCATCACTGACAACAATTCTCCGGCAATCGATCCGTGGAAATTCTGGAACCTTCAGCAGACCGGAAACCCGACCGGCGATCCGTTGAATCCGACAGACGATTGGGACGTCGTGCTGAAGCGCGTCTCGATTTTCCTCGAGCAATCGGGAATTACTTACAGAGATCTGCTGGAGCTCCTCGGTTGTTACTTCATCAATCCCGCGACCAGCACCGGCCGAACACTCGCGATCTTTTCGAGCGATCCGGCGTCGTGCAACTTGAGCGAGATGGAAATCCGCGTTGTGGATCCTGCGATTCCGGATGCGAACAAGAAAGACGTTCTGAAGGCGGTCTGGAACAAGATCCATCGCTTCGTGCGCCTGGCGCGCAAGCTTGGCTGGACCATGCGCGATCTCGACAGAGCCATCGTTGCGTTGCAACCATTGAATGCTGCCGGCAAACTGGATATTACGTCAATCTTCATGGTCCAACTGTCGCACATCGAGCGATTGCGCGCGCAGTTTGACCTGCCTGTAGTGAATATCCTGAGTTTCTGGGCTGCGATCGATACGGCGCGCTATCAAGATCATTTCGCGGAAGGCGAGCCGGTGGTTCCTTCGCTCTACGCGCAGCTATTCAACAACAAGTCCGCGGCGGGCCAGTCGCTGGCAGAAGATCCGGCGACGCTCACGGGCAAACTGTCGGAGAATGCGCCGGTGATCTCGGCTGCGTTGCAAGTCACGGTTGACGAGCTCAACCTGATGATTGCCGATCTGAACGTCGTTCAGGAAGACAAACTATCGCTCGCTAATCTGTCGAAGCTTTATCGTCACGCGACGTTCGCACGCGCGCTCAACTATCCCATTCGCGCGTACCTGGCGGCACTCAAGATGATCTCGGCTTCGCCGTTCAACACGACCGCCGACACCGTCAGCTTCGCAAAACAGAGCGAGAAGATCCTCGCCGCAGGTTTTAGTGTCGAAGATCTCAACTACATCCTGCGTCACGACTTCTCGTCTACTTCGCAGATCGCGATTGACGACGATGCGATCGCCGTGATCCTGAACTCGATTCGCGAGGAAGTGCGAAAGATCGCGACGGACAATACCTTCGTCGAAGTATCGAGCGATGCCACAGCCGCGACAAACGATCCAAAGGGCGACGTTACGAAGCGAAAACTCGCGTTGCTCAACTGGGACACCGGTTTGATCGAACAGCTCGTTGCGATACTCAACGGCACGTTTACTCATGAAGCAAAGCTCGACACGCTGCCGCAGGGCATCACTTTTCCACCGGCGCTACAAGGTCGTGTGAGTTACGACAGTATCGCCGGACAGTTGCGGTTTACCGGTGTGATGACGCCGGGTGAGAAAGCAGACCTGCTGGCGGCGTCGAGCGATGTGAAATACCAGGGCGCGGTCCAGGTGCTGTTCGACGCGCCGGGCAAGATTGTGAAGCGTCAGATGGCGAGATTTTCGGTGCCGCGATTCACGACCGGTCTCACGCAGTTTCCGCCAACTGTCGTAATTCCGACCGCTCTCAAGACCAAGTTTTACTACGACAACGTCGCGAAGAAACTGAACTTCAACGGCATCATGACCGACGCCGAGCGCAAGATATTGATCGCGAACGAGCCGAAGGATTCCAATGGCGTGCCAACTTCGCCGTACGGTCTCGCTGTCGAAGCTCTTTTCAGTTTAGGCGGCGCAACTCCACCGGATGAGGATGCATTCATCAAGAGCGCAGACGCGTCTGCGTTGTTTGACGATCCGGCGACCACACCGCCGGCGCGGTTCATCATCGTGTTGCGGAAGTTGTTGCCTTACCTGCGCACGACGTTAAGCGAACGCATCGTGACGCAGCGGCTCACCGAAATCCTTCAGCTCGATGCGAAAGCGGCGCACGACCTGTTGACGAAGTGGGTCAACTCGCCTGCGGACCCGACGCAGAAGGCAATCAAAGAATTTCTCGCCGCTTCATTCGCGGAGAGCAATGCCAACGTCGCGGTAACTAAAGAAGCATTTCCGAGGCAATTCAATACGTTCACGTTGCTTTACAAGATCGCCGTGCTGAATGCGAAGTTTAGTTTAACTTCACAACAGCTTCAGTGGCTGTTTGAGTATGGACCAGGCAACGGCTGGCTCGATCTGAACTCGCTTCCATTCGCGACTGTGAGCGCCGCAAATCAGGCGTATGCGGGTTGGGCACGTCTCGCCGATCTGTTCGAAGTGCGTGATGCGTTGCCAGTCGGAGAAACGTTGCTGACGGACATCTTCGTCGCCGCACGTGACGCCACGACTCCGCTCAGCAGTCTGCTCGACATAATCAGCAAAGGCGCGGGCTGGAAACGTGAAAATCTCAACGCGCTGAGTGCCGCGGGCGCTTTCAACTTCCCCGTCAGCGCTTACAGAGATGAAGCAGCGTTGCGACGGTTGCAAGCTGCGTTCGCGATGCTGGATCAACTCGGCGCGTCCGCGGATCAATGTCTCGCGTGGACCGCAGCCGGCGCTGATGACGCGAAATGGGCCCAGGACGTGAAGAGCCTCGTACGCGCCACACTCGACGATGCGCAGTGGCTGGAAGTCGCAAAGACCCTGAACGATCCCTTGCGCGAACGACAACGCGCGGCCCTCGTCTCATACCTTGTCAAGGTAGCCGGGGCGGGCAGCGCGAACGAGCTGTACGACGATTTTCTCGTCGACGTTGAGATGAGCCCGTGCATGATGACGACGCGTCTCAAACAAGCGATCGGCTCTATCCAACTCTTCATTCAACGCTCGCTCATGAGACTTGAAGAGAAAGTCGCAATGACTGAGACCGAGGCGCGCGAGTGGGCGCAGTGGCGGAAGCAATACCGCATTTGGGAAGCGAACCGCAAAGTCCTGCTCTATCCCGAAAACTGGATCGAGCCGGAGTTGCGCGACGGCAAAACATCGTTCTTCGAAGATCTCGAAAGTGAGTTACTGCAAAGTGACGTTACGATGGATACCGCGGAGACGGCGTATTTGCATTACCTCGAGAAGCTTCAGGAAGTAGCGCGCCTTGAAGTCGCCGGCATGTACCGGCAGATCGAGAACGACGTTTCACCACGGATCGATGTGTTGCACGTTATCGGGCGCACCTTCTCCGACCCGCACGTTCATTACTATCGCCAGCAGATCGATTCGGCTCACTGGACGCCGTGGCAAAAGATCGACGTAGAGATCCAGGGAAATCACGTGATTCCGCTGATCTGGAATCGCAGGCTTTACGTCTTCTGGCCCATGTTTGCAACGAAGCAGCAAGAGACGTCGCTTGCCGGGTCTGGTGCGACGGTGAATCCCGGCGAAAAAGTACTGGAAGTACAGCTCGCCTGGACCGAGTACAAGAACGGCAAGTGGTCGCCGAAGAAGTTGACGAGTGCGTTCCGCAGCCGGCTCAAGCACCCTGAAACAGCTCTGACTGAAGCTGATTACAAACTGTTCTCGTTCAAGAGTCGTTTACAGACAACGCCGGCTGGTGAAAAGCAATTGTTCATCGACTGCTATGGACCAGTAGACACTGTCAGCGTAACGGAGGTGCAACCGGGAAGCACGCTACCCGCGCAGGACAAGCTCCTGTTCTCGTTGGTGCCAGGCGGGAGAAAGACCGTGATCGCTACGATCAATAACGGTCTGTTCCAGCCGTCGGCGAAAACTAAGCTGGCGATTGTTGGTCGAATCGGGGATCAGCAGATCAGCACGGCGCAACTCTCCGATTCCGGAAGGGTTGAGATCCGCAACACGTCAACAACCTCGACGCTCAAATACTACATGGTGTCGAGTGATTACTTAGCCCAGAACGTTGTGCTCACCGGCCAACGCCAGATCTGCTGGATCCCGGGCGAACAGAATCCGCAGTTGGCCGGCGGCAACGGAAACTCGCCCGCGCTCGCGCTGGCCGGAGCAGACCTCACGCTCACGCCGTCGCTAACCGCGGTCACTGGCCGCACTCCGGTGTGCGACATCATTCAGGAAGCTGAATGTTCTTTTGATCTCGTGCCGCTTCAACCCGCGAACGGTGAAGATACGGTAACGACCACATCAACCGCGGCGATGCAGGCGATCGCGTCATTCCATTTTGACGATGGCCAGCAGACGCTTACACCGTTGTTCGGTTCAAGTGCCATCACCAGCATCGAGCCGATCGTGGGCACTCGCTATGAAAACATGATGATGGCCGAGTATGGGAATACAGGCGACGGCCTGGGCCAATCGAAGATCCTTCAGGCAACACCGACTCATTTTCGATTGTTGGGTATGCACCAGAGTTACGTGCCGAGAGGTTTGGTGGTCCCGATCTTCTTCCAGGACGAAGCGCGCACGTATTTTGTTGTCGGCGTCAACGGCACAGTCAAAGTTCGTTTCAACACGTTCTTCCATCCGATGGTGCGCAGTTTCTTCAAGTCGCTCAATCGTGATGGCATCAGCGGTCTGTTGAAACTCCCGAACCAGCTCGTGATCGATTCGCCGGTAGCGTTCGACGTCTATAACGCCGACGCGACGAAAGTGGATACGAATGCAAAACCACGCGAGGACGTCGATTTCAGTTATGGTGGTGCTTACTCGATCTATAACTGGGAGCTCTTCTTCCACGCGCCGTTCATGATTGCTACGCAGTTGAGCAAGAACCAACGGTTCGAGGAAGCGCAGAAGTGGTTCCACTACATCTTTGATCCAACCGCAACTGACTCGCCGGAGAATAGCGGCGATCCCGGACCGGAACGTTTCTGGCGCGTCAAGCCACTCTACCGGCAAGCGCTCGAAGGTGTGCCAGGCATTGAAGAGTTGCTGGCGGATCCTGACGGCTCGTTGCAAGCGCAGATCAGGGAGTGGCAAGCCAAGCCGTTCAATCCGCATGTGATCGCGCGGCTGCGTTTGGTCACCTACATGAAATCGGTTGTGATGCATTACATCGACAACCTTATCGCGTGGGGTGATCAGTTGTTCCGCCGCGACACGATCGAATCGATCAACGAAGCGACCCAACTCTACATTCTCGCGGCACAGATTCTCGGCAAACGACCGGAACAGATCCCGGCGCGCGTCAAACCGAAGGTGAACACGTTCCACACACTCGACGATGATGCCGCACTGAATAGTCTCGCGAATGCGTCAGTTGACATTGAGAGCTTCATCTCGTCGTCAGTAATACCGGCTTCAGACGGTGACTCGGAAGGTGGCTTGCCGTTGATGCCGTTCTTTGCAATTCCCGGAAACGACAAGCTGCTCGCTTACTGGAACACGGTTGCCGATCGTTTATTCAAGATCCGCCACTGCCAGAACATCGACGGCATTGGCCGTTCGCTGCCGGTGTTTGAACCGCCCATCGATCCGGGATTGCTCGTGAGAAGCGCGGCGGTTGGCGTCGACATCGCGAGTGCACTCAGCGATATCAACGTTGCCCTGCCGAACTACCGCTTCAACACCATGTTGCAGAAAGCAGTAGAACTGTGTGGTGAAGTGAAGTCGTTGGGTGGTGCATTGCTCTCCGCACTCGAGAAGCGTGATGCCGAAGCGCTGGCTTTGTTGCGGTCAACGCACGAGGTGAAGGTGTTGAAGGCAGTGCGCACCGTCAAGGAGAGACAAGTCGAAGAGGCGAAGCAAGCGCGTGCGGGTCTTGAGCGTGGCAAGGAACTGACAACCATACGTCGCAATTACTATCGCGACATCGCGTTCATGAATCCGTGGGAGAAAACGCAACTCGATCTAGTGAACGCGGGCATCGTGCTTCAGGCTTATGAAGTCGGAAGTCTCGCCCTCGCCAGCGCGGTTGGTCTGATTCCGAATTTCAAGATCGCGTTACCGACGTCGGCGGGTTCGACATACGGCGGCGAGAACCTCGGGCAATCGGCCGAGTATTTCAGCAGCTCGATCGGCAAACTCGTTTCGATCCTGAACAGCACTGCTTCGATGGCCGGTACGATGGGCGGCCACCAGCGTCGCTTTGACGACTGGAAGCTCCAGGAACGGATGGCCAATAAGGAGCTCGAGCAGATCGAGCGACAGATCGTGGCCGCTGAGATTCGCGTCGCGATTGCTGAGAAGGAACTGAGCAATCACGATTTGCAAATGGAGAACACGCGCGAAGCGGATGAGTTCATGCGCAATAAGTTCACGAATCGTGAGCTTTACGATTGGATGGTGGGGCAGATCTCGGGAATTTACTTCCAGAGTTATCAACTCGCTTACGACGTGGCGAAACGTGCGGAGCGTGCGTATCGACACGAGCTCGGAGTGAGAGAGTCGAGCTTCATTCAGTTCGGTTACTGGGACAGCTTGAAGAAGGGACTGCTGGCCGGTGAACGACTGTCTTACGATCTCAAACGTATGGAAATCGCTTACCTGGATCAAAACAAGCGCGAGTATGAGATCGTCAAACACGTTTCGCTACTGTCGATCGATCCGGTCAGTCTGGTGAAGTTGAAGCAGACGGGTGAGTGTTTCGTGACGCTGCCCGAGGCGTTGTTTGACATCGATTATGCGGGTCACTACATGCGCAGGATCAAGTCAGTTGGTATCACGGTCCCGTGTGTGGCTGGTCCGTACAGCGGCATCAACTGCACGCTCACGTTGCAGAGCAGCACTATGCGGCACAGCAACACGTTGTCGAATGGCAAGTACGGCCGCCAGGCTGACGATCCGCGTTTTGCTGACAATTCCGGAACGGTTCAGTCGATTGTGACGAGTGGCGCGCAGAACGACAGCGGCATGTTCGACACGAATTTGCACGACGAGCGTTATTTGCCGTTCGAAGGTCAGGGCGCGATCAGCACGTGGCGAATCGAGATGCCGAAGAACTTCAAGTCGTTCGATTACAACACGATTTCCGATATTGTGCTGCATCTGCGTTACACCGCGCGTGATGGTGGAGCGCAGCTCAAGGCACAGGCTGAGCAGGAGCTGCAAACCGCGCTGAACGAGTTCATTCGCATCGAAGGCAAGCGTGGTTTGACGCAGATGTTCAGTTTGCGTCATGAGTTCCCGACTGAGTGGTCACGTTTTCTGAACGCGCCGTCGGGCACGACGCAGACCTTGACGATGGCGATCACGAACGAGCGTTTTCCGTTCCTGTTCCAGGGACGGAACATCTCGATCAAGACGATGGAAGTGTATGTGAAAGCGAAGACGGAGCCGGAGTCGATCAAGATCGCCCTCGCGGCTGGACCAACTGCGCCGCTGCCGCCAGGTGGTGAAACGTTAAGCTTGAC
>DASTTS010000317.1:0-11335 GCA_035760085.1 Pyrinomonadaceae bacterium
CCACGCATTGTTATTGGGCTTCAGTTAACGAATCGGCGTAACCGAAGTCCGAAAGCCAAAGCCCAAGTCGCTGATTGTCAAGCCAGGCCCTTCGGTGGTGGTGTCTTAATTTGAAATCTTCTCTGCGGTTCTCGGCGTATCTCTGCGCTCTCTGCGTTTGAGTTGCCGTCTTAACGCAGAGAACACTGAGATACGCCGAGGACGCAGAGAGGAACCGATCAATTTAAGACACCACTCGTTCGTTAATCGATGGTGAGGGCCAGTTACCAGTCGGCGAATTTGCTGTAGCACGTTCCACGCGTATGTCTGCCCCAAGATCTTTACCATCGGTGGCTGCGTTCTTCCACGTGCGATGCGTTACATCCACCGCCCGCGACTCCGCAGGCGCGGTAATCAGAGATGTTGTCTTTGTATATAAAGCCGGCCCACTTCGTCGTGACTGGATCACCGACCGTAATCATCGATCCATCGCCATAGATGCTGTTACACGTCGAACTCTGAGTCAGGTTCGCGTTGACGACGGTGTTGTGAATGACTTGCAAGTCTTCCGTACCACTCAGACTCCAGCCCGTGGCATTAAAGCTTCCTGATGATGCACCGACTTCCGCAGTAGCCACCCTGGTGCCGTAAGGCCGTGTTATCGCGTCGCAAAACTAAAGCGGCGACAGGTTGTAACCTGTCACCGCTTTGACGATACATGCTCGATTTACAAAATAAACAAGATTCATCCCGCAAATCCTGTCATCCTGTCGAAGATTACCTAACCGTTCATGGATAGCAACTATAGCAGGCATCCAGCTGATACCGACACTGCCGATGGCAGGTGTAGTATCCGGGCTGCCCCCAAGGCGGACAACTCGCGATGCACGCGTCATACTCAGCCTCACAGTTCTCAGGACACAGATTAGCGTGAACTGTTTTGCGAGTCACATCAGCGGATGTGAAAAGCAGAGCACTCACCAAAGTCGTCAGGATAAGCAGCCTGACGAACAGTCTAGGGATAGTTCGCCGTAACATTTTGTACCTCCAAAAACGGACCCTTGCAGCTGTGAAGTTATGTGAGACCGGCGAGAAGCCTCGCCGACAAAACTTCGTGAGTTGCCGAAGCATACTCCGGGTAAGCAGGCGAATCAATAAACCTGTAGGCCGGAACCTGAGTAGCCTGTGAGAGGTAAGGCAAGATCGTTTCTCGAAGAGAGCGTGACCGCATCGCGGCATGGTAGCGGCTACCAACAAAAGCTTATCTGCGGCTCATTTGGCATGTTGCAGCGAGTAACGGCGGACGTCTCTCCTTAACTTTTCTCCATGACAATCCTTCCCCGTATTTTCCTTTGATCTTCTAGGGGAGATGTGCGACTATGCTCCCCCAGAAGCAAAAGGGGAGGATCATCTGTGGCGAAACAGAAGCCAGACTTGCCACAAGGCACACTCGACCTGCTCGTCTTGAAGGCGCTCTCACTCGGGCCCATGCACGGCTACGGCATCGGCCAGCGCATCCAGCAACTCGCCGAAGACATGCTCCAGATTGAAGAGGGGACGCTCTATCCGGCCCTCTACCGCATCGAGCAAAAAAACTGGATCAAGAGCGAGTGGGGAGTCTCAAGTAATAACCGGCGTGCGCGCTTCTACAAGTTGACGCGGCAGGGTCGGAAGCAGCTTGCAGTTGGGGAGTCGCAGTGGGAGCACCTAACGACGGCGGTCGCCAAAGTGCTGCAAGCTACCTGAGAGGGAGGAAGGAGCATGGCTTGGTGGAAAGCTTTTCGGGATAGGATTCGAGCTTTGCGTGATAGCGATGCCGTTCATCGCGAGATCGATGAGGAGATGCGCTTCCACATCGACATGCGCGCAGAGGAGAACGTTCGCCGTGGCATGTCACCTGAAGATGCGAGGCGGGAAGCCGAAAAGCGGTTCGGGCGCCTAACCCGGATCAAAGAGATGGGCTACGAGGTAAGGGGCGGCGGCTTCGTGGAGACATTGTTGCAAGACCTGCGCTACGGCGGGCGAATGCTGCGCAAGCATCCGGGCTTTAGTTTTATCGCCGTGCTGACATTGGCGCTTGGGATTGGCGTCAACACGGCGCTTTTCAGCGTGGTCAATGCGGTTCTGCTGCGCCCTTTGCCTTACGCGGAGCCGGACCGGTTGGTGCAGGCCTACCAGGCCAACCCGCAAAACGGCTATGACCGCTTCTCCTTCTCACTGGCGAACTTCGTAGACCACCGCGATCAGCAATCCAGCTTCGAGCAAATGGCGGCCTATTTTCGCCGGGACGCTAACCTGACCGGCGCGGGCGAGCCAGAACGCGTTCAGATGGCCATCGTCTCAGCCAGCTTCTTCCCATTGGTGCGCGTGCAGCCCTTACTAGGGCGCGGGTTCCTGACCGAAGAGGAGACGGTGGGCAAACACCGCGTAGCCGTGCTCAGCTATGGACTGTGGCAACGCCGCTTTGGCGCGGACCCCGGCATCCTCAATCAACCTGTCACCCTCAACGGCAACGTCAACACCGTCGTCGGCGTGCTGCCCGCCGACTTTCAGTTCCCCGACCCGTTCGGCAGCAACCCGCTGTCGGAGACGGCGCCGAAAGTTGATCTGCTGGTGCCGCTGGCCTATGACCCGAAGGACCTCGGCGATCGCGGTTCGCACTTTTTACAGGTGCTGGCGCGGCTGAAACCCGGCGTCGAACTGGGGCAAGCCCAAACCGAACAGCGCGCCATTGCCGATCGCCTGGCAGAACAATATCCGGACCGCAACAAAGGTTGGACCGTCAACGTCTTCGCGCTGCAAGACGAGGTGGTGCGCACAATCCGCCCGGCCCTGCTCCTGTTGCTGGCGGCGGTCGCTTTCGTATTGCTCATCGCCTGCGCCAACGTGTCGAATTTGCTGCTGGCGCGCGCCGCGGCCCGACAGAAAGAGATGGCGATCCGGCTGGCGCTGGGCGCGCCGCGGGCGCGGCTGCTACGCCTGTTGCTGACCGAAAGCCTTCTGCTCGCGCTCGTGGGCGGCGCGGCCGGCCTGGCACTGGCTTATGTTGCCATGCGCGCGTTTATCAGCTTCAGCCCGGCCAACGTCCCGCGCACCGACGAAATTCGCCTGGATGGCATGGCGCTACTCTTTACATTTGGCATCACGGTGCTGACCAGCGTGGCTTTTGGTCTGCTACCGACGCTGCAAGCCTCGAAGCCGGGTGTCAATACAACCCTCAAAGAGGGTGGTCGACAGACGGGCAACCGTGGGGGCCGCCCGCGCACGCGCGGTCTGCTCGTGGTAGCGGAAGTCGCCCTGTCCGTGCTCCTGTTGATCGGCGCGGGGTTGACGATCCGCAGCTTCATCAGCTTTCAGCGCGTCAATCCCGGTTTCCGCACGGAAAACCTGTTGACCATGAAGCTGGCGCTGCCCTTTAAGAAATACCCTAAACCGGAACAGCAGGTGGCCTTTTATCAACAGGTGATCGAGCGGGTCAGGGCTTTGCCCGGCGTGCAAGGGGTCGGCGCGGTCAGCGACCTGCCGCTGGCGGAAGGCGGCCTTTTTGCCTTCATTATCGAAGGCCGCGCGTCCACCTCGCTTCAGGATGAGCCGTCAGCAGTCTGGCGCGCCGTCAACCCGGATTATTTTCGCACGATGGGCATGCGGTTGCGGCGCGGCCGCGAATTCACCGAGCACGATCAGCAAGGCGCGGTGGAGGTGATCGTCATCAACGAAACGATGGCCGCAACCTACTGGCCCGGCGAAGATCCTATCGGCAAACGCATCCAGATTTACGACTCACAGCCGATGCCCTGGCGCGAGATCGTCGGAGTGGTCAATGACACCAAGGAGGCCGGGCTGGGCGCGCCGACCCGGCTGGAAATTTACGTGCCCTTCTCGCAACGCCCGCGGACGGCAATGACGATCATCGCGCACACCGGCGCGGGACCGGAACAGCTTGCCGGCGCGATGCGCGCTGCCGTGCAGTCGGTGGACTCGGAGCAACCGGTCTACCGGGTCAGGACCATGGACCAGTTCTTCTCTGCCGAGGTCGCCGTCCCGCGCGCCACGATGTTTCTGATGGGCACTCTGGCCGTCGCGGCGCTGATCCTGGCTGCGGTGGGCATCTACGGTGTCATGGCCCATGCGGTCACGCAACAAACCCACGAGATCGGCATCCGTACGGCTTTGGGCGCAAGTCAACGAGATGTGCTCAGACTGGTGGTAGGGCAAGGTATGACCCTGACCCTGATCGGAGTGGTGATTGGCTTGGCGGGGGCCTTCGCATTGACGCGCCTGATGACGACCTTGTTGTTTGGCGTGAGCGCGACTGATCCGGCGACGTTTACGGTCATCGCATTGCTGCTCACCGGCGTGGCGCTATTCGCATGTTACATCCCGGCGCGCCGCGCGACGAAAGTGGACCCGCTATCGGCGTTACGGTATGAGTGAACGGGATGCTGAGATGATGGGCGGCAGAAATGCTCAGTTTCTTTCAACAAGGACGAACCAGCGCATCATGCTCGCTTCGCGCTATTACCCCACCAATGAAGCATCAACAATCTGTCCTGATTCGACTGAGACTTCGATTGCGTGGCCTGCGAACATATCTGAGTCATCGAAGTAGATTGCGGCAGCACCAAGTTCATCGTAAAGGACAATCAGCGGGTTGGTGAGGCGAGACATGAATTCCTCGCGAGTCAACGTTGGAGCGTCCTCTTCGCGCCACGAATCGTTGTACAAGGGCAGATACTCAATTGCAGCGAAATCGCGCATTTGATCCAATAGGCCAATCAGTTGCAATACGTACTCCGTAGCTGCCGCGGTTGGATGCCCGTCAACAGTATATTGACCTTGCATTACGGTGACTTGATACCCTTCGATTTCGAGCTTGGGGTCATCCATGTGCTTTATCCGGTTCCGTATAAAATCGGCTTTGCTAAAACGACCTGCCCTCTACTCCGCCAAGGAACGAATTCACGTTGTTGTTAGTTAGGAGTATTTGCCAAGATCGAATCGACCTTCAATTGCGATCCCAGTGCCCTTTAATATTGACCATCGCTTACAGGGTGCATCCGCTTATTGGGCGGCGCTTGCGTTCACACACGCGCGGGAACATCGTAACGTAGCCGAACGACGCCACTTTCGTATCGCTTGCACTCGGTGAGATGTAGACCTGTTTGCCCAATCGCGCCAGCGAACTGCGGTATCCCCGTACCAAGCAGGAGCGGATTCACCTTCAGAATTACTTCATCGATCAGGCCCGCACAGAACATAGTGCCCGCCAACTCCGCCCCACCGCAGAGCCAGATCGCCTTGCCATCCTCTTGCTTCAGACGCGTTACAAGCTGTTGCGCATCGTCCGATATGAGGTGCACATTCTCGTCGGGCGTCTGCTGCATGGTGCGCGAGAAGAGGTACTGCCGCATCTGTGGGTAAGGATTTGTGACGCCTTCTCTTAGGGCGACCTCGTAAGTCTTGCGTCCCATCAGGACCGTATCGAACCAATCGTACGTTCTCAGGAAGTCCGCGACGTGGTCGCCGTCCGGGAAGCCGTCGAGCGATCCGTCGCGATGGGCGATGAACCCGTCCGCGCTGCAGGCAACCTGGTATATCAGTCTACGCATTTTCGCTCGCGTCTCTTGCGTCCGCCCAATAGTAGCCCTCGTGACCAGATTCCGCTCAATCGGCTCCGGTCATGGACCAGCCGTGATCGCCATGACGTGAAAGGCTGCCGCCGCGATCAACTTGAAGCGCTCGTCAGGGATGAAGTAATGCTCGGAGTCGCCATAGCGAGTCCAGCCCTGAGAAGCAAATGTCCATACTTGGGCTGCAAATGGTGACTTCGCCGGCGTCCCCCAGCCCCAGAGCGTCCCGTTGGTCTCGAGGCCGATGCTGAACCCTGAGCCGGCAGCGACCGCCTTGAACCGCACGTGCGTGGGCGGCTGCAGGGCGCCGCCCGTTTCATCCCCCCAACCCGTAACTTTTCCGTCCGGCCGGATGGCGAGGGCGTGTACGTTTCCAGCCGCGATCGCCTTGAAGGTCTCGCCGGGGAAGTGGAAGATCTTCGCGTCTTTGGGCGTGGCCACCCACTGGTCGAGGAAGTTGATCCCCGTCGGCTCGTGGCCCCAGAAGAAGAGCGTCCCATCCTCGTGCAGCGCGAGCGAGTAGAGGACTCTCGCAGCGACCTCCTTGAACGGGCCGCCTTCAGGCGCTTTGAGGAGACCCGTAACCACATCGCCGGAGGGCAAGGTTGAGCTGTCAGATCCCCACGTCGTGAGCGCTCCGTCGTGCGCGATCGCGACTGCGTGCACGGCGGCGACGGCTACAGCGTGATAGGAGCCTGCAGGGACGCTCCTCACAAGCACGTTCTTGCCGATGCCGGCGAGGGTGCCGTCCGAGCGGGTCAAGACCGCATTATCTCGGCCTAGTGCGACGGCCTGGAACTTCTCGGTCGCGAGTGGGTTGGGGATGGGCGGAGGTCCGATCGGGCCGACTCCCCAGAGGATGGGGGTCCCGTCCAATTGGAGCGCCAAGCCATTGATCGAACCGCCCGTTGCAATGGCCTTGAACTTTCCTTTGGGAGCGTCCGAAATCTGTCTCGATGCGTTGTCTCCCCAAACCATAAGCGTGTGAGTGGTCATATTCCCTCCATACTGCAATTCGTCGAGGGCCTCTAACTAGGTGTTTCTCGATCTGGATAAATCGGGAAGCGGTCTTAGCCTTCGTTTCCCTTCCGCATAAAATGAGCGGCTCCATTCGGCCAATCTGTTTGTTCATGGCACTTGTGGCGTCTTGAATCACCGCACGATGTCTTATCGGGTTCGGTATAAAATCGGCTTTGCCAAAAGACTCAAAGTGGGCGAATCGGCTGCGACTGAGGACTTCTAATTAGTATGTCAGCAGCTCCGAATTCGTTCCTGGGTAAACAATAAGTTTCGGGCTAAAACAATGAGGCGTGGCAAACCAGAAGAAGGTTTGGTTCACCACAGTGGAATCTTCGCAACTTCTTGTTTTTGAACAAACTGAAGGGATGCTCACTCCACTTTCGTCTGAAGAGCAGAAAAAGGGGCAGTCAATATGGTGCTACCGACTGCCCGAAAAGTCACTGGATGAATCGTGGTCCGAAATCTCAGGCACAGCCTCCTGCAACTTCGGTGTAGGAGCAGCAATCTCCGGGAGAGCAGCAAGCCTCAACAAGGTTAGGATGAACGTGTCCATTTGGATCTTCTACGAGAATTTTTGATCCAACGTAAAGACCCCCGCAGCACGGTAGCAGCTCGAACCCCGTATCTCGATAACAAGTCTGCGAGCTGGAACCCGAATTGTAACTTGCCTTTGAATAGCTCATCCCAAAAGCACGGCTATCAAGCGAGTTCTTCCTTGTTAGTTCTTCAGCGGATATCCATTTCATGGGGTTCGCCGGATCGGGGTAATGTAACTGCCCGTCCAACCAAGCGGTCTTGTCTTCGAATATCACTACGTTGATATCCGTCTGGATGTCCTTTGATGAAGTGGGCACGCGCCCGCTTTCAAGGAGTTGTTTTCTCATTTCGTCACAGACGTTTTTGGAGGCCGTCAAATTGAGCTTTGCATTCGGTTGAAAGATCTCGAACTTACCGGACTTGGTGTTTGGCACAGGCGCTTGACCAAACAGGAATGGTATTTTCAGGGGCGTTTCTTCAGGTGCGATGGTGGAGAGTTCAACGTAAAGCAATAAGTAGCGAATTGGCTTTCCAGAGCTATTCTCGATTTCTACTTCCAGACCGTCGAGCCAGCTAGCTTCCGCAGTGGATTTATCTTTCGGTTGAGACTTTGCTGTATTGAGCTTTACGCCGAGCACTTTCAGTGGCTGATTAGAGGATAGAGTTGGAGAGTTTTTCGCCGTGAGCGCTTGGTGATTTCCCATCGCTATCAAAAGCGACAAACAGACGACACCAGAACTTATGTAGAAGTAAGGTCTCATGATTTGACTCCTTTCCGTGATGTGGGTGTTTAGGTCCGGGAGGCCGACAGCGTATGTTTAGAAGTCTATGCTTGATACACAAGGTGGTCAAGGATGCGAATTGACTCACTGAAAATCTACTCCAAAAGTATTCGCTGCCTCATATAAAAACTACTCGAAAGGGTAGACACTGCCACGGCCCAGGAAGGGGCTGGAGGCAGGAGATGAGCAGGTAGTGCAGGAGCCGATCAAACTTTTGGCAGCTGCTATTACGCTCCTTACGATCCTAACAATCGTTGCGTTGCGCTAAGCCTCATCCGCTGGCGGAACAAAGTTTTGCCTGAATGCAACCTATTAAAGTTGCCAATAACAAGATCCTGTCAGAGTTAACAGGTATTCGGACTAGCTATTGAGGAACGGTGTGGAGATGTTCATACCTGGGATCCGCAAGGCCGCTGGGACCGCGATACGGCTCGCGCGAGAAAGGGATTCATGATCTCTTATCCCACTTCGCTGCATCATGGTTTGATATTGGTACGAATTGATATTGAAACAGTCCTTCGTAAGACAGAAGGCCGCCGGAATTGCTTCCAGCGGCCTTCAAAGTCATGGCTCCCCACACTGGACAATCTTCGCAACTTGTTTTGACGCCTACGGCAGAAATGCTCAGTTTCTTTCAACAACTGGCATCGATGTCACCACGAACCGCTTTGAGGAATTCGGCTTCGTAGTTCCGGCATAAAGTGACGCAAGCAGATCTTCCGCTTCTAGGAGGCGGCTGCGCAGCCGAGACGTTAATCGCGCATCACACGGAGACGATTAACGGCCGGTCGCGCAGCCCGGGCCACCCGCCGCGTCGATCACGAAACACACGCGGCGCGGGGGTGTTCGTGGTCACATGCCTTCGACTTCCTCCTGGCCACGCCCGTTCGCCTCCGACATCCTCCGTCTCTTATACCTACTCCTCAGCGCGCCCGAGGCCCTGCGACTGGAGCCATTCGTCGATGAGCCGCCAGCCCTCGTGGTTGCGGAAGTGCGTGTTGAAGTCGTGGCCGACGCCTGCGAGCGACTGTACCGTCACGCTCGACGCGCTGGCGAAGTAGGCCGCCTCGCCCTCGGCCAGTGACGCCGGGAAGAGCACGTCGAACTCGCCCAACTGCACGAGCACGCGGCCGGTCGCCGCGCCGACGCGCGTGGCGGCAGGATCAAACATGCCGAGAATGCCAGTCGAAAGCTGCCCGCGTGCAAGCAAGTCGGAGAGGATGTTGTTGTCGTAAGCGATGACTTCGGGGTCGGCGCCCGGCGCGTAGTAGAAGGCTGCGGCGCGCACCTCGGGCGGGAGCGGGGCGTACTCGTACTGAAGCATCCCCGCGATGAGCCCCGCGGGAAGCGGCAGCTCGTGCGGGACGTGACCCATCCCGGTCGAGACGACGGCGTCGGCGTCGTGGTAAGTCGCCTGCTCGTAGATGGCATTGATGGCCCCGAGCGAGTGGCCGACCGTCACGACGCACCCGAACGCGTAGCCGAGGCCGTCCTCGCCCGCGCGGAGTTGTGTGATGACTTGGTGGATGGTTGAGGCCGTCTGGTCGAGCGTCAGCAGGTCGCCGTCCTCGGGGCGCGTGCTCTCGCCGGTGCCGAGTTCGTCGATGGCGAGCACGGCATACTTACGCTCGGCCATGTAGCCCGCGAACGAGTACTCGTGCCCGTTGATGGTGGGCACGGCCCAATACTTGTGGTTGTATGTGGCCCCATGGATCGCGACCAGCAGCGTCCGGTCGCGGTAGCTGCCCTTGTAGTAAAGGTAGCCGACGACCTCGGCGGCGCTGCCGTTGGAGAGCGTTACGGGGAATGTCAGGCGCTCGACCTTGAGACTCTCGCCGGTCTCGGCCGCGGCGGCGATTCCGCTGAGCGAGAGTAGCAGGAGTGCAGAGACGAGGAGTCTGGAAATGTTGAAGGAAGCGAGGCTAGTACGATGGCGTTGAGTGATCATGAGTCCGCCTTTCTTTGTGATGTTAGGGCGCGCCACAAACCCCCGGCGCGCACGAGGTGGATGAGGGCACGGGCCACCCCTCGTTACGTCGCCCCCACTCGCGTGGCGCACAGTGTTACCCGGCTCTCACCCCTGGCTTGTGCTTTCCCCACCACTAGAGCAACGGACGTTCCTGTCAACAGTGAGCGATGCTCGAAAGAAATTATCGATGCCGCTGCGGCGACGCCCGCGCCGTGCGGAGTCTTACGCAGGTCGTGCGTAAGTTTCCGCCCGGTCTCGTCGGGCTGAAGCCAGCCGGGCGAAATCGGATCTTTGAAAACTTCGGAAACCAATACTGTGAGCTCAGAATAGATTCCCGTCCGGTCCTCACTAAAGTAGGCATCTCTGCTAGTAACAACTCCGAGCACCACAGCATCACTCTGCTGAGTCGGGAGAACTGATAACCCACGCCACCAAGCACCTGTTATTGGAAGTGGTTCAACGCCTTCTGGAAGTTCATCGTCTATGACGAAGACGATAAGAGTGTGACGACGACGCCGTTCATGATGCCCTTTGGCCCAAAAGAGTGGTCGTTGCCAGAGTCATACGAGTTCGCCTGCATATCAAAGGAGATTTGGGCAGTATGTACCAAGCCAACCAAGGACAACTGTGCAGACTCGGATACCAATAAGTAGAGCGGGACTATGAGTCGAGAGCTAGGAAATATTGCGGCGAGAAAGGATCTTTGGGAGGTGCGGGCGCATTAATTCTGCTCGCCGGAACTGAAAGCTGATTATCGTCAGCGTTTTTGGCTCACACTTATCAAGGGCACCCAAACTTTTGCTCCCCACAGTGGACAATCTTCGCAACTTGTTTTGACGCGCTATCCGACGAGCGATCCACATTCCGCATAGAGTAGCAATGCTCTTGCGATAGCCCAGAGTGGACAATCTTCGCAACGTGTTTCTGACGCGAACGATATGCAACCGGTTGTTAGCCTGTGGCCGGTCCGCCGCCGAAGCCGATGATATAGCCATCCGGATCCTCGACATAGAAGCCCTTCGTGCTCCACTCGGTCGCCGTGATCGGCTTGATGATCGTCACGCCGTAACCGGCGCGGGAGACAACGCCGAAACCATCAAGTTAACGACGAAAGGCAGGCTAACTCCGCGTCCGGAAGAATGAGTTGTTAAGCGCGGCCGCAGAATTAAGTCATGGTCTCCGCCGGCCTGTTGCAACTGCGAAAGCTGCTGACGGGATGGAGACGACAACCACAACAAAAGCACGGTAACAGGCAGGAAGCGGCGCGCGAGACCTTAACTCTTGATCCTGATGGTGCCGAGATTGCTCTCCTGGCCGCGCGCTTTTACTTTGATGGTACACGTGCCGGGCGCGAGGGCGTCAGGCAAACGAAAGACTACCTGCGCAAAGTTGGAGCTGATTACGGGCCTGACGTCTTC
>DASTTS010000318.1:0-2729 GCA_035760085.1 Pyrinomonadaceae bacterium
TTCTTGAGCTGCACATAGTCCTGTATAACCCGGACGATGTCTGCCTGTCGTTTGAGGTCGTCGATGAATGTCTGGGGGTAACGCATCTATCCGTGTTTTATCCGCGTAATCTGTGGTTAAGACTTATTGTCTCAACTCAACCAGTGTTGCACCAGCACCGCCCTGATCGGGTGGGGCGGGCAGAAATCGGGATACGTGAGGGTGGCCGTCGAGCAGGGCGCCGATGGCGCGGCGTAGCGCGCCTGTGCCGTGGCCGTGAATGATTCGAACTTTACTCAAACTCGCCAATGAGGCTTCATCGAGAAACTTGTCAACGGCATCAACCGCTTCGTCAGTCGTTTGGCCGATAACGTTCAACTCCGATTGCGCTTTGTCGTCAGCGGCGAGTTGGGTTTCGGTTGCTGCGGAGCGTCGCAGTTTTTCGAGTTTGCCTGGTTGTGGTTTTGGCGCCGTGGCTTCGACTAATTCAAGATTGTCGAGCTTCTCGCGAAGCCGGAGCGACTTCACACGCACTTCAGCTACACCATTCTTGATCTGGTCCACGATTCCAACCGATCCGAACGAACGAAGCTTAACGCGATCACCAACAACTATCTCGCGCGGCGCAGCCGTGACGTATTCCGGTGTTTCTTCTGCAATCGCGGGCTCGGCCTCGACGCGCTCCGGTTGAACTGGTTGAACTGTCTGGCCTTCACGGACGATGCGAACTTCTCTTTGCGCCGTGCGCTTCATCTCCGCAATCCGTCGCTGCGCATCGCGCTCGACGCGAACACGCTCGGTGCGATCCTCGATCCTCGCCACCAGCTCGCGCGCATGCTTCTCGAGCTCACTAATAGCTCGCTGCAATGTTTGATCGAAAGTCGACTGTCGTTCGCGTTCCTGTTTCGCAGCTTCCTTATCGAGCGAAGCGAATTTCTCCGCGACTGCCTGTCGTTCTTCTTCCAACGCGACACGCAACGCCTCAGCCTCTTCGGCTTCGCGCTTGATTCGTCGCAAATACTCCGACGCTTGCAACGACGAGTCTGCCACGGACCTCATCGCGTTTTCCACGATCTGAGTCGGAACGCCGAAACGCCGCGCGATTTCCAAACCTGAAGATGCACCAGCGACACCGACGAGCAAACGGTAAGTGGGACGCAAGGTCTTTTCGTCAAACTCAACACTCGCGTTCACTACGCCTTCTTCGTTCCCGGCATACATCTTCAATCCGCTGTAATGCGTGGTCGCGATGACATGTGCGCCGCAAGCGCGCCGGAAATGATCGACAACCGCGACGCCGAGCGCTGACCCTTCCTCAGGATCGGTTCCAGTACCGACTTCGTCGAGTAACACCAGGGCCGGCGCTTCGCACCACTCGATCATTCGCGCGATATTCGCGGCGTGTGAAGTAAACGTGGAGAGATTTGCAGCAAGCGATTGATGGTCGCCGATGTCCGCGAGCACTGACGCATAAAACGGAAAACGCGCAGATCGCGCGGGGACGGAAATTCCGGAGAGCGCCATCAACGCGAGCAAGCCAGTCGTCTTCAACACAACGGTTTTGCCGCCGGCGTTTGCGCCTGAGATCACCATCGCATTCTTCTGTTCGTCGAGTGCAAACGAAACCGGAACAACCGAGCCGCCCGTCGCACGCAGGTTTTCTTCAAGCAACGGATGCCGGGCCTCGATCAACTCGAGTTCGCCGGTCGCATTTGTTTCGGCTTGAATCTCGGGAATGACGCAGTCAAAGCTCTGATGAAAAACCGCACACGCGTTAATGAAATCGAGCTCTGCAACCGATTCCGCCGCCATCTCGATTGCTGGCAGTTGCGCGCGCAACTCTTCTGACAAACCTGCGAGAATCCTCGCAATCTCGCGCGCCTCGCTTTCGTGCAGGTTCTGCAATTCGTTGTTCGCATCGATCGTCTCGAGCGGCTCGATAAAAGCAGTCGCACCCGAAGACGAGTAGCCATGCGCCACACCCTGAACGCGTCCGCGATGATCGGCTTTCACGGGAATGACAAAACGATCGTTGCGGATCGTCACGAGCTCATCCTGAATCGCTTCGGCCGAACGACGCATCAGTCCTTCAAGCGAGCGCGTGATACGCGAGCGAAGGACGTTGATCTCATGACGGATGTTCGCCAGTTCGGGACTCGCGCGATCGTCCAGCTCTCCACTCGGCAAAATTTTATTCGTGACACGTGCAACGATTGTGTTGAGCTCGCGCGGCAGATCCTGGACCAGTTGCCAGAGCACGGGCGCTTCATCACGCTCGGCGAGAATTGCCGCACGCGCCGACATCGCCTGGTCACACAGACGCGCAGTTTGCAATATCGCGAGTGGATCGAGGCTCGCACCTTCGACGCGCAATCGTCCGATCGTTTCAGACGGATCGGTCAGTCCGTTGAAATACCATTTCACTCCGCGCGTCCGCAGTCGCACGCATTCTGCAAGTGCGGCGAGCGCGCGACGCAACACCGATGCGTCCTCGATAGGCGCGAGCGTGTCGACGCGCTGCTGGCCCGCTTCGGTCTGCGCGTTACGTTTGATCAGCTCGAGGAGATGCTGGTATTCGAGAGTTGTAAACGCCTGCTTGTTCACGAGGCGTAAAGGTTAAATTATTAGCCACGGATTTGCACGGATGCAGGCGGATCGTACAATGAGGATCAATCTGACAAACTGAAAGGCGCACGCAATGGATGAGTTTGACCGCTATCGCGCGGCGATGAACGAGAAACTGCTCGGCA
>DASTTS010000319.1:0-4446 GCA_035760085.1 Pyrinomonadaceae bacterium
GGCAAGCCCCTCTTCCTGACTTGTTCATTTTCACAACGTTTACAAATAAACTCGCTAAATGAAGCTTCGTATTTTGTATCACGGTCACTGTTTTGACGGTGTCGCCTCGGCGGCCACTTTCACACGCTTCTACAAACAACGAATCAATCCTGAAGCTGTCGTCAACTACACCGGACTACTGCACCGGCCAGGCAATTTGTTTGACCTCGGGATGTTTGATTCTGACGAGAACGCCATCGTCGATTTTAAATATGCAGCCTCAGAGAAACTCACCTGGTGGTTCGATCATCATGAATCCGCCTTTCTGACGCCCGAAGATGAGGCGCACTTTCACGCTGACAAATCGGGGCGAAAGTTTCTCGATCCGACGCGGAAGTCGTGCACTGAATTTATTGCCGATGTCGCGCACGAGCGTTTCGGTTTCGATCCCGAGCCGATCGAGTCGCTGGTCCACTGGGCGCACATCATTGACGGCGCGCTTTATGAGTCGCCTGCGCAGTGTGTTGAGTTAAAAGCGCCGGCGTTGCAGTTGATGCAGGTGATCGAAGCTGATCCCGACGATGCGTTCATCGAGCGGATCATCCGTGAGCTGACGACGCAGTCGCTCGACGCAGTCGCGACGGGCCCGGAAGTGCAACGTCGTTTCGAGCCGATACTCAAACAGCATCTCGAGACGCTCGAAGTGATCAGGAAAAAAGCGACAAGCGCGAACGGCGTCGTCCACTTCGATCTGGTTGACGAGGGTTACGAAGGGTTCAACAAGTTCATTCCTTACTACCTGCATCCGGAAGCGACTTACTCGGTCGCGCTCACGCGTGGTTCGCAGCGGACGAAGATCTCCGTCGGATCGAATCCGTGGGCGCCCGTGCCGCGCACGCACAACATCGCGAAGATTTGTGAGCGCTACGGCGGTGGCGGGCACGCGGTGGTTGGCGCGGTCTCGTTCAAGCCCGAAGAAGTGGAAGAAGCGCGGCAGGCGGTGCGAGAGATAGTCGCCGAGTTATCGCGGAAAGATTAAGCGCGTTCGGCAACACAGTCAGTCGTTTTACAGGATTTAAATCCTGTCTCACAATGATCTCTTGTCTCCACACGATCCTCATTGCATTCGTAACCTTATCCCTCCTCGCCCAATCACCCCCGAAAAGAAAAAAGATCAAAGCCTTCGGTTCGAGCCTCAAACGCCTCAAGTGGAACCCTGAAAAGAACACCGCCATCGAGCTGCCCACGGTTCGACCGACTTCAAACGCCGAGGAAGACGACGTCATTCGCATCGATACGTCACTGGTGAGCAGTGATTTGTTGGTCCTCGATCAGCACGGCCAGACCGTTGCAGGGCTAACCGCCGACGATTTCATCATCGCCGAAGACGGCGCCCCACAAACAGTCACACACTTCTCCACCGGCGACAACGTAAATGTCCCGCGCACGATCGTCCTGCTCATCGACTATAGCGGCAGCCAAGTGCCTTATTTGTACAACAGCATCAAGGCCGCGAAGGTGCTGGTAGATAAACTTGGTCCCAGGGACGTGATGGCGATAGTAACTGACGATGTACAGCTGATTCAGGATTTCACCAATGACAAGAGGGAGCTCAAGGAAAAGCTCGATTCGGTGTTATACACAATAAATCCGACGCCACGTGTGATCGAAAGCGGTGGCAGATCTCCCTCTCTCGGTACACCCTTCCCGCGCTTTGGTCGCAGCAAGCAGTACACTGCGCTGATGGCAACTCTGAACGAACTATTCCAGAAAGCCGACGTACGCCGAATAATCATTTTTCAAACTGATGGTGATGAAGCCCTTTACTTGCGAAATCCGAAGGTCGTCTTGACGATACCGCCTGGTCTAACAGGAGCTACGCTACAAGCCGCGCAAGAGAAATTGCTGTTACATCAGCGTCTTTTCCCGAGCAACGAGACGCAGTTCAGTCTTGAAGATCTATATCGGGTCGTTGAGCGAGAGCGCGCTACTCTCTACACGGTGATTCCTGGAGCACGGTATTGGGGCTTGCCTCTCGAAGATCAGATACGAAAGTGGAACCCCGCTCAACTGGCTCAAGCGGCCGGCTGGATGGGCCATCTATCGTCAAAGAAAAGAGAAGAGCTCAGAAATCAGATCGAAAAAGAGAACCAACACATCGATCCGATTGTGGTAGAGACGAATGTTGATCTAATTTCGAAGGAACAGGCAATTTTAGCCAGTATCGCAAGCGTTTCGGGAGGATGGTCCGACTATTTGGAAATGCCGGAACAGGCTGACGCGATCTATTCGCGAATATTTTCCGACATAAATCAGCGATACCTCGTGGGTTACTATCCGTCGAACAAAGAGCGCGATGGGAAACGCCGGAACATCGAGTTCAAGGTGAAGGGACATCCGGAGTACAAGGTTTATGGGCGGCTTTCGTATTTTGCACCGAGTCCTTAGACGCGGCTTAGTTTTATTTCTACTTCTGCCATCTGCCGTATATGCGGCAACACTGCCGGCAGGATTCACTGAAACACAAATCAACGGTCTTGCGAATCCGACCGCGATGGAGTTCGCGCCGGATGGGCGTATCTTCGTCTGCCAGCAGGGCGGCAGCCTGCGCGTGATCAAGAACGGCGTGTTGCTCTCAACACCGTTCCTCACACTCAGCGTCGACGCAAACGGCGAACGCGGCCTCCTCGGCATTGCTTTCGATCCAAACTTCGCGAGCAACAACTTTCTCTACGTCTATTACACCGTTCCTTCCACGCCACGACACAACCGCGTCAGTCGCTTCACTGCGAACGGTGACGTCGTCGTACCAGGCAGTGAACAGATCATTCTCGAGCTGGACAATCTGAGCTCGGCCACGAATCACAATGGCGGCGCGATTCACTTCGGCCCGGATGGCAAGTTGTACGTCGCCGTCGGCGAGAACGCGAACGGATCGAACGCGCAAACGTTGAGCAACAGACTCGGCAAAGTGTTGCGCATCAATTCAGACGGCTCGATTCCCGCTGACAATCCGTTCTTCAACACGGCTACGGGAGCTAATCGTTCCATCTGGGCGTTCGGCCTCCGCAACCCATTCACGTTCGCATTTCAACCGGGCACGGGCCGCATGTTCATCAACGACGTCGGCGAGGTGACGTGGGAAGAGATTAACGACGGCATCGCGGGCTCGAACTACGGCTGGAACCTTTCCGAAGGACCGACGACCAATCCGCAATTTCGATCGCCGTTGTTTGCTTATCAACATGGCGGCAGTGCGACAACCGGATGCGCGATCGCCGGTGGGGCTTTTTACAATCCGGCAACGGTGCAATTCCCGCAGAGTTTTGTCGGGAAGTATTTCTTCGCAGATCTGTGCAGCGGCTGGATCAGGGTTTTCGATCCGGCGACGGGAACGGTGTCAGGCTTTGCAACGAACATCTCGAATCCGGTGGATTTAAAGGTTGGCGCGGATGGCAGTCTTTATTATCTCGCGCGAGGTTCGAGTTCGGTGTTTCGGGTGCAGTTTCTCGAGCCGATGCTGATCTCGGAGGGAAGTACTGATAGCGGGATTGTGCTCGACTCGGTGACGTTCATTCGCGATCCGTTTCCGTTGACGAATCTTTTCAACTTCAGCGCGGATAAGCGAACGAGGTTGATGATGTTTGGGATGAACATGGAATTGATGGCGGGGGAAGATAAGTCGGCGGTGACAGCGCGAGCGGAGGATGCGTCACTGAATGTTTATCCGTTAACCGTTGAGTTTGTCGGGAAGGTGCCGGGGATTGATGAGCTGACGCAGATCGTTGTGCGCTTGCCGGATAACACGCCGACAGGGCAGACGTTGTTTGTGAGTGCGACGTTGCGGGGGAAGATGACTAATAGAGTCCGCGTGCGTATGCAGTGATGATAGTTTTAGACAGGATTACAGGATTTTTCAGGATGAACAGGATTTATCCTGTCAATCCTGACAAATCTTGTACATCTTGTGCTCCAGCCTGGATCCTCAAGCGCTTGATCTTGCAATTGAGCGTCGTCACCTTCACACCAAGCAGCTTCGCCGCACGTCGTTGATTCCCACGCGTGCGTTGGAGCGCCTCGCGAATCAGCTCGCTCTCGTATCGCTGCACCTCTTCCTGTAACCCGAGCCGCGGCGGTGACGGCTCCTGCTGGCTCGCAAGCGATTCCACTTCCCGTAGCAGCGTTACTGCCGCCTCTCTCAGCGTGTCGAGATTGTGAATCGAACTACTCATTACATTTATTCCTTGCTCAAAAGTTCTCTGAAGAACGCCACCGCGCGTTCATCGCCGGTTTGTCCGAGCGCCTGAATCGCGAGCTTGCGCACCGCCATCTTCGGATGATTGCGTGCCGTCCGTATCAGGATCGGGATCGCTTCATCTTTCGCGCGTCGCCCGATCGCGACCACTGCCTGTTTCTGAAGCTCGATATCTCCATCACCATCGACTGTGCTGGTTAGCGCGCCGAGAC
>DASTTS010000320.1:0-4859 GCA_035760085.1 Pyrinomonadaceae bacterium
CGGTCTCGACTCGGACGATCCACTCGCGCTCGGCGAAGTCGGCAAAGTCGGTGTCGCTATTGATTCCCTTGAAGACATGGCGCGACTCTTCGCCGGTATTCCGCTCGACGAAGTCTCGACGTCGATGACGATCAATGCGACAGCCGCAATCCTGCTGTCGCTATATCTCGCGGTGGCCCGTAAGCAAGGAGTCGCATTTACAAAAGTTCGCGGCACGCTGCAAAACGATATTTTGAAAGAGTACATCGCGCGCGGCACTTACATTTATCCGCCTGCGCCGTCGCTGCGTCTCGTGACTGACATCTTCGGATTCTGCGCGCGCGAAGTGCCAAACTGGAATACGATCTCGATCAGCGGCTATCACATTCGCGAAGCGGGCTCGACTGCGATACAGGAAGTGGCGTTCACGCTCGCTGATGGAATCACGTACGTCGAAGCAGCGCTCACGGCTGGTCTCGAGATCGACGACTTCGCCCCGCGACTCTCGTTTTTCTTCAACGCACACAACAACCTGCTCGAGGAGATCGCGAAGTTTCGTGCGGCCCGACGCCTGTGGGCGCGCATCATGCGAGATCGTTTCAAAGCGCGTGATCCGCGTTCGTTGATGTTGCGCTTTCACACGCAGACCGCCGGATCCTCTTTAACCGCACAACAGCCGGAAGTGAATGTCGTGCGCACGACGATACAGGCGCTCGCCGCAGTACTGGGTGGGACGCAGTCGCTGCACACGAATTCGATGGACGAAGCACTCGCTTTGCCGACTGAGTCAGCAGCGCGAGTGGCGCTCAGAACCCAGCAGGTGATTGCGTACGAGTCGGGTGTTACAGAAGCCGCGGATCCGCTTGGTGGGTCTTACGCGATCGAACATCTAACTGACGAGATCGAAGAGGGCGCGGTTGCGTATCTGGAAAAGATCGAGGCAATGGGAGGGATGCTGCGTGCGATCGAAATTGGATACGTGCAGCGCGAGATCCAGGAGGCTGCGTATCGTTATCAGAAGGCTATCGAAGCGCAGGAGCAGGTGGTGGTTGGTGTGAACAGGTTCCAGGTTGATGAAGAGCCACCAGTGAACGTCCTGCGGATCGATCCCGCGTTGGAACAGGCGCAGGTCGAGCGTGTGCGTGCGCTACGTGCGCGACGTGATACACAGGCAGCAACCACGGCACTCGAC
This sequence comes from Pyrinomonadaceae bacterium, assembly GCA_035760085.1. Classification (GTDB taxonomy): domain Bacteria; phylum Acidobacteriota; class Blastocatellia; order Pyrinomonadales; family Pyrinomonadaceae; genus PSRF01. The sequence goes on from DASTTS010000320.1 coordinate 1,172, forward strand.
AAACTCAAGCGGGCAGCGACGACCGATGAAAACCTGCTGCCGCGGATACTCGAATGTGTCGAGTCGTATGCAACTGTCGGCGAGATTAGCAATGCGCTACGCGAGATCTGGGGTGAGTATAGAGAGATGTCAACCTTTTAGAGACAGGATTTACAAGATTTTTCAAGATTGACTGTTCATCCTGAAAAATCATGTAAATCTTGTCAAACGACTTCGTATGAACAGACGAACCTTTACCAAATCTCTGGGCTTAACCGTGGCTGCGTTGAGTTTGAAGACACCATCGCTCGCTCGCCCGCCAGCACCGCAATTCTCCATCACGATGGACGACTTCAACTGGCAAAACGCAGTCAAACTCACAGGCTCAGAACGCAACGACGCCATCCTCGACACTCTTCGATCGCATTCGATCAAAGCCGCCCTCTTCGTCATCGGCCGCAACGTCGAAGCCCCGGAAGGCAAGCAACTGCTCACGAAGTGGGATAACGCCGGTCACTTGATTGGCAACCACACCTACTCGCATCGCAACTATAATGCTGCTGCCACGGTCGTCGCCGAGTATCAACAGGATATTCTGCGCGCCGAAGCCCTCTTGAAGGACTTTCCCCGCTTCCGAAAATACTTTCGCTTTCCGATGCTCAAGGAAGGCGACACCGCGGCAAAGCGCGATGAGATGCGATCGTTTCTGGCTCAGCACGGCTACCGGACCGGCCACGTGACGATCGATAATTCTGACTGGTTGATCGACAGCCGGCTCACCGCGCGCTTGAAGAAAGACGCTGCCGCCGACGTGAAGCCGTACCGCGACTACTACATGGAACACATGTGGACTCGCGCCGAGTATTACGATTCACTCGCGCAGCGTGTGCTTGGTCGACCCGTGAAGCATACGGTGCTGGTACATTTCAATCTCCTGAACGGCCTCTTCCTCGCAGACTTGATCGAGATGTTCAAGTCGAAGGGATGGCAACCGATCAATGCCGATGCCGCATTCGCCGATCCGGTGTTTTCAGCGAAGCCGAAAATTCTTCCAGCCGGCGAGAGCATCGTCTGGTCGCTCGCAAAGGAGAAGGGAAACATTCCGATGACTTTGCGTTATCCCGCAGAGGATGCCGAATCTGAAAACGCGCGCATGGATAAGTTGAAACTATAAATCATGAAACGAACTCTTTTATTGCTGTCTCTCTTGTTCGCGGTCGTGAGCAGCGCCGTGGGCCAGGAACCCGGTATGGAAACGGGAGAGGTAGAGTGGCGCAGGTACACAGTGAAAGGTGAGGAATTTTCCGTGGCTCTGCCACTGTCACCGAGGATGCGGACCGCTCAGGTTGCCCGGAAAAGTGATGGCAAAGTCCGGGTCCAAAAATACCTGAAAGCAATCGTCAATGGCGTCTACTACACCATTGAAGTCTTTGAGAACCCTGAACCGAAGCAGTCGTTGGAAGAGTTTGCCGACGAACAGCGTGGCACATACGATCGAAAAACCAGGCGAGACTTGACCATCGATGGTTTTAACGGAGTTGAGTATTCGTCCAAAGATAAAGCTATCCCTGCGACGGCCCAATTTCTCGCTACAGAGAATCACCTTTACCGCTTCTCAGCGAGTGGTCCACCTGCACAACGACGCGCCATGATGGAGTTCTTATCCTCAATAAAGCTGGGCAAGGAGCCGGAAGGTATTGAAGTTTCAGACTATACCGGCGAGTGGATCTACACAGGAAAAGAAGTCGATGTAAAGGCGCGGTTAAAGACAAAGCCTGAACCCGGCTACACACAAGAGGCCAGGAAGAACGAGATTAACGGAACTGTAGTTCTCATAGTCGTGTTTGCAAAGAATGGAGAGGTGCAAAATATTCGTGTTGTTGAAGGCCTGCCGTACGGATTGACGCAGGCTGCCATTGAAGCGGCTAAAAAGATCAAGTTCACTCCGGCGATGAAGGACGGCAAGCCGGTCTCGATGTGGATACAACTGGAGTATAACTTCAACCTTTAATATGGCCCACGTGAATTCATGAAGAGATTTTTGTTTTTGAGTTGTGTGCTGTTATTCGTCGCTGTCGATGCGCTCGCGCAGCCGGCAAAACAGCCTGCGCCCTGGCAGCGATACACGATCAGACGGGAAGAGTTTTCGGTGTTGTTGCCGGTGCATCCGGCCATGCAAAGCAGAAAACCGCTCGTGATGCGGCTTTCGAAGGAACGTCAGCTACGCACGCTCGGTGCTTATGCTGATGGACTCGCGTTTACGGTCCTGAGCGCCGAGAACTCGAGCCCGCGGGAGTCGCTCGATGACTACCTCGAACACGAAATCTTCACTCACTCCACCTGGGATCGTTCGAGTGAAAAAGAACTCACGGTCAACGGCTTCAAAGGCAAGCAATACATCGCGCCGAATAAAGTGCCGGGGACGATGCAGGTATTCGCGACGCGTAACCACATCTATCGCTTTCACGCGTTTGGCGCGACGCCCGACGATCCGCGAGTCAAACAATTCTTTTCCTCGATAATTCTGGGGCCGAACGTTCAAGGCATCGAAGTTAAAGACGGAAATGGCGTTCCCATCAAATCCACCCAGGACAACGCAAATGCGTTCACTATAAAAGAAGTCGACCAGCGACCTTTCGTCGCCTTTAAACCAGAACCCGCTTACACGGATGACGCGCGCCAAAACAATATTTCCGGCTCAGTGATTTTGAAAGCAATTCTTACTGCTGACGGCGCCGTTACAAACATCAAGGTGTCGTCAGGGCTGCCTTATGGACTCGAAGAGAATGCGATCGACGCCGCGAAGAAGCTAAGATTTATTCCTGCTGTGAAAGACGGCAAGTTTGTCTCGACCTGGATGCAGATCGAGTATCACTTCAATCTCTACTAACGACTGATGGCCCACCTGTTAGAAGTTCGCGATCTCCAGACACACTTTCCCACACGCTCGGGGCTCGTGCGTGCGGTTGACGGCGTCAGCTTTCATCTCGACCGCGGCGAGCTGCTGGGACTCGTGGGTGAATCCGGTTGTGGTAAGTCGATGACGGCACTTTCCATCATGCGACTCATCGCGCCGCCCGGCCGGATCGTCAACGGTGAGATACTTTTCGACGGCAAAGATCTGCTCAAACTGTCAGACTCCGAAATGCGCGAGATGCGCGGTGACGACATCGCCATGATCTTCCAGGATCCGATGACGTCGCTCAATCCAGTCTTCACTGTCGGCGAACAGATTGCCGAGGCGCTGCGATTGCATCGCAAGCTGTCGCGCAAAGATGCACGACAAGCGACGATCGAAGCAATGCGGGAAGTCGCGATTCCGGATCCCGCGCGTCGCGTTGATGATTATCCACACCAGCTCTCGGGCGGAATGCGGCAGCGCGTCATGATCGCGATGGCGCTCGCCTGCAATCCGAAACTGCTGATTGCGGACGAGCCGACGACGGCGCTCGACGTCACGATTCAGGCGCAGATACTCGAGCTCTTGGATGACCTGCGCAAGCAGCGCGAGCTGGCAGTGCTTTTGATCACGCACGATCTCGGTGTAGTCGCGGAAGTCGCCGATCGCGTCGCAGTGATGTACACGGGAAGGATCGTTGAAGAGTCGCCGGTCGAGGAGTTGTTTGCACGACCGAAACATCCGTACACAGAAGGTTTGCTGCGCTCCGTGCCAAAATTGACGAGCACGCAGGTGATCAAACAGGAACGA
>DASTTS010000321.1:0-9509 GCA_035760085.1 Pyrinomonadaceae bacterium
CGGATCGCCCTCGGGGCCTCGCGGGTTCGGATTTTGACCATGATGATGAGGCAGGCGTTGACGTTGATGCTGTTCGGGCTTGCAGCCGGCATCGCGGGCGCGGTGATGCTCAACAGAGTGATCACGTCACTCCTGTTCGCAACTCCGGGTGTAGATCCATTAACGTTCGCCGCTGTCGCATGTCTGCTGATTCTGGTCGGAGCAGCCGCGTGCCTGATCCCATCGTTGAGCGCAACCGGGATCGACCCTACGTTGACACTGCGGAAGGAGTAATAGGTGGGTTGGCAGGGGCGGCCACGGAGGGCCGCCCCTACAGTTGTTGTTGATCACGCAACTTCCTTGGAGGCGCCCGATTAAGAGCAACTGTAGGGGTGGCCCTCCGTGGCCACCCCTTCGCTATTCGTAGCGCAGCGCAACCAGCGGATCGACTTTTGTCGCTCTGCGTGCGGGGATATAGCAGGCGAGCAAGGCTACGATGGTCAGCACGATTGCCAGGACACCATAGGTCACGATGTCTGTTGGTCCAATACCGAATAATAGACTCCGCAGCAATCTCGTTAGCGCAAGTGCGCCTACTAGCCCGACTACAACCCCGGCCAGCGTCAACATCAGTCCCTGCTTCAGCACCCAACGCAGAATCGCGGTTCTACTTGCGCCCAACGCTACGCGAATGCCGATCTCACGCGTTCTTTGTGTTACTGAATACGCGATTACACCGTAGATACCAACCGCCGCAAGCAACAGCGCGAGTATGCCGAATAATCCCACGACCTGCATCGCAAACCGCCGGCGACTCATCGATTCAGCCGCGACCTGCGACATCGTACGCTCACCAAAAACCGGTAGATCTCGATCGAGCGAGCGCACCTGCTCACGCACCGACTGCCTCACCGTAGCTGCTGCGACGTCGGTCCGTACATAAATCGCCATCGCATACGCGGGATTCTGGAACATCGCATGATAAAGGTGCGGCTGATCAGGCTTATCGAACCCATCACTCTTAATGTTTCCAACAACTCCGACAATCGTCATCCACGGCGCCTCTGACGTTGGACCACCTCTTTTTATCCGCACTCCTACCGGATCTCGATTGCTGAAGTAACGTGCCGCCAGTGCTTCATCAATCACGACCACCTGCGGCGCTTGCCGGTCGTCTGCATCAGTGAAGAAGCGACCGCGTTTCAGAGGCGTTTCCAGCGTGCGAAAGAAATCCGGTGTAACGATGCCAATCTGCGCCGTGGGAATCGCGTTGTTAGCAACAGCGTCGCCTTCAATCGTAAAGCCGCCGGTATTATGTGGACCAACGAGCGGCACAGCATTACCACTGCTGATCGCCGCGTTGCGCACGCCCGGAATCACGCTCACCCGTTGCAGTAATTCTTTGATAAACCCGGATCGCTTTAACGGATCTCGATACGGATCGAGATCCGGATTGTTTGGCACCGGTAGCCAGACGCGTGCGATTAATACATTATCGGGATTGAAACCTGCGTTCACCTCGAGCAACCGGCCAAAGCTGCGCAGCAGTAATCCCGCCGCAATCATCAAAATCAGCGATAAGGCAAACTCGAGTACGACCAGCCCACTGCGAAAACGATTAGTCGCGAGTCCGAAGCCAGCGCCGCGACTGCCATCCTTCAGATTCGTGACAACGTCGGCCCGGGACGATTGCATCGCCGGAACGAGTCCGAAAAGCAATCCGGTGACGGTGGAGATCAGAAACACAAAACCAAGAACCGTCAGATTAATCTCGATCTCATGTAGTCGAGGAATGTCATTCGGAATAAATTGGACCAGGCCTTGCAGCAATACCGCGATCACAACAAGGGCAAGTGCGCCGCCAAGGAACGCCAGCAGCAAGCTCTCAGTTAAAAGCTGAACGATGAGACGTCGTCGACTCGCGCCGAGGGCAAGCCGGATCGCCATTTCACGACGGCGCCCGCTGGATCGTGCGAGCATCAGGTTAGCCAGGTTGACACACCCGATTAACAAGACGAGCCCGACAGCCGCGAGAACAACGTAAAGAATCGTTTGCACGTTGCCGACTAATTGCTGGTGTGCTGATAAAACGCGAACTGACCAACCAGCCTGTGCAGGATATTCTTTCGGAAACTCCGTCTGAAGCTGCGCCACCAGACCGTCCAGCTTTGCCTGTGCCTGGTTGATGTCGATTCCATCTTTCAGTCGTCCAATAGCACCCGGCAGCATTCGTTGCGCGCGTACCGGTGGACCAAACGGGTTGGCTGAGAATCCCGCGGTGGCCCACATGTCGACTTCATTTCGCAGCGTCTTGCCGGGATGACGAAACCCGGGCGGCATTACACCGATGATCGTGTAAAGATCCGTGTCCGCGTAGACTTTCCGACCAAGGATGTTTCGATCGCTGCCGTAGAGACGTTTCCAAAGTCCATCACTGATTACGACACCTTCAGCAAAACCCTTCGCCTGCTGTTCTTCAGGTCCGAAGACACGACCGAGTTGAGCGTGCGCGCCCAGCAATGAAAAGTAATTCGGACTGACCGCCAGCAACTCGATCCGTTCCGGTCGTTCTGATCCGGTGAGATTCGCATCGACAGGCCAGACTGCGGAGACCTGCTCGAAGACACCCGAGCGCTCTTGCAGATCTTTGAGCTCGTCAACGGACATACCAACGTCTTCGATTTGCCGTCCGGTCAAATCGTCGCGAACGATCACAATCTGTTCAGGTTTTGGAAACGGGAGCGGCCGCAGCACTACGGCGTTAACGACACTAAAGATCGCCGTATTCGCACCAATGCCAAAAGCGAGTGTCAGCACGGCAACCAGGGTAAATCCCAGGTTGTTCCTCAACATGCGAGCAGCGTAGCGCAGGTTATGAAGAAGAGTATTCATTGGAAAAACCCCGGTCGGGAAATCTTGGATCCAGCCGGAAAATCCTACAATCGCTCGACCACAAAATCTAGTCGGTAGCGAGTGTGGCTCTGGAAATCTTGCACATCCTGAAAATCTTGGCATCCTGTCTACATGAAACAATTCCTCAGACGCGATGCCACAAAACACGTACCTTCCATACGCTACATTTCTTGTGCGGGTTTAATCTTCATTGCACTTGTGCTGGTCAACGCTCAGGAAGCGGATAAGCCCGTCGAACAAGTACGGAAGAACATTCAAGTACTAAAAGGACTTCCCTCTTCGGAGCTTCTTCCGGTGATGCATTTCATGCGCACTTCGCTTGGCGTGCGGTGCGAGCTCCCGAATAAATTTCTAGCCGTGCTAACAACTCCCGAGGGAGTTACTTATCAAGGCTTCAACGGCACTGTTGGCTGGATAAAAAGTCCGGTAGAGGAACGGCAGATGACGCCCACCGAGTTGGCACGGCTCCAACGCCAAACAGACCTTTATGACAACCTCAAGCTAAAGGAGCGGTATGTAAAAGTAGCGGTAACAGGTAGAGAAAGGCTTGGCGATCGGGAAGTCTATGTGGTCGACGCGCGCTCGACCGCAAACAAAGCTGGACGATCGGAGATTCGATCCGCCGGCTGGTAAGGCTTCCGGAAAGACAAGCCCTTAACGTTAACAGAGAGGTTTTTTGAACGTTATTATTTGTGATAACTCGTGCCGAAGCCGTTTGGTAGGAGTCTTGGAAATCCTGTAAATCCTGAAATCCTGTCCAAGACTCAGACAGGACTGCATGATTCACAGGATTTCACGACTCACTATCGATAACTCACGACCCGTCACATCGCCGCAGAGTTGCCGCACCGGTACGTTTATCTTTAAATAACTGATGCAAGTGCAAGTAGAGCAGAGGGACAACCTGGGAATCGTTCTCGGCAACGCGCCGCGCTTCGGCGGATTGCTGAGGCCTTATCCGCTACGGCGCGAATGGTCTTTGAAACGTCTGGCACTCATCTTCGGCGTTTATACAACGTACGTCGTGATGCTGCTGATCCAGAGTTTCTTCAACTACAAGTGGCGCGGTGCCGAGCCGCCGTGGTTTTATGAGATCAGCTACCTTGCGGTGTGGAGTTACACCTGGGCTTTACTCACGCCGCCGCTTTTCACCTTCAGCCGCCGTTTCCCGATCGCCGGCAAACACACGGTTCGAAACATCGCTTATCACTTCTTCTTTGGAACCGTTCTCGTCATCATACACAGGACGATTTTGCTCTCGTTTGCGATCGTGATTCTCCAGGTCCCCGACCCGATCGGCGAATCGTTTTCAGCAAAAATCTATTTCATGCTGCATCACATTTCCGACGGGCTCTTTACTTACACGTTCATTCTCGCGATCCACCAGGCGTTCTTGTATTTTCGCGAATCCCAGGACCGCGAGTTTCAACTTCAGCAAGCCGAGCTGCAAACGCTCAAGACGCAGCTTCACCCACACTTTCTCTTCAACACTTTGAATGCGATCGCCGCGCTCGTCTACGTCTCGCCGCCGGAGGCGACCAAAACCATTTCGCAACTGAGCGACTTGCTGCGATTCACTCTGCACAATAACAAAGCGCAGGAAGTGACGCTCAAAGAAGAACTCGACTTCCTGCGCAAGTATCTGCAAATCCAGCAGACTCTCTTGCAAGAGCGACTGGACGTCAATTGGACCATCGATCCGGAAACTCTGGACGCACTCGTGCCGAATATGATTTTGCAGCCGCTCGTCGAAAACTCGATCAGGCATGGCATTGCGCCGAAGGAAGGCGGCGGCTGCATCGAGATCTTTTCACGTCGTGTCAACGATCAACTTCTCATCGAGATCAGAGACGACGGCGTCGGTCGCGCAGGCACAGCGAAGAACGATAACGGCACGGGCATCGGACTGTTCAACTCGAGAACGAGGCTCGAACACCTCTACGGTGAAGCGCAAAAGTTTGAGGTCAATACTCCGCTGCATGGCGGCTGGTGCGTGACGATGCTCATTCCCTTTCGCGAGCAATCTGGTTGAGGTGAAGTAGATGAAGATTCGCACCCTGATCGTCGATGACATGAGCCTCGCGCGCGAGCGCTTGAAGCATGCCCTCGCGGCGGATGCGGAAATCGAAGTCATCGGCGAAGCTGCGAACGGGCGCGAAGCGGTTGCTGCGATCAAAGATCTCACTCCTGATCTCGTCTTTCTTGATGTACAGATGCCGCGGCTGGATGGTTTTCAAGTAGTTGAACAGATAGGCGCTGAACTGATGCCGGCGGTGGTTTTTGTCACTGCGTATGATGAGTTTGCCCTGCGTGCTTTCGAAGTGAATGCACTCGATTACTTGCTGAAGCCTTTTGAAGAAGAGCGGTTGGCGAAAACAGTGTCGCGCGTGAAGCGTCAACTGAAGAAGGGAGAGCGCGACTCACTCGAGGAGAAGTTATTGAGACTTCTCGATGAAGTTCCGCAAAGAAATGATTACGTCAAACGTATTCCGGTCAAGACCGCGCAGTATACGGTTTTGGTCCTGACTGACGATATTGACTGGATCGGCGGCGCCGGAAACTACCTCGAATTACATTGCGGCAAGGACGTGTATTTGATCAGGGAACGGATTCATCAGTTGGAGCAAAGGCTGAACCCGAGGCAGTTTGTCAGAATTCACCGCTCGGTTATCGTCAACATCGATCGCATCAAAACTCTTCATCCGATGTTCAACAGCGACTACCTAATCATCCTTCACAACGGTGTGAAACTGAACGTCAGCCGCACGTACCACGAAAAGCTCCTCGCGATGATCTCGAAATGAACAGCGCTAATGTTATTGATCCTTACGTCCCTCGCCTGGCCCTGGGTGCTTTTTTGCCGATGTAACTAACCACCAAAGTGGTGCCTTGCATGCAAAAAGAGATTTCGGCGATCGTGCCACAGACAACAACTTTGTCGCCGTTCTCGTATCCTGCAAGATCGCCAATGAGGGTAAAGAGTTCGCCATTATCGGCGCGGAAAGCCTGGCATTCGACTCCTTCATCAGTGAGCTGCCCCTTGTAACAGCGCATCACTCTACCGTCGGGTTGAGTCTGGCTCATTGCTGATTCTCCTTTCAATGCTCAGAGAATGTGAGGCTAACAAGAAGGTCTTATTAGCAGGTTAAGTGAATTGACGCCCGCACAATATTCCTGTGAAGAGTCGATGTCAATAGACCGAAATGCCCCACTCAACCCTTTAGGCCCTAATTCAACTCTGCGTAATCTCTGCGCTCTCTGCGCCTCTGCGGTTTAACCTGTTTTTGCTGTTCTTTTTACCGCAGAGGCGCTGAGAACGCAGAGATTACGCAGAGAGAATTCAAATTGGGTCACTACTCACATCCCTACAGATTTGAAACACGCGACGGGATGGGTGCGGGCGGCTTTTCGGGTGTGAAGTCTTCGCCGGGATTTATGAATTGGTTGCGCTCAAAGTTGTACTGCTTGTCGTAAAGCTGGCGATAGCGACCGCCGGCTGCGAGCAAATCTTCATGCGTGCCACGCTCGACTATCTGTCCTTCTTCCAGAACAAGAATTTGGTCGGCGCTGCGGATGGTTGAGAGCCGGTGCGCGATCACGAAGGCAGTTCGCCCGCGCCGCAATGAACGTAATCCATCCTGAATCATCGCTTCACTTTCACTGTCGAGACTCGAAGTGGCTTCGTCGAGTATCAGCAATTTCGGATTAGCGAGGATTGCGCGCGCAATCGCGATGCGTTGTCGCTGACCTCCCGAAAGCTTCACGCCCCGCTCACCGACAATCGTGTCGTACTTCTCCTCAAACTTCTCGATGAACTCTTCACAATGCGCAATGCGGCTCACCGCCTTGATCTCATCAATCGTTGCGTGCGGATTGGAAAAGGCAATGTTCTCAGCAATGGTTCCGTCAAACAGGAAGTTGTCCTGCATCACCACGCCCAGGTAAGAGCGAAAATCTCGCAGCCGTAGAGTCTGCAAGTCTTTGCCGTCAATTCTGATCGTTCCTGAAAGCGGTTGATTAAAATTCATCGCGAGACTGATGAGCGTGCTCTTGCCGGAACCGCTGGAACCAACCAGCGCCGTAGTGGAGCCAGCCGGAGCGGTGAACGAAACATCTTTTAGCACCGGCACTCCAGGGTTGTACTCGAACGAAACGTTATCGAATTCAATCTCTCCCTCAACTTCGGGCAAAGGTTTGCGCGTCGAATCTTCGTCATCCTCGGTGCGCATGTTCATAACTTCGCGAATGCGATCGAGTCCGGCGAAGGCTTCGGTAATCTGTGTACCGATTGCCGCGAATTGAATCAGCGGCATCGCCATCATTCCCGTGAACATCACGTACATGAAAAGATCGCCGATCGTCATCTGCCCCGTCACCACGGAATGGCCGCCGACCAAAATGATCACAACGCCGACTGCACCGACAACGAGCGACGAAAAAGCCTGCGTGGCTGACACTCCCGTCATCGATTTGGCGATGTTGCGAAAAAGTTTGTGAGCGCCACGAGCAAAGGTCAGCGCCTCGCGTTTTTCAGCCGTGTAAGCTTTGACGATTCGTATTCCGCCCAGCGACTCAGCGAGACGGCCCGTCAGTGCTGCGGTGATCTCGCCGCGTTCGCGGAATAGTGGACGTAAGCGCTTGAAGGCGAATGTAAGCGCGCCACCAAATGCACCGAGCACAAGGATCGTGATCGCAGTCAGACGCCAGTTAAGCCAAAATAAAATCGCGAGTGCGACTGCGGCCGTGATAACGCCGCCGACGAGTTGGACCAGGCCCGTGCCGACGAGGTTACGAATGCCTTCGGCGTCGTTCATGATCCGCGAAATCAGTTTGCCGGTCTGAGTGGAATCGAAGTAGTTAATCGGCAACCGGGAAACCTGCTCCTGGACCTTCTTGCGCATCTCGGTGATCGCACGTTGAGCCGCGACACCTAATACCTGTGACAGGCTGAAAGAGGTCAAGGCTTGAATCATCGTCGCAACGCCAGCCGCGAGCGCAATCTTCCAGAGTAAGTCGGTGCGGCCTTGCCCGATTACAACGTCGATCAAATACTTCGTCGACGCCGGCAACACCAGGCCCATGGCCTGATTAATGATCATGAGTCCGGCGCCCAGCAGCAGCCGGCGGCGATGTGTCCACACCAGCTCTCGTGCATCGGCCCAGGCAGACGACCAGCGTATTTTTGTTTTAGGCATAGCTCGTAGCAGAGAAGACTATAGCAAAGACATGAAGGCGCGTCTCTCTGCGTATCTTTGCGTTCTCTGCGTTAAAGTTTTTTTCAACGCAGAGAACGCAGAGGAACGCAGAGTTACGCAGAGAAAGACAGGATTTATTTGCGGCTGGCGGCGGCTACGCTGCGAGTTGGATCGGCGCCTTCCCAACGTACATCGGCAGTTGGACCATACGTCGAGGGCACGGACTTATCCAGCAGGCGTAAATACACGCCGAGTTGCGCGCGATGATGCGCGGTGTGCAGGACGCGGCGCCAGAAAATCCAGATTCGCTCGCGCTCGACGTCAAAGAACGGTACGACTGTGAGCCACCATTCTTCGTCCTGACTCGCAAGAAACTGCAAACGCGCCCGTGAGAGTTCCACCATTCGCGCAGCTAACGATTGAGGAGTGCGGTCCTGCGGCAAGACTTCGTTCGCCGGCACTTCGGGCAACCCCAGAAACTCGGCAAAGAACCGTCGTTCTGAGAGTAGCTCATGCTCCATGATCTCTTTCACCGTGCTGGCCCGTTCATGCGGTTTGAACTCGAGATCATCTGCGGTGAATTCGTGCCAGACAGAATTGAGCTTGTTCACCTCGCTCGCATACGTCTTCACAATGTGTTGAAAGATGCGAGACGAAGCAACCGGAACTTCATCATCTTTGATAACAACGTCTGGGTATTTCATGCCTGTGCTCATCTGATTTTCGAACATAAGCCTAGACAGGATTTCAAGATTTTTCAGGATCGACATGTCAATCTTGTCTAATCTTGTAAATCCTGTACAGTCATCTCTTAAAACGTAAAGATTGCCGCAAACTCCGACCGGATGTTGTGAGTCGTATAACTCGGTATGCCGCGAAACAGCGGCAACAAACCAGTATGCGAATCCGCGCGCGTGCGGTAGTAACCTTCCTCGTAAGCAAACGTCACCCACTGGTTCCATTTGTATTGAATGTTACCCGAGAAAAGATCACTGCGGCCGCCGCGCAGTCCAAACCGGCGCGCGTCACGCGCGAACACCTGGTCGCCACCGTAGTAAAGGAACGCGGTCCAACCAGCGTTGCGTCCCTTCGGATCCGCATCGAAAATTCGCGACAATGGAAAACCAAATTGAACGAAGCCACCGTGAGCCCGCACGGGTCTTTGCGGCGCGACTACGGGAATTCCATTTTGCAGTCCAAAGACAACGGTCGACGCACCATCGATCGACGTTGCCGTGGCGGTACTTGTCAGTCCGAAAGTGTCGTTGAAGTTGGAGAGTAGTTGGCCCGCGAGGAAGAACCGCAGATCGGAACCGCCATAATATTTGCCAACAACGGTCACAAAATGCGTCGGCAGTTGAAACTCCGCCGAGTAACCATCGCTGTCGCTTTCAACCTCCACGCCATTCGGGAATGCCGGTC
>DASTTS010000322.1:0-5498 GCA_035760085.1 Pyrinomonadaceae bacterium
ATCTTCGCCGATACTAATGTGCCTGAGAACTACGCTCATTGGACCCAGATCAACATTGACGAAGCTCCGAAGTATCCAATCATTAGTCAGAAGATTCCCGCACTGCACGGACCGACTTGCACCGGTCCGGAAGAGTAAGGCGCAACGGAAAAGCCGTTCCCGCAAAGGCGCAGAAAGATATTTAGATACAAAAATTTACTTTGCGTCTTTGCGCCTTTGCGGGAGAAATTTTTTATACAGCCCAATGCGTTACGTTTCTGTATTAATCCTCATCCTCTTCTTTAGTATTTCCGCGTTCGCTCAATCGGGCCGGCGCACCATTCCCGTCGCAACGCCGGCGCCCACTCCCACACCGGAAGCAAAACAGTCTCCAACACCGTCGCTGCCGTCGCTATCGGCGGTCACTGCCGATAAGGACGAGGACTATCGCTGCACTGACGACGGCACGCTCGCGCATCTTCTCGATAAAGATAAGGCAGTAGGTTACGAAGCGAAGGAAGTCGACGTTAAGGCTGAGATCACTGCGAAACCGCTGCCGCGTTATACACGCGAAGCGCGACGAGCCGGTGTGCAGGGCATTGTTGCTCTCAAGGCGTTGTTGTCAGGAGACGGAAAGCTGGACCGCGTGCGAGTAATGAGGCGGTTGCCTTACGGACTGACTGAAAACGCGATTCGCGCAGCCTGCGAAGTCAAATTCAAACCCGCGATAAAAGCCGGCCAGCCGGTGGCGCAATGGGTAAGTCTCCAATACACATTTCGCCTTGCAGAATCCTCAATCTTTGGACCGTGAGAATTACTATGAAACGATTTGTTTTTCCTCTCGCAATTAGCCTCTGCCTTCTCCTCGCAGTTTCCCAAAACGCAACGGTATCCGCGAAAGAGACGTGGGTTAGCGTGCGTACCAAAAACTTTCTTCTGGTAGGAAATGCCGGAGAAAAAGATATCCGGAAGGTTGGTCTAAAACTGGAGCAGTTTCGCGAGGTGTTTACGCGACTGTTTCCGAAGATGACATTCAACACGCCGGTACCGACGACGGTTGTCGTTTTCAAAAGCAAAGATTCGTATGAACCGTTTATGCCCCGGGCAAATACCGTCGGATATTTTCAACCGGGACCTGACGTCAATTACATTACGCTAACGACCGAGGTGCGCGCACAGGACCCGTTCTCCGTCATCTTTCACGAATACACTCACCTGCTAATTGAAAACAGTTTCAAAGACGTTCCGCTCTGGTTCAACGAAGGGCTGGCCGAGTACTACAGCACGGTCAAGATCAGTGACGATCAAAAAGTCGCGATCGGAACTGCGATCGGACCCCACGTCTTCCTGCTGCGCGAAAGCACGATGTTGCCGTTGAAGACGTTGTTTGAAGTCGATCACAAGTCGCCGCACTACAACGAAACTCAAAAGCAGGGCATCTTCTACGCGCAATCATGGGCGCTGATGCACTACCTGATCATCGGCAAAGTCGGCAAAGTCGAACAGTTGGGCAAGTTCATGGAACTGCTGGGTGCGAAGGTGCCTGTGGACCAGGCATTTCCTCAGGCTTTCGGCGTGCCTTTCGAAGTCATGGAAAAGGAACTGCGCGAGTACGTAAAGAAAGATCGCTATAACGTACTCAACGGTCACTTTGAGAAGAAACTCGAGCTCGACACTGAAGCCCCCGCGACACCGTTAACCGAAGCCGAAGCACAGGCCTATCTCGGCGATCTGATGCTCCACAGCAATTTCAGAGCGGCTCACTCGTATTTGGAAAAGGCGTTGAGATTAGATCCTAACCTCGCGATGGCGCACGCGTCGCTCGGAATGGCATATTTTCGTGAAGGCAACCTCGACAAGGCTCAGGCCAGTCTTGAACGTGCGATCGCCGGAAATTCGCAGAACTACCTCACTCATTATTACTACGCGCTTGTGTTGAGTGGCGCTGAGACGGGTTCTGTCACAAGCTACCCGGCGGATGTGGTCACCAAAATCCGTGAGCACTTACAAAAGGCAATTACACTGCGGCCTGATTATCCCGAATCGTACAAGCTGATGTCATTCGTGAGTCTTGTGACAGGCGAACGCGTCGATGAATCGATAGTGGCGGTGAGAAGTGTCCTGAAAATTTTGCCGGGACGACATGACTTTATAAACATGCTGGCCCAGCTTTACCTGCGCAAGAATAATGTTAAGACCGCTCGCCTGTTGCTTGAAGAAGTAACGAAGTCGAATGCGAGCGAGGAGAATCGCAAAGAAGCCGAAAGTCTGTTGAAACACATCAGCACGTATGAAGAATCTCTCGCGCGCGTCGAAGAAGCAAAAAAACTGGCCCAGGTTGCCGGATCTCAGCCTGTGATCGTCAGCAGCGGGGCCAATCACGCTCCTCAAAAACCGGCCGATCCATCTTCATATTTACGCGAAGTACTGAGAAAGCCTGAGGCAGGTGAGACGCAGTTGCAGGCGAAGCTCGTGAAGATAGAGTGTGACGTGAAGGGGATTGTGTTTGTTGTTCAAACTGCGACGGGATTGCTGCGACTCAGGACCGAGAAGTTCGAAAACATTGTGATCACTACGTACGATCCGAAGGTAGCCGGCGAGATCACGTGTGGCCCATGGAAGGCTCCGGCCGCAGTGGTCGTCTGTTACGTGCCGGGAGCTAACAGCCGCGCGAAAGTTGACGGTGTCTTGAAGTCCGTCGAGTTCGTCCCTGCGGAATTCAAGCTTTAACCACAGATTACACGGATCTGTGGTAAGCTTTACGTCCTCATGCCCTAACCTCAACATCAAAGCGAAACCTTTAAGGGTCGAACTATGGGACGCCGTGTCGTCTTCGTTGTTATCCTTTCCTTGATTTCCATTGCACTTTTCGCGCCCGAGCGTGCCCGGCTCGCAACGGCGCCGGTGTTGCTCACAAAGCCAAACTCCACTCGCGCACTCGCGGTCGAGTCGATCAGCCGGCTTGCCGAGCCATTCAATTCAACCACGCCCGTCGCCTTCAGCCAGGACAGTCGCACACGCGTGATGCTCTTCGCGACTAACCTGACTCTACTTCCCGGTGAGACTGCCGCGAACGTCACCGTTACGGCTGAAGACGGCAATCACATTCAATACCCGCTCAACGTCGAGTACGTGGGCAGCGTGCCAACGCTTTCCGGCGTCACGTCAGTGATTGTGCGTCTGCACGACGACCTCGGCGACGTGGGCGATGTGCTCGTGGGAGTCACACTGCGCGGCATGACGAGTAATCGTGTGCGCATCGGCATCGGTCACGTCGGTGGTGGTCTACCGGACGACGTGCCCGCCGCGCAACCGACGCCCGAGCTCGGCAGTGGCGCGAGCCTGCACGGCAAGCAAGTCTTTCCATTCGATAACGCGTGGAACCAGGACGTTTCAAACAGTCCTGTTGATCCAAACTCCGACAACATCATCGCCGGCATGGGGCTGGCGACGAGCCTGCATCCAGACTTCGGCACTGTTTGGAACGGCGCGCCCAATGGGATTCCGTACATCGTCGTCGCAGGCAATCAAACACCGGTGCCGATCAACTTCACTGCGTTCGGATCACAAAGCGATCCCGGACCGTATCCGGTTCCTGCAAATGCGCCGGTTGAAGGTGGGCCGAACGGCACAGGCGATCGTCACGTGCTGGTTATCGATCGTGATAATTGGAAGCTCTACGAAATGTACCGCGCGTTTCCGGTAAACAACGGCGCCAGTTGGAATTGCGATTCAGGGGCAGTCTTCGATCTGAATTCGAATGCGTTGCGGCCGGCAGGTTGGACCTCGGCGGATGCCGCGGGGCTACCGATCTTTCCGGGGCTCGTGCGTTACGATGAAGTGTTTGAGCAACAGGAGATCAGACACGCGATCCGTTTCACTGCTTCGATCACGCGGCGCGCGTATGTGGCGCCGGCGCGTCACTGGGCCAGCACGAATACAAGTGTCGATCGGCCACCGATGGGAATGCGTGTGCGGTTGAAAGCGTCGGTGGATATCTCAGGCTATTCGCCGTCCATGCAGGTGATACTGCGAGCGCTGAAGAAGTACGGAATGATTCTCGCGGACAACGGCTCGAACTGGTTCATCAGCGGCGCCCCCGATCCGCGTTGGAATGATAATGATTTGAATACGTTGAAGCAGATCAAGGGGAGTAATTTCGAGGTTGTGAAGATGGAAAATATCGTGACGCCGTAAGGTTTGTTAGACAGGATTTACAAGATTGAAACAGGATGCTCTTGTTAATCCTGAAAAATCCTGTAAATCCTGTCTAACGTTTTCTCTACCGCTGCGCTTCCGTAGCAGTATTCTTTCGGGTCCCATTCAACTGCTTCATCAACTCTTCAATCGCGGCTTCGAGTTGACGATCGCGCCCGGCCAGCGCGTCCTCTGGTTTGATATCCACCAGCAGATCGGGCTGAACACCATAATTTTCCATGTTCGTGTGTTTCGCATCGGCGAGATACACGCCAACACCCGGCGTTCGCACAGTCGATCCATCGATCAAGCTGTAGCTACCAGTACCAATGACGGCACCCATCGTCGGCGTGCCAATCACCTTACCCAATCCGAGCGCACGGAACCCCGCCGGAAACATCTCCGCATTCGACGCCGAGCGCCAGTTTTGCAGCACGACTTTCGGCCCGAAGAATCCGGCAAACGGACGGCCGGTTGCTTCCGTGCCGCGCGGTTGCCAGATCTGATACTGCCGTTGGACCAGAATCGCGAGCAGCTCCTGTTCGATGTTGCCGCCACCATTCCAGCGCTGATCGATGATCATCGCTTCCTTGTTGCGATACTCGCGCAACTCCTTCTCGAAGCGTCGCAGCGACGGCGGGTTCATCGCCTGAATGTGCAGGTAGCCGATACGACCACCCGACAGCTCATCAACTTTCTTGCGACGCTCCTTCACCCAACGCTCGTAACGCAACTGTCCGTAAGCACCCGTCGAAATCGCCTCGATGCGCGTGTTCCACGAACCAGCATCGGCCGGTGTTGAATTAAACGTCACATTCACCTTGCGATTGAGACGCGAGTTGAGAAGCTGCCAGTACTCGTCACCCGCTTTCACTTGCTTGCCATCGATCGCGAGCAGGTAGTCGCCGACTTTAACTTTCACCCAGTCTTTATCGGCTGGACCATCCTCGTAGATGTAAGCGACGCGATAACGTCCGGCGGCTTTGTCAGCCTCCAGCTCCATACCAAGGTGCGACGTGTTAATACCACCTCCGCCTGGACCCCGCGGCGGCGGCGCCGCGCCCGTGTGCGAAGCATTCAACTCACCGATCATCTCGTTGATGATGTTGAGTAGCTCCTGACGATCGCCGACGAAATCGACGAGCGGCCGATACTTCGCGCGCGCGGCATCCCAGTCCATACCGTGCATCTTCGGATCGTAGAAACGATACTTCATCGTGCGCCAGCCATCGTCGAACATCTCGGCCCACTCCGCCGGACGATCAACACGAACGCGCACGTTGAAATTGATACGACGACGACCAGCCTCACGAGGCGGACCT
>DASTTS010000323.1:0-2230 GCA_035760085.1 Pyrinomonadaceae bacterium
GTGTAAGCGTAACCCGCTGCGAACGCCTGGCGGTCGTTAACAGCAGCCGTCGCGAACAAGCTGCGATTGTCAGAATTGCTTCGCAGTTGAAAGCGTGCGAGCCCGCTCGCGTCAGTCGTCTGACGAACACGACGCCAGCGCCAGCGACCGTTCACGTGGTAGCTTTCCCAAAGTGCGACAGTTGCATTTGCGATTGGCGCACTCGTCAGCGCGTCTGTGAAAAATACGAGCGCCTGGCTGTTAGACGACTTCATGACCAGCGTCGCATCAGAAACGAGAACCATCTCGCGCGCTGAAAGTGAGCCGCTCTTCGCTTCGAGCAGATATGCGCCGACTGGTAACTTTCCTTCGATCCGGCTCATTTCCGAGAAAGGTTTATGCGTCTGGCTGTCGGTGATGTTTTTGGACCATGCTTTCACAGGCGCGCGACCGGCGGTCGGGATTTTTTGAATCCACGGCGCGGGGTCGCCTTCGCCGTCCTCTTCCTCAAATGAGCTGATGAAGCGCACGTCGCGCGTCATGTCGAACTTGTAAAGCGCCAGATCGACGCGATGGACGTTGCGAGCATTCAAGGCAAATTGAAGCTCAGAGTCGGGAAGAAAAATATTCGAGACGGCGATCGAGAGGGACGCTGCGGTGATGTTTTTGATCTGTTCCTGCGCCGAATCGTAGTAGCGGCTCTCGCCCTTGGAAAACTCGCGCAGCAAACGACGATAGAGCTCGAGTGCTTTCTCGTAATCAGGCTCTTCCTGAAACTGGCCGTCCTCGAGCGGGCGAATCGTGCCATAGTTGCCCATCCACTCGGCGTAGTAAAAAAGCGCATCGTCATACCACTCCGATTGCTTGCCGCCTTTGAGCGCGTCTTCAAACTGATCGGGCACGCGATAACGCGCGTTGTAATAGCCGCCCGTGACGCGCATCGTCATCGCGAGGAGAAAATTTATGTGTGAGATGTCGTTTGCTGAAGTCGCGATCTTGAGTGCGTTTTCGAGAACATCGAGTGGAATGTAGTTGCCGTAGTAAGTGTAGTAGTAGCCTTCGTTCGGACGAGGCGGGTTGGCGGCGCGAAAAACGATCTTGAGATAACGATCACGAGCAAGATTGATGTCGCGCTGTCCGGCCCACCAGTCGAGCGCCTGTTGGTAGTGCGGCCACGCGCCGCCCCAGTTCATGTTACTCCGGCGCGTCCAGAAGAAATCGCCGAGTGACTCGTGAGCTTCGGCCCAGATGAGATCGCGATCAATTTCTTTGTCAGACACGCGAATGAGCTCTTCGAGTTGTTTCTGCGCTTGTTCGTAGCGAGTGTTGTCGGCGGTTTCCGTGCCTGCCTGTGCACGCCACGAGGTGTCGGCAAGACGAAACTCAACCCAACGGGCTTCGAACCGGTTCAGCCTGGTCTTATCGACTCTCGAATAGATCTCATTCGCGCGCGCATACGACTTCTGCGCGTACTGCGCCTCGGCGTCGTTCTTCAGTTGAGAGTAATCCGGTTGCTGCGCGATGGCGTTGAACAGCAGGAAGGCAAAGGCGGAGATTGAAAGGATTATGGTTTTCATGGCGGTAATGGAACGGTGAAGTCAGGGAAGACTTGCGAAGGACGAAGAATTTTTCTCCCGCAAAGGCGCAAAGGCGCAAAGAAGAACTCGAGCACTACTTTGCGTCTTCTTTGCGCCTTTGCGTCTTTGCGGGAGAAAAACTACTAACGAACCGAGAGCAAGTACACGGCGAAGGAGGCGAGCCAGTGTTCACCGGCGTAGTCGCCACTGGCGACGTGGGCCAATGCTGCGGCTGAGTGTTTATCCGCAGCGGTGGACAGCACTTTCCGCGCGGGATCGTTTGCAGGAAGTGCGGCTGCGATGCTTCGCATGCACCACGCGCGGCTGAGATTCAAGCCATCGAGATGCACAAGCTTCGGATCAGTTCGATCGGTGACGATCGCGGGCCGAAGCAACGCCGCTGGACCACCCTTCGCGACGCCGGGCAGGAACCGGTGAAACCAGGTCGCAAACTCTTTCGGCTGCATAACACGACGCATCAAGTCGGCTTCCATCAGCGCGGCGGAAAAGAAATCTTCACCGCCAGGCTCCCAGCCGCCCGGATAGCCAGTGTCTTTTGCGAAGTACGTCCGGCTGCGTTCGTCGAGTAACGTTTCCAACTGCGCGGCACCCACTGCTTTCGCGTAGTCGAGCGCAAACGCCAACCCAAACGCCGTGTTTGGATGCACGCCGGT
>DASTTS010000324.1:0-21682 GCA_035760085.1 Pyrinomonadaceae bacterium
AGATTGGGATCGGTGTACGTCCGGTTACAGGTGGAACAACGCTTCATTTCAAATGAATTCTAAACCACCGCGAACAAATTAACGAAGGGCGCCCAGGAAAAAGAACAGGAGGAGCGCGACGTAGAACAGCACACTGACGCCGCCGATGATCACGCCCGCGGTGGCGTACGGCTTGCCGCCGAACTTTTCCGGCGACTTTTTGATTTGCGAGAGTGCGACGAAGCCGAGCACTAGCGCGACGATTCCCGGAATCGGACCCATACAGCCGGCCATCAGGAACCCGGCAATGCCCGTAATCATCGAAGCAATCGCTAATCCCTCGCTCCGCTTGGTTCCGGGAATGTATGGAAGAGGCGCGGGAGGAGGTGGCGGCTGCCACGGACCTGGACGCATCGGCGGTCGTTCGTCGGGCGCGATCCAGCCACCTGGAAGCGGTGCGTCTCGCGGGAGCCACTGCGTTTCCTGTTCGTCCGGTGTTTTAACTTTCGGCTCGCGAATGCGCGGGTTCCAGTTGGGATCCGCGGGCGGCGTCAACTCCTGAATCAGCGGCGTACCGTCGTCTGAACAGAAGCTCAGCCATGGTTCATCAAACTGTCTTTTACAAACCGGACAGTACTTCATTCCCGCTTATACGAGTTCCAAACGACTAAAGAAGTATGAAATTTCGATCACGGCGTTTTCGTCGGAGTCGGAGCCGTGGCAGGCGTTCTCGCCCACTGAGCCGCCAAACTCTTTTCGCAGTGTGCCGGCTTCAGCTTTCGCTGGATCGGTCGCGCCCATTAGATCGCGCCACGATTTGACGGCGCTCTCTTTTTCGAGCGCCATGACGACGCATGGACCGCTCGACATAAATTCCGTCAGGCCGGCGAAGAAGGGCCGCTCGCGATGTACGGCGTAGAAACCTTCTGCTTGTTTTTGGGTCATGTGGATCAGCTTGAGTCCACGAATGCTGAAACCGTTGTCGAGAATGCGTTGGATGATTGAGCCGGTGTGATTCGCGCGCACCGCGTCAGGTTTGATGATACCGAATGTTAGATTGGACATGTTTCTCGTTAGTAGTGGTTAGTTTTAGACAGGATTTCAGGATTTACAAGATTGACAGGACTTCATCATGTAAATTCTGCAAATCCTGTAATCCTGTCAAAGGTTTTCTTTCATCGCTATGCCGATTTCAGCCGGCGACTTAACAACATGAATTCCCGCCTCAGCGAGTGCCTTCATCTTCTCAGCGGCGGTTCCCTTCCCGCCGGCGATGATCGCGCCCGCGTGGCCCATACGCCGTCCCGGCGGCGCTGTCTGACCTGCGATGAACGCGACGATTGGTTTGGTGACATTCTCTTTCGCGAAGGCCGCTGCCTCTTCTTCCGCCGAGCCGCCGATCTCGCCGATCATCACAATACCGATCGTCTCATCGTCTTCCTGAAATAATCGCAGCGCATCGACGTGCGTTGTGCCCACGATCGGATCGCCACCGATACCGATCGCTGACGATTGCCCGAGACCGAGCGCGGTCAATTGTCCAACCGCCTCATACGTCAACGTTCCCGAGCGCGAGACGACGCCGATGTTTCCCTCGCGATGAATGTGTCCCGGCATGATTCCGATCTTGCACTTGCCGGGTGAGATGATGCCGGGACAGTTTGGTCCAATCAGCCGGCTCGATTTACCGCGCAGGTACTCTTTCACTTTCACCATGTCGAGCGTCGGAATACCCTCGGTGATACAAACGATGACCGGTATGCCCGCGTCAGCGGCTTCCATCACTGCGTCGGCCGCGAATGACGGCGGCACATAAATCACGGAGGCATTCGCACCAGCGTCTTTCACCGCATCCGCAACCGTATTGAAAACCGGAATACCTTCGTGTGTAGTGCCGCCTTTTCCGGGCGTGACACCCGCGACGACATTCGTTCCATACTCAACCATCTGTTTCGCATGGAACGTTCCCTCTTTTCCGGTCAGTCCCTGCACGACCAGGCGTGTAGATTTATCAACTAAAACGCTCAACGAATACCCCTCCAATTAGAATCCGGCATTATACGATCTGTGTAATCTGTGGTTAAAACTACTAATCCAACTCGACGCGCTCGCCATACTGCGGCACGTGCACGTTCCAACCAAACTTCTCTTTAATGTGTCCGGCCATCGCGTTTGCGGCTTCGGGCTCGCCGTGCGTCAGAAATGTTGTGCGGGGCACGCCGCCTTCCATACCTTCCAGCCACTGCAAGACTTCGCTCCAGTCAGCATGTGCTGAGAAGCCGCCAATCTTCGCCGTGCGACAACGAACCGGAATCCACTGTCCGAGAATCTTCACTTCCGGCTCACCATCGAGTATGCGTCGACCAGTCGTGCCGGCCGCTTGATAACCGACAAACACGATCGTTGTTTCCGGATCGGGTACCATCCTGAGTGCATGATGTAAAACGCGACCGCCGGTCATCATTCCCGATGCACTGATGATCACGCGCGCGCCGGTCGCATTGTTGAGTCGCTTCGATTCCTCGCGCGACGAAGCAGTGCTCATCGAGTGTGTTCGCAACGGATGTCTCTTTTGCATAAGCACACTCGCGTACTCCTCGTCATGCTCTTCCTTACGATTCGAGTAAGCCGTTGTTGTTGCGGCTGCCATCGGCGAGTCAACCGTTACCGGCAACACCGGAATCGCTTTCTCGTCTTCGAGCTCGCGGATCAAATAGACGATCTCCTGCGTACGACCGACTGCGAACGCCGGAATCAGTACTGGCGCTTGTCGCTGTGCGGCATCGTTAATGATGCGCGCGAGTGCGACTTTCGGATCTTCGGGATCGTGCAGACGATCACCATAAGTTGACTCGACGAGCAGGTAGTCGCACGCCGGTGGTGCTACTGGATCGCGAATGATTGGTTGATCGTAGTGGCCCAGGTCGCCTGAGAACAGCACGCGACGTCCTTTGCCGTCGCTACCGGCGTGGTCCAACTCGAGCAACACGAGACTCGATCCGAGAATGTGACCAGAAATCCTGAAGCTCGCACGAATCCCCGGCGCCGGCTCAAACGTCTCACCCGTGTTCGGCAACGGTTTCACTAACTCCAGCGCGGCGTAAGCATTTTTTTCGGTGTAGAGCGGAAGCGCAGGTTTGTGCTTGCTCAGGTTGTGACGATTGCGATAGTCGGCTTCTTCTTCCTGCAACCGGCCCGCGTCAGGCAGGAGAATTTTCAACAGGTCAGCCGTGCCGCGCGAGCAGTAAACTGGCCCACGAAATCCTTGTTGGACCATTCGCGGCAGGTAGCCGGTGTGATCGATGTGCGCGTGCGTGATCAGAACAGCATCCAGCGAGTGCGGATCGAAGGGCGGATCCTGCCAGTTACGCTCGCGCAGTTCCTTGAGACCCTGAAAGAGTCCACAGTCGACGAGGACTCGCGCTTTGCCTGTTTGAACGAGATACTTCGAACCGGTGACAGTGCCGACGCCACCCCAAAATTCAATGCTCGCCAATTAACGACTCCTTCCGAGTTCTACGATAACCAAACCAAACAACCAGCACGGGCACGAGCAGCGCCAGGTTTCTGAGCGCGGTCTTCACTCCAAGCTGGCTCGCGATGATGCCGCCAAAGCAACCGCACTCCAGTGGCTCGCCGTGCAATCCGTAAACGTAGTACAGCGCGTATGACGCGAATCCCACTAATAACACTCCCGACAGCAACGCACCGGCGCGCACCGTGCGCGGGATGATGAGCAGCAGCGCGGTGACGATCTCCGCGGCGATGACAACGATCGTCGCGGGCCAGGACCAGCGCTGGTAATCAAACCCCGACGAGCTCAACAGCTCGCCCATGTTTTTGACAAACGTCTGGATGATCGCGAGCTTCGCGATCGCGGTAAACAGAAATAATGCGACGAGTCCGAACCGGCAAACGCGCTTAATCCATTTCATCCATGTACCCGCGATTACGCCGCCAGGGAAACCACTTTCTCGGCGGCATCTCTCATCCCGTTAGCAACAGTGAAGTTAAGTCCTGACTCGCGAATGACGCGCTGACCTTCTTCAACATTCGTACCTTCGAGTCGCACAACCACCGGAACCTTGATCCCGAGGTTTTGCGCCGCCTCAACAACTCCGCGCGCCACCATGTCGCAACGCACGATCCCGCCGAAGATGTTGATCAAAACAGCCTTCACATTTTCGTCAGCCAGCAAAATCCGGAACGCAGCTTCAACGCGTTCCTGCGAAGCGCCGCCACCGACGTCGAGAAAGTTTGCAGGCTCACCGCCGGCGAGTTTGATGATGTCCATCGTCGCCATCGCGAGGCCCGCGCCATTGACCATGCACGCGATGTTGCCATCAAGCTTGATGTAGTTGAGATCAAACTTCGACGCCTCGATCTCGAGTGGCTCTTCTTCATTGAGATCGCGCAGGTCGAGAAAGTCTTTGTGACGGAAGAGCGCGTTGTCGTCGAAATTGATCTTCGCATCGAGCGCGATCAGGCGATTGTCTTTCGTCAACAGGAATGGATTGATCTCGGCGAGTGAAGCGTCCATCTGCTCGTAGGCATGATAGAGCGACTGCATGAACTTCACCGCCTGATTCACGAGTGGTGCGGGCAGTCCGAGACCAAACGCGAGCTTGCGCGCCTGGAACGACTGAAAACCGATCGCGGGATCGATCGTCTCTTTCAAGATCTTTTCCGGCGTGTGCGCAGCGACTTCTTCGATGTCCATTCCGCCTGCTGATGAAGCCATGAACACCTGCCGGCCCGACGCGCGATCGAGCACGATACCGAGATAGAACTCTTTGTCGATCGGCAAGCCTTCTTCGATCAGCAACACACGTACTTCGCGGCCTTCTGGTCCAGTCTGATGCGTGACGAGTTTCATGCCGAGCATCTGCCGGGCAATGTCGCGTGCTTCGTCGGCACTGCGAGCCAGCTTCACGCCACCGCCCTTGCCGCGCCCGCCGGCATGAATCTGCGCCTTCACCACAACGATATCGCTGCCGAGCTCCTTCGCCGCGTGATAAGCCTCTTCAGGCGAGCGCGCCACGATGCCGCGCGGCACCGGCACACCGTAGCGTTTTAACAGT
The DNA here is from genome assembly GCA_035760085.1 of Pyrinomonadaceae bacterium. Lineage (GTDB taxonomy): Bacteria > Acidobacteriota > Blastocatellia > Pyrinomonadales > Pyrinomonadaceae > PSRF01. The sequence goes on from DASTTS010000324.1 coordinate 5,061, forward strand.
TCTTTACCCTGGTACTCATGAATTTTCATGCAACAGCCTCAGACGTTTTGAACTTTTGGAACGCGGCGAGTGTAACAGAGCTACAATTAGCCACAAAGAGAGGAGCAAAAGATGAGCGAAGTCGTGGTTACGTCTCTAACAAACCTGCGCAATGAGGTGCGCTATGGCGCGGGACATTCATTTATTACTGACGAGCCGGTCGCGGCTGGGGGTGAAGATGCTGGTCCCGATCCGTACACGTTGTTACTGGCAGCGCTCGGCAGTTGTATCTCGATGACAGTGACGCTTTACGCGCGCCGGAAGCAGTGGCCGCTCGAAAATGTCACCGTGCGTTTGCGACAAAACCGGATCCATAGGAAGGATTGCGCGGAGTGCGTGCAAGACAAGGAGGGATACATTCACCGTATCGAGCGCACGGTAAGTTTTACTGGCCCACTCACCGAAGAGCAACGGGCGCGCTTAGAAGAGATCGCGCACAAATGCCCCGTTCATAAGACGCTAACCTCGGAAATCATCATCCTGTAAATCCTGAACATCTTGTAATCCTGTCAAAGGGTTGAACAGGATTTACAAGATTCGAACAGGATTTAGCTACAAATAACGAGTCATTACAAACTTTTCGATCGGCAGGTTCGGTTTAGTTACTTTTGTTTCGCTCTTGTCCAGGAAGTTTCCGCTGTCAGGATTTGTGGTAGACAAACTCACCTTCTTCACTCTGTAAAGATAGAACTTGTTCGCTTTGCACCGGAAGTTAAACTCGACTTCATAGTGATATACCCCACCGCCCCAGTTAACTTTCATTACAAAACCAGCGTCGTCTTGTTCTATGGAGTCAAGCAAGAAGTTCTTAACTTCTGATCCCGTCGGTAACTCAATCTTCGCAACAACGTCAGGGCCGGCTAAAATATTCACATCCTCAGGAATCATAGGGTCTGAACGTTTTTTCCGGCCCGGATTCGCAGCCACAACAAACTTGTAGTTGTCTGACTTGCGGCAATCAAAAGTTCTCGCCGCATTCTCATTAACAACGAATCTATCAGCATGAAACTCAGCAGCGATTTTTCTCACCAGCGGATCAGGATCATTGCGAGCTCGTTCTATCAACTGTGGAAACGGGCCATCATGCACGCCGTTCAACCCGTCGTAAACTTCGAGACTTGCGCGTAGAGAACGAGCGCGCACGGCCGGATCAGAACTCTCGAAACCCTCTGCCGCCGTGTCTGCATAATCATCGTAGATAGCCGCTGTGTAACCGTTCCCGCACCATCCTCTGTAACTACTGTGCAACTCTAAAGAAGCTGTTTTCTCCGGTGACGCACTGCTAATCACATACTGGCGAATAATCCGTTTAGACCTAAGAGTCATTACCTGGTCATAAGCGATGACGACAGCCAGGAAGAAGATGAATGTGGCGACTGGAGCGTAGCGGAGATGAGTTAGTAATCGTGGGAGGGAATTCTTTTTACGCCAACTAGTTATCACTTCCAGTGTTATCCAGGAAACCAGCCAGACGCCGAGAGTAATCATCCAGAACCCGGAGACACGCCAAAACATCGAGCTAAACAGTACAAAAACGTAAGCTGATATGAAGCCGGCAAGGATTCTGAAGAGTAGTCGCATCGATTTTCCCCTTTACGTAAGCCGGGGAATCTAACGTGACTATTAGACCACAGAAGACATCCGTTGTTCCCATGTATCAAGAGCGCTGTATCAGACCCCAACTCTCGAGAAGTACATGTACCAATTCACTTCCCACGTATTTCCATCATCAGCAGAGAAAGATTGCTGCCACGTTGGACTTTCGGGATTTGTCTTGTCCCAGCGAAATTCTACTACGACGGGCGTACCGTCCTGCTGATCGCGTCCGCGAAACAACCCGACTGCGCCGGAGAAAGAACCTTCAACCGGCGGATAGAGCGTTGCGCCATTGGTGTCCATCCAATAGATGCGCCAAAGTCCGGAACTCTTGTCAAACAACCGCAGCGAAGCACCCTCGTAATACTCTTCTGACTCGATTCTAACGTGGTCAATATTTCCAAGTCCGCCAAGGATGAGTTGATTGGCAGCAGGAGTCTCAAACTCCTCCCAGGTCCGGCAACCAACCAAACGCTCCGCTAATTTCTTGTGATGGATGAGCCAACGCCCCTGAAGGAAGTCAAAATCCTTCGCCCCGTGCGGACGAGCGTTGAGGACTTCTGCGGGTACGTCAAATAAACTCATAACTAAGCGGTCTTAAATTGAACGATTTTCTCTGCGTCCTCGGCGTATCTCAGTGTTCTCTGCGTTAACGGCAACTCAAACGCAGAGGGCGCAGAGATACGCCGAGAACCGCAGAGAAGATTTTCAAATTAAGACACAACCCATAACTACTCTTGCGTCCCTCAATCATCCCGCCGTATTTCAGCAGGGAGAATGATTTGGCCCTTTGTCGAAACAATCGCTTTCATGCAAGGTAAGATAACGTGTTACCGCCCTCGCATCAATGTCCGCTACTGAGATAGCCTTCAGTCTGCTTACTCTGCATTCTCACCACGCTTTGCGCGCATTTCACGCTCGTACAAAAACACGCCGCCGTTACAAATCACAATTAACAGAGGAGCGGGAATGAAGCCGTAGTCGCTGTTTATAGCAATGGGAGCTGCTGCTGCCAGGCTGCCACGATCACCAGAGTATCAAGCTGCCGTCAGGCCAGTTTCCCTGCCAACCGATGGGCCAATGACCCCGTGCAAACCAGGGCATCAGATCGTGGAAGAAGCTCAACTCTGGCGCTAAGTCGGCGATCAGAGTCTCGCGTGCCGCATACAGGACCAGCCGTGTAGGAAGAGCAATAAGCTCGTGGGCATAACTGTGAGTATTTTTGTAGTACCCAGGATAGTCCTGTGCGAGGCGGACAAAGAAATCGTCGACCGTATCGCCACGAATCTGCACGGACGTCTGTAGCGCGTTGTCCGCTCCCAGGCGTGCGGAATCGAGGATGAGTCGATCGACTGGCTCTTCGTGAGCAAGAAGAAGGTTTCCCCAAAGCTGATATGGGCGTGGATGCAGGGCGAGGACATCCTCGAGTCGGACACGAATCAATTGCCCATCATGATCTGTCGGCATTCCAACTGCCGTGAACCAGGGAATGCGAGAAAGTTGGTCCAGGAACTCTTCGACTCGCTCCTGATTGGGTCCATAGATTTGCCGCATTCGTCAACGCTGTCCTTGCAACCAAAACTTTTGATACGCCCACCCACTTTCCAAAGAATAAATTTTGAGTCGCGCCGCTGTCATGACGTTTCACTTCTGACCATAGCGCACACCTGAGACAACGACCTGAGCAACCGGATAGGGCCACATTTCAAAACTCACGAGACCTGCTTGCACCGGAATAATACTCGTCTTGCGGAAGCGTTGTTCGCTGTAATGCTGAATGGCGCAATCGTACATGATGCTTTTCGTAAATGGATTCTTTACTGAAAGCACCGTCCCTTCATCAGTTTGGGCGAGGCGAAACGAGACTGTTCGTTCAGGTTTGGCGATAGTTTTCACATAACGCGGATTCGAAAGCGTTCCGTCAGCGTCGTCGAATTCGACGAAGATTTCTTCGCCCGCGAGAACATTGATAAATCCCTCCGCGACATAAGGTCCGCTGGGAAATTCCATTTCGAAAAATTCTTTATTGTTGAGTTTTAAGCGAACTGTCGTCACCGGGCGGCAGGGAACACGCTGGCATATGGCTTCACGAGCCTGGTCCGCAGTCTGTTGTTGCTGGCCCATCGCGACAAGACAGGTTGATAGCAGAATGAGGAGCACTGTTAGCATCTTTAAATTCATAGTGTGGTCCAATCAAGAACTTCACTGGTTCGATGGCGGACGAAGTCCCCATGAGATAACACTGCCGACGAGCGCGATAGCGAAACCGCCCCATCCGACAGTCGTGCTGACGACACCAACCCAGCTCAACACGATGAGCACCGTGCCGATGGCCCAAAAATACCAGGCGATCTGATTTCGGTTCATTTTGTGCGATGTCTCCTAACGCTCAAATTTTCACGAGGCTGTTTTCATCCAGGCCCTCCGGCAACTCTCCCTCAGAAATCGACCTAAAGCCCGAGCCGAGATGACGTATCTCCGACCCGGAACTTTTTCTAACGACTGATTGTCTAAAGCCTATTCCTTGAAGGGAGAACGTATGGACGTCAACAAACTTGCCGGTGCCTGTTTGATTATCCTCGGGATTGTAAATGTGCTTCACGAGTTTGTCGTGAGATCAGCCGGACGAGGCGAACCGGGCTTCGGTTATGCAGTTGTGACCGCGTTATTTTTCACCTTCGGAGTCGTATTGCTTCTCCGCAAGAGTCATCGCAAGCGCCCGCAAAAAGCGAAGGGCCCGTCAATCGTCGAAAACTGAAGCGCCGCTCACGACACACGCGCTTGTGCCGGCAGAGGTCGACCGCGAACCGCAGCCGTGTGCGTGGAGAGCTACCAAAAGAATATTCTTACGATCGCAAAAGAAACGACTAATACGATGAAGACACCGCCAACAAAAACTGAAATGCCAATAAGCCCTCGCTGCCACCCGGCCAGATTATCCCATCGCTCTGAAAGCTCCTCGAATGGTGTCTTAGTAGTGAGCTCAAGGACTCCGGCGAGAAACCATGCTACTGGCACCAGGCCCACACCAAGACCTATAGGATTGAAGGTGAACTTATTTCCAGTAAGCGGGATGACGAAGAGAGCAGCCACAAACACTGCGGTGGCTATTGCCCCTCTCTTTATTTTCCTAAAGGCTGATTGACGAATCCGATCTTTTTCATCATTTGAACGTTCGTTTTTCGTCGATAACTGATCGCTCCCTGGCGCGAGCGCAGCTCCGCACCGTTTGCAATTCACCGCGCTGGCCCAATTGACGAGCCCGCAGGCGGAACATTTAGTGCTGCTCATGAATTTTTCCCGGCAATCATTCAGCGCTTGTTCGGCGCGGCTTTGTCTATTGGCGTGATAATCCTCGTTTGCTTCTCGCCGTGTTTTGCAAATTCCTTGAAATCATCCTCAACGTTTTTATATGCGACCCGGGTTCGAGTGCAATAACCAGTTCTAAGATTTTTCTGATCATCGTAATACGCGTAGACCAGCCATCGATCTGCAACGTCAAACCCGATGAGACAGCCGTCGCTGTATTCCCTGATCTTTGTATATTCGTTCAAATCCTGACGCCACGCTTTTTCAACTCGAAAAGTGATTTCGACTTCGTAGTCTCGACCACCCTGGCGAACAGGTTTTCTGCTGAGCATCTTCATTTCAACGATCTGACCATAAAAGACAGCATCGGCGTTTATGAGCTCCTCATACGCAGTAGCGTATAGACTTCCGCGAATGTCCTTTGTATAGTTGGACATGCAACAACACTGCGCGGTGACGTCGTTAGTGACGAAACCAAGCAACACTGCGCATATAACGCCAGGAAAGATATTTCGCATTTCGCTACTCCGGAGTGGCCATCGTTTTACCGTTCAAAATGCTCTCCATTGCAGTCACTGCCTCTGCCACTGTAATCGTATAAATACCAGCTCGTCCGCCGTCGAAAGCCTCTCGCCAAATCCGGTAACCCTCTTCGAAACCAGGTAGCTCGACCTTTTCCTTCAAGAGTTTTACCGCACTCTTTTCAATCGCTTCTTCCGCAAACGGCATGTGATTTACATCATTGCTAAAACCATCCGGACTGCGCGGATTCTTCATCTTCAAGCCACGCACCGCGATATGAATGATTTTTCCCAACTTGAGATCGTTATCGATTTTCACGACTATGAAATACGACTGCTCTTCGCCAGGCCGGTTGTGATAACTCCATTTCTGCCCTACCTGGAATTTTGCATCGCCGGCGTTCTTCTGGTTCTGAACGTTCGCCATGACTGAAGGCGCTAACATAATGCTAAGACACATTTGGACCAGCAACAGTATCATTCAGCTTTTACCTCGTGAATCGTAGAGCGTTTCGGCAAACGTTCTCTACGATGATAGAAAGTTGGGAAATTGTTCAAAGCGTGTTTGATGATCCTCAATTTGAAGTCAACCTACTCTGGGGCAGAAAGGACCATGCTCTTGATTCTTCCCTTCTGATCGAGCCCGGCCACCAGTGAGTATTCTTTGGTCCGCCATTGAATCATCAGGTCGTGAATTTTTAGATGCGGTATATTGCGCACCTTGAACCTTGGACCATAAATTCGTCGCACATCAGCCAGGTCATCTCCGATCTTCAATCCCCTGCCGGTGCGAACCATTCGGCTAGAGCCCGGTGGTCCTTGTACCTCGATAAAGCCCATGTACTCACTGTACATAACTACATGCAGCTTCGTAGAGCCCCTGGTCCAATAATAATGGTGAATGTCTACGACGTTAAGACCTGGCGGCTTCGGCTCTTTGCGTACCCTGGAAGGCTTTCCATACAACTTAATAACATCAGATATGCTGCTGCGATCAAGATTAATTCCCGCCAGTGTTTTCTCAGGTTTACCCCTGGCTTGATCCTTGGGTTCCAGATGATCAGCGTTGACTGAAACAAATGAGCCGGTAATCAAGATGAAGAGGAGGAGGATCAGTTGTTTCATATAGGCGTAAGTCTTTAGAACGGTTCCAGGCCTGCTATCAACTCACCGAGAGGTTTGAAACGTGCTGACCTTCCGTCCAGGCCGGGGAATCCGCCCCACCGCAGGAGCGACATCCGCAAGTACTGTACGAAGGGCAAGTCGTGACTCTCATTAACGAACACAAAATCGGCTGTCGGGTTGGGCAGCATCACGCCGTACGGATCGCCGCCGCTCACGTTGTCCTTGTGCAAGTCATCAGGCGCAAGGCCAGCGAACCACTCGGCGTCCTCCTCTTCATAAAGGAGGGAGAGTGCGCCTGCCGGTGATGTGACGACGACCGGGTCGAGACTATCGCCCCAATCCGGATGCCTGCCGACGAAATCGATGAGGCCAACCTCCTCCCAGAACGCCACGAGCGAGATTGGAAGCGGCCCGGCCTGCTCCTCCAGCTCAGCGATGTCGGAGCCTGTCGCCTTGGAAGGTGGGACGAGCGGCCCTTCCGTGTAGTACCCGGTCGTGCCGTCCGGGTAAATGCCGAAGACGTACCCCAGTGACTGAAGACGCGCGACGAGGATCTCGCAATCGCGCCGCACGCGACGCATGGTCTCGGCCGCCACTTCCAGCGCCTGCGGGTAGTGCGGCTCCTCGCGGACGTCCGGGCCGAGAGCGATTAACTCCTCCCAGACTCGCTCATATTCGCCATCATGATAACGTTTTAAGTAGTTCATAAATCTCAGGCCTTTATCATGAGCTTCAGATTCCAGATTACCCTTATGAGCGCAAGCAAAGGAAGTCCGATTATTAACATCAACCCGGCGATCTGTGGAGCTTTCAATACCAGATTTCCAACGATTATTTCATGAAGAGTGTTCGCGAGGGCTGGACCAAGGTAGAACATCGTCATTACAAAGCCAACGCAACCCAGGACAGATCCAAGCTTCAGATCCTTCAGTGCGAAGAGTCCGGAGATAAAGAGTATCGCGCAGCCCCAGAAACCTACGTACTCAAACCAGCGGTTCTGCTTCCCCCACACCGCCCACATCAGGTTTTCAAATGCTAACCAGCCAATTCCAACACCACAAAGAATTAGCAGAATCGCTGTAACGAGCTTTACCTTCATCTTAGCTGAAAGCCACGGTCGTGCTACAGATCAATATTGGGTGGTCGCCGCTTGCCAAGAAGGTACACTGCGGCAAGCATCCTCGGCATGATGTTGAAGTGGATATGTAGGACGTACGGTCTAGGCCCGTGATGAGTGCTACCGCCCCGACCGCCACCGGCGAAGCCGATCCGCCGCTTGCCGAGCGTCTCGTTCACCGTCTTTATGACTTCGAAGTCATTGTAAAGGGCGAACCAGGCTATCCCGGTGCTCTCTGATGCGCGGTTTACGGCCATAAAGAATTCGATTAAGGCTTTGCGGTCGTAGAACCCGTCGGGGTTGACTTTGATCAGGCCACTAAGGTCAACGTCAAACGAGTACTTGCCGACCTCGTCTTTATTGCCGAGATATGGGTTGTGCGTCTCGTGCTCGGGGTAGTTATCTGCCAACGCCTTGAGGCCCGACTCCTTCTGCACCGCCTTCATAAACCGGACTACCGACGGTGATACTGGTTCGGACCCCTTTCCCACCGTCTCCGGGTGCGCCGTCGCCTCGACAGTACCTTCTAAGAATTCAGGAAGCCCGTAAACCGAGACGGGCTTCGCGGCCTGCGACTCCGTAAGGTACTGAGCCTCATTGTTCGCTAGCGCGATGTACTGCTCGACGGCGCGGTCGACTTCCTGCTGCCACTTGTCTTTGTAGGTTTTTCGCAAGGCGTCAACCTGCTCGCGGAGGTTGGATACCCGAAGCTGCTCGCTGAACTGCTGTTCGGCGCTTTCGGGAGACCTGGAGCTGGTTGGGGGAACAGCGGGGAAGGACTCCACGAGCTTCTCTTCCTTTTTACGAAGCTCTTTGAGCAGCTTCGCGCGCATGTCGCCCCTCCGCTCGTACAAGATGTGGCCAACGGAGTTGACGAAACGCTGTTCCCAATAATCCATCATGTTGTCGGCAGTATGGGTGACTACGCCTCCGGGCATCACTGCGGCTCTCTCCCGCGCCTCCGTATCTGCGGCGACGGCCTTCATCCGCTCCTGAACGTGCGGCAAAAACCAAAGGTCCTCCGGATCAATCTGTGGAATCGTATGCGCCTGTTGGATTAGGTCGTTGGGGATGGTCGGCTCTGGAGTGCGTGGCGGCGGGTTTCGAATAGCTTCGCGTAATACCTCTTCCAGGAAATCGTCCGTCTTGCCGCCTTGTTTGTCCGGCTCTACGGCATTGATCCGGAGCATCCGTTGCACCGCTTGATTACCGATGTTGCGCTGCAAATCAAGTATCGAGTTTGCCTCACTGTTTTGATCCTGATCCGGTACCGGCGACTTGGCGGACGGAATCGGCTGATTTGCCTTCGGTTTCGGTGCGAAAGTGCGCATGCCTGAATCTCCTTCTCTTTATTATGACGCGCACACCGGTTCTGTTTTCGTGGATCGCCGGCTAAGCGGTCCAAATCTCCGAGAAGACCCGCTTGAAGTTGGCACCAAGTACCTTCTCAACAATCCGGCTTGTGTAGCCACGCTTGAGAAGCGCATCGACAACGATCTCGATTTTTCGCGGCGTGTTCAAGTCAGGGATGTATGGTGGTCGATCTTCACCAGGAGCGGAAACACCTGCCGCTTTCCGCTGTTCGAGCTGCTTTCGTAAACCTTCCAAATCATTTTCTGTTATACGCCGGAATGGAACGTCGGTGCCGATTCCCACGTGATCCTCGCCGCAGATCTTGAGGGCATGTTCCATGTGCCGCATATAGTCGTCGAGTGTCGGTTGCTTCGGTGAAGGTGTGAGATAGGGCAACATGTAAATACCCATGATGCCACCTTTGGTTGCCAGTGCTTTCATCACCCGATCTTCCAGGTTGCGCGGGTGCATGTGGACACTACGACAACCTGAATGCGAAACGATCGGTGGCTTCTTCGAGGTCGCGATGCCCTCAGCGATTGTCCGGGTATTTGCATGACTCAGATCGAGTGCGACACCGAGCGTGTTCATCTTTGCGACAGCTTCCCGCCCTAATTCAGTTAATCCCTGCTCATCGCCGTCAAGGCATCCGACTGCGAAAGGAGAACGCCGGTTATATGTGAGCTGCATGATGCGAACACCGAGATTGCGGAATTGCTCAATGCGTTCAATCTTATCTTCCAGCATAGTCGCCGCTTCAAAAGAAAAGATGACGCCCACCTTCCGTTGTTGCTGTGCGCGTTGAAGATCGCCGGGGCTTCGAACCTTCAGGAAGAGGTCAGGTTTTTTCTCGATCAACTCATCCGCGGCGGCGATATCGGCCCTGGTCTGTTCGAATGTGCCGTTCGGTCCTCCGAGAGTGGATTTGAGTACGGTGATGCCTGAATCCCGCACGGCTTTTAGTTTTACTTCCTGCTCGTCGCCCGTAAGCTGGAAGCCGATTGAAGCAAGCGTGTTGCAGTCGAGCACGAAAGAGCTGCGATAGAGTTCGGCAGCCTTCGCAGAAACTTGCGGTGGACCAGACGGCCAGACCAACTCCGGTTTCAGCGTCGAGAGAACAACCGCACTGCCGAGAGACTTTGCGAACTGGCGACGTGTGATCATCTTGACTCCAGCCTTATAAATTCTTCAAGAGAATGTGGCGTTGCCAACTGTTCATTTACTCTCTCCATGTGAATCGCGTAAGCCATAACATCTCAATACGCAGATGCCACCTGTTTCGCCGCCCACTCACGGAGCCTGTCATTCGTCGCAGTCGCAAACTGGGAGAGACAATCGCGCCCTTCTGGTGGCGAACCCATCCGCCGCAGTAAGCGCCCGACTTCGTCGATGTCAAAGCCGAGCATCATTTCATTCCAGAGCCCGGCCCGGATGGGCCATATCACATCCACGCTACCGCGTTCCCAAAGACGTAACCACAATTCCTGGCCAAAGTCGTTCGAGCCCGTAAACGTATCCTCAACTGCGAGAAGCCAAAGCGCTCCGACGTTGTTCGGCTGAGAGTCGAGAATCATTCTCGCGAAGTCGAAGAGCTTGTAAATCGTTGGTCGATAATTTGTGCCCCTCCAAAACGAGTGCTCGCGATCGAGGGTGTTCATCCATTTGAGGCCGTTCCAGATTATCGAATCGACTTTGCAAAGATACTCGCTACATCCAAACCGCTGCACAGCCTCTGCGATGTCTTCCAGGTCTTCAAATTGTCTACTCAAGATGACCGGATCAGGACGATGCTCGCGATAATACGCGTGTAGCTCTTCCTCAGCAGGTATGATGTTCTTTAGTTCCGGCATGGGAGTCAGTTATCACCGCGGACGACCGAAAAACAACACATAGCCGTCTGCGTCCTTGAGCTCGAAACCACGCAAGCCGTCATCTGTATCTTTCAGTGGCTCGGAAAACTCTACATTGCGCGAAGCAAACTCGGCCGCAAGTGCGTCGGGATCAGGGACGGCAACGAAGGCGTCCCACCGGGCGATACCTTTTTTGACGTCTCGCGTGTAGTTAGGCACTGGAGTTACGCCAATGTCTTTGAGCAGTATCTGCGCACCGCCTCTGCGAACAATACCGAAGAAGATGTCGTCAGGAGATGGCCCCTCGAAGGTGATCTCAAATCCAAGCCGGTCCCGGTAAAACGAAAGTGATGACGGCACGTGGCTCACGATAAAAAAGGGCGAGATGCCAGAAATCTCTGTCGATTGCTTGTATTCGAAACCTTCGCACACAACGAAATAAAATTGTCGCCGTTCATCGACGAACGTCAAGGCAACATCACTAGACGAAAACTCCTCTACACGAGACGCGAGGTAATTTCGCTCAGTTGCGGTAGCCAGCCTCAATGAATACACGTCGAGAGGTGTCGCCAACTCAACGTACCTTACACCTGTAAGAATAATCTCGTCGGAAGGAGGAGGGTACGCATACCCTTCTTCACCTCTGAGGACCAGAGTGTCGCCTTCGCGAGAGATGAGACGATATGTTTCGTGAAGGTGAATTTGACTTAACGTCTGCTGGACAGACTGTTCGAGATCGAGATCAAGTGCCGGAGTATTTTCGTTCAGCGGTACCGGCGAATTGAATCGCGGATCATCGGGCCAAATCTTTGTTACCTGCCACCCGGCACCATCGCGCTCAAGCTCGACGTGCACCTCTTCTCCGATTCGGAAATCATCGACATATGCAATCGACGCATCGAAGTCAAGCGGGTCTGCCGTCGTGCCCACAATCTGGCCACGACCCAGTTCTTTCGACCATTTTGCGATCCGCCAAGACAATCAATCATTCCCTTGGTGCGCACGGAATTTAATGGTCCTTAGCCATGGCGGCCTCGAATTCAACCGCCCACTCAGCCGTCGGAGCTTTGATAATTGAAAGGACCGCCCCCTTGGTCTTCAAAATCAAAGCTTTTGAAGAGACGACTGCAACGACCCGTTCACCAACGGGTCTCTTATTGTCATCCAATATTACTGTTCGCTCCAGAATTGTCTCGGCGCGACTTAGTCGTCCCAGTAGTGCCTCGTGCGCGGCCTCAGCTGAATCAAAAGCTTCCACGCTTTGCTCTAATGTTTCACCAGTTGAAGAGATCAGATACGTTTTAGAACTTGCACGTATTCCACAGGTGTGTATCTGAGTAACAAACTCCTCTTGAGAAAGTTTGGCGCCGATGGTTTCGACAAGAAAGTCTTCGACTCCTTTTCGCAAGCTCCAGCTATACGAAACTACGACACCGATGGAGAAGGTTAACAAAGTAATCAAGAGCGGCCGTATTCTACGCATGACTAAACCTCCTCAGATATTTCCCGGCTATGTTATGCCCACCGGCGAATCATTTCCAGTCTCGCACTTCCCGCACGACCGCGTTTGCGATCGCGTCGTAGTCGTAAGCGGTGCGAGCGGTGATGAGACATCCATACTGCATTGTGACCATCTTGAACTAATCCCACCACGCCACCACAAAAGGATCCTCAAATCGCTTGCCGACAACCTCAGCCAGGCCAAACTCCGCTCCCGTACAGACCTCATCCGGCTCCAGCGCGGATAACTCAGCGGCAACATCTTCGACCGGTACAGAGCCGACCACAAGAATTGTGTCCGTAAATGGCCAGCAGCCTTCGCCAGGATCCAGCTCGAAGATCTGAGCGTAAACGCCCTTTACATCGGGCCGCCGCGCGAGGCGAGCGAAGGCGTCGCGAAACGCTTCGATCCCCGGATGCTCATTCAAATTGCAGCCAATTGATCCGAGGTCGTCATTCCCGTCAAAGAACACTTCATAATCGATGATCTGTGGCTCTGGTTCTTTTGAGAGTCGTGCGATTAACCGGTGGCGTTTATCCTCGTCCATCTTTGCTCTCCTTTTTACACATCACTGCGCGCCAGCCGGCCATCAGCCGTTTCAGCGACATCCTCAAACAAGATATCCAACTCCGTGAAGCAGTCCCAACGGTCCTTCTGTAACGACTCAGCCAGACGATCTATGACAAGCTCCTCGAGCTTTGCCACGCGGACGCCTTTCCAAAGCTTGTCAGACAAAGCGATTAGCAACTCTTCAAGTGTCTCCGCCACAGTGTCCCACTGAGCGTGTGACCGGCAGACCCTGGCCACTTCAGGTGTGGCTCCGTGTGACAACAATAAACGTTCACCATCCGCCTCGTGGTTGTTGCCTGGTCCAAACAGTTCAGACGTATGAAGCGACTTGCCGGCGTCGTGTAATACTACGCCGACGCGAACATAATCTTCGTCGATTTGAACTCCGAAGCGTTTGAGGCCCGCGAGAAGCAGGTCTGCCGCCTCTCCGACAAGTTCGGCATGACGATATAACCGGGGCGGAGCTCCGACCTCGCAGAGCAGCGCCAGAGCCTCATGTCGATTCGCCGGCTTCACTCTTCCTCCGAGTGGGCGTCTTTGGGAACCCTTTCGTTCCATAGCTTGCTGAACTTCGAGCGCCAATCCTTATTACCTGAATCAAGCCACTCAATCGTGCTCGCTACTGATTCAGGAGTAATTTCGAAATGCTCAATGTGATGCTGGGCAATCTCATCGCAGATCACCAGTTTTGAAAGATAGTCATCAAACGATGACGCTAGTTGAATAAGTGAATCTTCCTCGCGCAGTCCGGTCCATGCGGGAAGGCCGTGAACGAAAGCAACAACTCTATATTCGTCTCGAAGATCAAGATAGAGTATTGAACCGCCTCCATCGTCCGCTATCGGGAGAACACCAGTTGAAGGAAACTCACTAACCGCCCGAGCCTGGTACAGCTCAAATGGATTAGTTCCCCACTCGCCTTCAGTTACTGAATACAAACCGCTAAATCCAATAAACTCACTTGAACCGCCGGGAAACTGCACATCGATCTGGTAATCCATGTCGCCGCCATTGCAGTGGCTCAGAAATGTCTTGTAGTCGTCAGGTAGCGAAACTCCAAGAGCCGCTTCCAACTGTTTTATGCTCTCGCTCGTCGGAAGCGGCGTGTCAGTTTCGATTATCAGGTTTCTATAGATCACGGTTTGGCTCATCGTTCAGGCTATTCCCTTCCGCTCGGTTTTTCTTTGTCTCGCCTGTTTCCAACGGGCACTCCCTCGCGGCAAACAACAGATTGCCCTGCTGAAAAATCCGTAAGTGTGTTTGGATCTGACATAGGCGAGCGTTTGTTAATCGTCGGACAGCAATGAGTCGAGATCCGGCAGCGCAACATTCTCCCGTTCCAGTGGACCTTCGCCATGCGCACGCATTCGATGCCGCCTGATAGCATCGATACCGTCGTCATCAAGTGTTCCATACAACTCAACGATCATGGCTTCATGCCATTTGTGCAGCGTAGCGCCTTTATCAAGATCGTGAAGCCGTTGCCAATCTTCCAAAGAACGATCCCAACGTACTAAATATGGGAATGACGCATATGGCTCCCAGGGAACGAGTACCCAGAGCCAACCGCACGCAGGGCAGCGATCCAGAGCAATGTAGTTTCCTGTTAGCAGGCTCTCAAGTTCGGGCTGATATTCAACTGGCGCCCATAGCCGGCGCTCTGGCGCTCGACACACGTGACATTTTGCCTGTTCGTTCATGCTCATTCGTCGAAGTCAAAATCGGGCGACCAGTGCGGATCGAGACTCTTGAAATGACCTTTAGGGCATTCTCCGGCACCATCTGCTGAAGCACCCCAGTGCCACCAGCAATAGAAGCGTGAACATTCAAGGCAGAAGCCCGCGTCATCGTAGAAATCGGCGAGACGGATCCTCACACCATCATAAGGCTTCGCGAAAGCGGCCTTGATTCGTTCAGCTTCCTCGATGGGGATCAAGTCGCCCTGGCCGTTTGAGCCACCAGGACCACTGTAGATAAATCGAACCTGTTTCGGGGTGTCTTCCGGGCTTGTCGTTGGAGCGACGAGGCGAATGCGCGCAGCGCGCATGATGAAGCACTTGCTGCAACGCGGCTTAAAGGACCAGTCGTTGTGCTTCTTCCAGGGCCAGTTCATGGCATTGATATTAGGCAGGGCTATTTTGAGTACTTGCCGGTGCCTTTGAACGAGGCGATGTTTTTGAGCTCGGGCTTATTTCGAATGCTAACCCAATACTCTTCGCGGACATCTTCATCGATTTCCACGAGCGTCGAGTAAAGCGCATCGCTGCCGTCCTTCTTACAACCCGAGATCCAATACTCTTCACGGTTTTCTGCATCGAAGTAATTCGATTTAAATCCGTCTCCATTCAACGATGCGAACGTGCGCCCCTGGTAATAAATGGTTCTACCGGTCTTCGAATAGGTGACACGTCCAATCCTGGCAGGACCAACGATGTCGCCGCCTTTGTATTCGATATACATTATCCGTGTTTTGTGTCCCATAAGATCCGGCTCTTGAATCGTCACCTAATCCCACCCACGGCAGTGGGTGGATAGTTCAATTTCTTGACGTCAAAGGATCTGAACCATCCACCCACTGCCGTGGGTGGGATTTGTGCAAAGCACGAAGGTGTCATAGGTCAAACACTTTCACCCACTCCGCCTTTGCTACACGATAATTTAAGTTCTGCATGAGGAACGTCATCAGACTTCGCATGTGACGAGCACCATACACTATACCAATTTGCTTCGCTTCATTCTGTTGCTCTTCCAGGTTAGCAACATGCTCGATCAACACGCGGTCGCGCTCATCGACTATCAAGGAATCGAGCGCCTCAAAATTTTCATCCTCCAAAAGTATCTCCTCACGAGACGGCAAGTCGTCCAACGCAATATGCTCCGCCAGCGTTTCTCTCGTGCCACACACGAATAAATACAGAACGAAAACCGGGACCAGCACTAATAACTGCACTCTCAACCAAATCGGAAGAGACGACCAACGCTCGTCAAACGCAGTGCCATCGATATCAGCATTCAAAATCTTCGCACGGAAACTGTCGACCCGCATGCCATCCTGCTGAGTAACCAACTCCATTCGTCGAATGTGTTTTACGATTCGATAAGAGCGCGTGATCAGGCTAGCGCGTCTCGACTTTACTCCCTCAGCCAGAATCACGTCACAACTCGCCAGTCTCCTGCTGATCTCTTCGTAAAACTCAGACGACCCCACATGAATCATTGGAAAGATCAAAAACTCCAAAGCCGATCCATCCTTCTTGAGGCGATAGACCACCGATCGGACGTTGAAAGAATTCTTTTCTATAAACTGCATGTCGTCAGCGGCCTCTTATACCCTCCGCATTAGGAGCACTACAAGTACGCACTGAGCTGCCCTCGTCTTGTTGTTATGACTCTATCTATGAAACAGAACGATCCAGAGAAACTCGGTAATACGTCAGCCTACGAAGATGCGACGGAGATGAAGCGCCGGATCCGGCGTGGTGATGAGTCGAAAGGTGATGCCGACTTAATCTTAGAACCGGCTGGTTGCCGTCACGACTTTCAAACTTCCGCCCACCTCTGCAACTTGCAGAATAAAGACCGGTACATTGACTTCGAATAACTGGGTTCCATCGGGTAGACCAAAGCAGTCTCTGGCACAC
>DASTTS010000325.1:0-4942 GCA_035760085.1 Pyrinomonadaceae bacterium
AGAATCGACAACTCCCAATCCTGCCGGTCAACTTTCGCCCACTCCTCATCTGAGATCGTGTCTTCCTTTAATCGAGCCGCAAGATACGCTTTGCCCGCCAGCGGCAACTCATCGGAGGAATTCGAAAGCCGTAACCAGATCGACATCAGGTTCAACTCCGCTGTGGGTACCGCATAGCCGGCATCCAAAGCTTCCCCTGTCGGAACATCCTCGAGGTAATCGCTTTCGCACACCCTCTTCCCGCTCATCAATCGATGATAAAGCGCCTCTTCGCGATCTTCCTGACCTTCCCTTTCATAAAAGTCAATGGCGTTCTCGTGCACCTTTTGAATCTGCTCTCTCATCTCCTCATCAGCTTCCATCAGCCGCAGCATGATCTTTCGAATTTCCGGCCGGTGCTGAATGACGAGCTCACCTGATGGATCTCTCTCGGTACCTACGAGCGTGATTTCATTAGCCAACTCCCAAAATAGCACCTCGGCTTCCGCATAATCGATCTTGCCCAAACCGCACGGTTCAGCCAGTACTTCCTGAATTAACTTCGGAGTGATCCGGCGCAGTGTCAGACCCGGATGAGCAAGCTTCTTAACTTTCTTGTCGTGGATGTGTCCGAGTATCCGGTCAAACAAGACACCTTGCAGCAGCGCCTTGGGCGGCACTTTTTGACCACGAAACCAGGCGCCCCAGCTCGGACGCCATTCCGTCTCTTCACGAAGCGATTTCAGATCGAGTCCGCCTTTTTTGAACACGTTGACCATCAATCGGAGGCTCAGCGGATTACCACCAACAATGCTCACCAGCTCTTCAGCAAGTTTGGGGTCGCTGATTCCCTGATCCTGAAGGTATTCACGCGCCTTGCTCTCCTCCAGATCGCCGAGTTCAACTTCTATCACGTTGAAGTCTGTCGCCTCGCCAGTGCCGAATGCGTCGCTTTCGACTGCGAAAGACTCAATATCGGCATACTCGCGTTGAATATCGCCTAAAGGGGCGCGTCCCATCATGATGATGTGCAGGTTCGGAATGAGAGACCGCATGATATTGAGCAAGCGAAACACATCTTTGATACCGTCGCGGTCGCGGTACTGCACTTCTTCGAAAGTATCCAGGACCAAAAGGAACGGCAACCCGCGCTTGAATTGCTCGGCGACGCTAATTCCACCCGCCTCGCTGTTCAGCAGAAGAAGTCTGAATTCATTGATCGCGTCTGTGCGGTAGGCCACATCTATCCTGTAGGAAGTACCAGGAACAGTTTTCGCAATCCACGCGTTACGAGCTTCATTCCAGGCCGGCTCAGAAGCCGGGTACTGCGTGGCGAGTTGTCGCCCCGCTTCCGTTAGCAGTGTCAGCGGTTCGAGCACGCTCAACGCGGTCGAATCGCAGTCGAGATAGGCATAAGGAAAGCGAGCTGCCGGGTCAGTTTCCGTCAGATGGTCCAGGAAGAACTTCGCGAGGAGGGTTGATTTTCCAACGCCGCCAAGTCCGTGAATCAACAGCGGGCGATGGCCTTCCGTACGATTAACGAGACTCCACGTCGTATCGGACAGGCGCCGCACGAAGCGCTGGAGTCGAGCGCCCCACGAGGGCGGCGGCAACACGGCGAGATAATCGTAGATCCGGCTGAGCTCTTCTTCGCGTCCCTTGAAGTTTGAAACAAACTTGCCGTCTTTCCACTCGCCCGTCAGATGGCGGAACGGTTGCAGCAACGTCTCTTTCGCTAGCTGGTAATTAACATCTGCGGGCGACGGCACAGTCACGCCCGGCAGTCCGTACACCCATTCGACGACACGTTGATTGATGAAAAGCTGACGCCGTTCGTACCCGGCAGAAGTCTGCGGCTTGGTGAGAAACTCCCAGAGCGTTTCTTCGACGCGACTGGCGGGAAGTTCTTCCTTTGTTTCAATCGAACTCGCTTGTCGTAACTCTGCGTCGCAATCTGCGCGTGCCTGTTCAACCGCCCGTAGCAACGCGTTCTTTTCTATCAGTCTTTGCAAGGCGGCGCGCCGCACCTCGTCACGAAGCATCCAGCGCGTATTCAGGCGCGCGTCAGAAACTATTTCGCTACGAGCGGTGAGATAGTTGAATACTTGATCGCGCTCTTCCCGCGACAAGTATTGATAGCCTCGTGTTTCAAGCGGTGTTAACGCATCCAGACGATACGTGTAACGCAGCGCCGCGGCCTCAGCGAATGCCTCGAGCACTGACTCCGGCAATGTAACCTCAACCACCTTCGCCTTGGCCGTCGCAGTCGCCCTGGTACCCTCGCCATCATGGACCTTTAACGTTCCTTCAAACGCGACGTCTCCCTTCAACGCTCGCTCAAATTCTTCATCAGTTAGTTTAAGGAGCGGTCGTCGAGCTGTAGTCGCTTCCTGCACCTGCTCGAATCCTTCCGGCACCTCGTCCAGCGAAGATAGCGGGGGAAGTAGATTGGAATAATCTTCACGATCCATTCGCCCCTCCTTTCTGCGCCGCGAGTGCCTCAAGAGCTAACGACTTCTCCGAAACGGCGTCGGCGAGCGCCCTGGGCCGTGGAATCGTCGCATCCTTTGCCTGAATCTCGTTCGCCTTATTCAGTGATTCGGCAGCAAGTGCGGCAATGCGCGGCTCATCCAGTTCGACTCGACATCGACTAAACACTCTGAAGTACTGTTCGAGGTCGGTCACTCCGAGATTTTGCTGGTTGAGGTCGTCCGTCCGAACGTGATTTGCGTAGATACTGGGCGGCAGCAACTCCTGGCTGTCGCCCAGTAGCACAATTCGCAATGAAC
Organism: Pyrinomonadaceae bacterium; assembly: GCA_035760085.1. Taxonomy (GTDB): domain Bacteria; phylum Acidobacteriota; class Blastocatellia; order Pyrinomonadales; family Pyrinomonadaceae; genus PSRF01. The sequence continues at coordinate 2,769 of DASTTS010000325.1, forward strand.
CTTCATCGGCACGGGCGACCGAGCCACTTTCGGAAGCAATGCCGGCCGCTTGCGTAACGAGCTGGCGCAGGAACTCTTTTGCTTCGGGAGACGCCTTCTCGCAATTGTCAAAAACAGCAACCCAATACTGTGGCACTGGATCGAGGCGGTAGATGACGTGGTCAACAAACTCACGCGCCAGCTCGCTGCTCCAACGCAGGCGCTGTTGCGAATCGGTCAGCGGTTTAAAGAGGTGTGGCTCTGGAATGGCATCCACAATCGCCATCAGATCCGGAAACTCACCTGCCGGAGTAGCCTTCTCCGCAATCAACTCGCCGCGCCGGCGGTTCACCTGTGCTTCCAGTTGTTGTGCCAGGAAGAGTTCGATCGGAATGCTCGCATCAGCAGCCTGAGTAACCATTTCGGTGTTTCCGAAATCGATGCTCATCACTCCAAACTTCAATGGTTGTACTGCGGCGAGATATTCAAAGAATCTCAACGTATGAGTCTTACCGCTCTGCGATGGACCAAACACACGCAATATGCGCTTGCCTTCGCTCTTGGTAATCTTCATCCCACGCTCGAAATCGACGCTGGCGAGGCGCGTCTGAGCGCGGCCGATCAGCGGCAGTTCCATTAACACGCGACAGACGTAGTAAGGCTGATTCTGCGGATGACACTGGTAAGGTCCTTCCTCAAGAATTTCCTGAATGTCCTGGTTGTAGTCATAAACGGGCTGGAAGGCACGCATCAGCGCGACGATAATCGGAGGTCGTACCGCCCACGCAGAAAGCTCTAAATTGCGTATGAAGATTTCAAAGAAGGGCGTCTCACCACGTTGCGGCAGAACACGCTTATCCTGTCCCGGATAATGCGCAAGAACTTCCTTCCTTAGAAAGGCAAGCGGATCGAGGACGTTTCGGATGTCCATTACATCCTGTAGCCGATCCGCCAGTTGCTCTCGATATTCTTTCGATAACGGAAAGACCCCCATTACACACCACCACCCGAAACTAGAGTACCGACTGGTCCAGGCAACGCTGCGCCATCTCCACTCAACAAGAAATCTGCATCACGTTGCGTAAAGATTCCAGTTCTCATCCGCAATGTAAGATCGGCAGCAGTTGCTTCTTCAATCGCTTCCGTGATCGACTCTTCAATCGGAGTAACATCGTTAATGACGGCATCCGTAAGCGGCGGCAAATCACAAGTTCCATTCGTCAATAGATCTCGCACTGCCTTAATCACCGAATCTTCACGAGGCATCGTAGCGTGCCCTGAAGTCGCACGATATATCGCCAACGCTGGAACGCCTGCGGCCGAGCGCGTTGGTACTGTTCCGTCGCCCGGAAGGTTTCGCCTGCCAGCCTGTAGTTTTCCGCCGACCACGCCGACATCACCTACAGTCGGGACTCCAGGTGATACGATGAGTCGTGCTGTCTCTAATATTGGACTCGTTGCAAAAACACGTTTCATTTGTCGCGACTGATCGAGCCAGACCTGCGCGGGAGCGCTATCTGTTGGCCATGTAGCTCTCTCATATAATGGCGCGGCGTTTGGAAATGTTTCTGGATCGGGTAACAGATCGATCAAACCCGGGAGCGACCGCGCCATCGCCACGTACTGACCGAGATTATTTCTGAAATCCACCAGCGCTGCCTGCGGCAGAATCGAGTAAGTTCCCAGGAATGCTTCAATCGGCGCAAAACTCCCGCGCAGCGGTGTCCCCATAAAAATGGCCTGGGAAATCCGCGACGCCCATTCCGGGTGACTGGCCGCATATACAGCCGAAACACAGCCGCCCATCGAATGACCAACGAGGGCAAACTTCTTCGCCGGTCGCTCCAGACGCAAACCTTCAATGAACAGGTGCAGACGTTCGGCGGCGTTTGTAATCGGCTTACGCCAATCAAACGAAAACTCGTGAACGACAAAGCCCTGCATGCGCCACTTACGCGCCGGCTTTTCGTAAACAAGTCTGATCGGTCCGTCCGGATAGAGAATTTGATCGGGTGTGAGATCCTGAAGACCGTCGTTGCCGAGTGTGAGCCGGCCCGCGACTCCGCCCGCTGCGAAAGCGAGTGGCGATAGCCAGATGCGGCCGCCGAGTCCGCCGTAGGCAGCGAGGTGTCCACCCATGATCCCGTGTAACAAAATGATTTCCGGTAACGACGGGTCGACTTTGCCTCCACCGA
>DASTTS010000326.1:0-3603 GCA_035760085.1 Pyrinomonadaceae bacterium
AGCGTGATTCACAGTAAGAACGATCTTCGGAACCGTGGCGGTCGCCATCGCTTCTACAAACTGCGCGCCGGCACGAATTATCCCCGAGTGCTCGGCGTCAGATCCGATCATGAATCCGGAAACGTCCTGCACAAACAACAACGGCGTCTGATGTCGATTGCACGTCTCGATGAAGTAAGCGACTTTCTCCGCCGACTCCGTATAAATGATCCCGCCAAAACGCGGTTGCTTGCCGCCAGGCATACGCACCATTCCGCGATGATTCGCGATCACTCCGACCTGTGTTCCACAGATACGAGCGTGGCCCGTGATCATCTCCTTCGCGTAGTCAGCCTGGAACTCGTCGAGATGACCATTGTCGAGCAAACACTCGAGTAACTTTCTCGCGTCGTACGGCTGGCGGTGGTCTTCCGGAATAATTTCGTAAAGCTCATCCGCCGCTCGCAAAGGCTCGACGACATCAATCGCATTTGCACCTGGCGGCTTAGGTAACTCCGACACGACCTCGCGAATCTTCTCAATGCACGTTTGATCGTCCGCAACCCGATAGTGCGCGACGCCTGACAACTCGTTGTGCGTACGAGCGCCACCGAGCGTCTCGTTGTCAATCGTCTGGCCGGTTGCACCTTTCACGAGATTGGCGCCGCCCAAACCCATGAACGACGTTCCCTCAACCATGATGATGATGTCAGACAGTGCCGGCAGATACGCACCGCCCGCGATACATGGTCCCATCACCGCCGAGATCTGCGGCACTTTCAGATAGCGACGCATGATCGAGTTGTAATAGAAGATTCGCGAAGCACCGTACTGCCCGGGGAAAACACCGCCCTGGTACGGCAAGTTCACGCCCGCCGAATCGACGAGATAAATGATCGGCACACGCGAGCGCATCGCGATCTCCTGCGCGCGCAGGATCTTCTTGATCGTCTCGGGCCACCACGAACCGGCCTTCACGGTCGCGTCATTCGCAACGATGACGACTTCCCTGCCCTCAACGCGGCCAACGACAGTCACAACGCCCGCAGCCGGCGCACCACCGTCATACTGATCGTACGCAACAAGCAATCCGATTTCCTGCGAATAGGAATCCTTGTCGAGTAGCAACTCGATGCGCTCTCGTGCCGTCAGCTTCCCTTGCTGGTGCTGTCGATCGATCTTGTCCGGACCGCCACCACTACGCAGCTGCGTCTCGAGTTGCAGAAGTTGATCGGTGAGCTCGCGCAGGCGCGACGGTTGTTTGGTAGCAGTACCGCTGTCAGACTTTTTCATCAGTTGTGTTTGTTAGACGTTATCGTTGCTGCCAGATCGCAGTCAGCAGTTTATTGGCATTAGTTGAAGCCGGAACACCTTCAACAATGGCGACCCGCGAACCGCGCAGCTCCAGCACGATTCTGCCGCTCGAAGTTTGCCATTCAAAGCGATCGTCGTCCGATTTCAATTCCTTCGCGTCAGCATATCGCTTCCCCGTGCGTCTGGCATAAGCATTAAAAAACTCCTGCGCATCGAGCGGCGTGTCCCACGCAGTTAACTGTGCGACAAAAAACTCATCCGGCTTACCCGTCTCATAAAGCGCAAAACGATCGCCGCCCCAACCCGCCGACGCCTCCTTCGACTCCGCAGAGTCATTCAAAAACTCATCGAGGATCAAAAAATATCCCCACTCGCCATTCACATCATAGTCGAGCTTCTTCCAGGTTGGACCAAGAACGGCCCTGAAGTCCGGCAGCGCAAGCTTCTGCGGAGCTTCGTAAGAAAAATATTTATCAGCGTGCAAAATCTGCTCGCTTGATTGCGGCAGTTTTGTAAACGCCTGCGACACCATCTCCCAGCCGCCGCGTTTGTAAAGCTGCGTGGCCCATGCCGAGCCTTCCTCGTACGGGAACAACAACGACTCGCGTAATGCGCGCGGCGCCTGGTTGAACTGTTCTGTCGCTGCTTCCTGTCCGCCTAAGCTGCGAATGAACGCCAACGCGACGAGCGGATTCTTCGCCATGTAGAGCGTCATCGCGAGGGTTGCATCACCTTCGATGAGCGCATGCGCAGCAAGCTCGGCGTCAGAATTTCCCTTGGGCCAGTTTTCAAAACGTTTGAGGTTGAAATGCTGATCCTGGAGCGCGTGAGTCAGCTCGTGGGCCATCACAGGCTTTTGACCTTCGAGCTCAATCCAATCGGCGAGATAAAACTGTTGCGCCTTCGGATCGTAATAACCCGCAACCTGTTCTGTTAATAGCTTGATCAGAAAACTGCGATAGGCGAATTCTTTGGGTGCAAGGCCAAAGACTTTCAAGAGGACTTCGGCCGCGTGCATCTCGGCCGGCGTAGTTTCGGAGTCGAGATTTCTAATGATCATGCGCTCGATCTCAGCACGAGATTGAGCACCACTCTTCACGTTTTTCAATATCGTTAGCTCACGGAGCTCGCTCGTCTCCTTGAGCATCGTGGCCGTCATGGAGACGATGGCCGCGTGTTGGGTACTTCTTGCCGCCCCGGTCTGGGCCTGCCCTTTTGGCAGGAAACTGCCCGTACCGAGACAGAACAGGATCAACAGGGCCAGCCCGGCGCTAATTTGCTTTGACATATTGGTCTTTCACTCTTATAGTCCGCTAAACGTTTACAGCTACAAGGATCGGGAAATCCCTTTTTCGCTATGAGTTCGGAAGGCTTTGCTCAGATGACAAGCCCTGCCCCTGAAGATGTATTCGGCGTTTGGCACGAAACGCTGCTTCGTGTGCGCTACGCCGAAACTGACAAGATGGGCATCGTTTATTATGCCAACTATTTAGTCTGGTTCGAAATCGGCAGAACCGATTATTGTCGCGCGCGCGGTTTTTCTTACCGCGACATGGAAGAAGATGAAAACGCGTTCCTCGTTGTCGCTGAAGCTTACTGCCGCTACAAAGCTCCCGCATATTACGATGATGAACTAATAGTTCGTACACACATTACGGAATTACGGAAACGCTCACTTCGTTTCGGATATGAAATCGTACGCGCATCGAATGGACAGATTGTTGCCGAGGGCGAAACCGGGCACGTCATCACTGATTCAAACGGACGCGTTCGATCATTTCCCGAAGGATACGCACAACGACTGTTAGCTCCACCATTGATCAAGTCTCATCCCGGCGCAATGGTGCCAAGCGAAACCGCACCTGAATAAAAAATCAGATATAAGTCCAACAGGACGTATACGACTTATTTCTTCATTGCCACAACTGATCCCACCACGGTGTTTCTGATCCAGAAGCCCCAGAATCTTTGTAACTTTTTTCAACTTCGTTCGTTTTACTTTCAGAGCCGGTGCTAACACCGGAACCCAAATTGAAAAGCCTCGTCGCTACTTCCGATAGCAACGAGGCCCTGATGACAATACAAGTTCGATTGCCTCGCGGCGCTCAAGCTGCATCGTCGACGCCCGCATCTTAGCGCACCTGGTAGACGAGCTTCAACCAAGGGAGGGTCTACCATGCGCCGCTATGCGATCCTTTTTGCACTTCTCTCTCTGTTGCTCCCGATAACGGTCTTCTCTCAAGCGCGAACCCCTGAAGCTGCTCTCAATCACTTCAATAACGCCTTAAAGAAAGGCGGGAACGGCGATTT
>DASTTS010000327.1:0-20231 GCA_035760085.1 Pyrinomonadaceae bacterium
ATACCACAGCGGGGGCAAACGAGCCCCCGCCAGTGTTCCTCATCAACCCACTTCGCCAGCGCGGGACCTTGCGGCCTTGGAGCGCCGTGATGCTGATGATGGTGATGTTTACGCTCTGCGGCCTCCGCGCTGCAATGTTTACAGAGCCAGCCATAACCCAAATTGAAGAAGTGGGTCGTCTGGTGCATAGAGCCGCAATTTACATGCGATCAGCGTCTCGACTCAGGTGATTCCATCAAACGCACCGGCACCGACATTCGCCTGCCGTCACGCCAGATTTGAACCTGAACAGTATCGCCGATCTGATGCTTATCGAGTACTCGGAACAGATCGTCTGAATTCGCCACCTTCTCGTTGTCGATGCCGACGATGATATCACCCAACTCGACATCGCCCATCTCAGTTTGCTGCACACCGCGCAATCCCGCCGTGGCTGCACCACCACCGCGTGCGACCTGGTAAATTAACACACCATCTTCGACAGGCAAGTCGATCTGGTTGCGCAGCGACGTAACCTCACGCGTGCTGATGCCAAGTTTCGGACGCCGCACACGGCCGTTTTGCAACAACTGCGGCACGACGCGCTTGGCGATACTCACCGGCACTGCAAAACCAACGCCGGCTGAACTACCTGATGGCGAAAGAATTTGAGAGTTGATGCCGATCATACGACCGCGCGAATCGAGCAATGGTCCACCGGAGTTACCGGGGTTGATCGATGCGTCTGTTTGAATCGCGCCTTCAATCAGTCGACTGTTACGCGCGCGGATGGGTCGTTGTAGTCCGCTGATGACACCCGTTGTCAGCGTTCGATCCAAACCGAACGGATTTCCAATCGCGAGCACTTTCTGACCGACGACGAGTTTGTCTGAATCGCCTAACGGAACGACCGTAAGTGCCCCGGCCGGTTTTTCAGTCAAACGAATCACGGCGAGATCCGTGTCCGGATCACCGCCGACGACAACAGCCGGATAGTCTTTCTTTCCGCCCATACTGACTGAAAGTTTTTGCGCGCCCTCGATCACGTGATAATTCGTGAGAATGTTTCCCTGCTGGTCCAGGATCGATCCGGAGCCCGAGCCTTCCTGCGGTTCAACGAAACCGAAGAAGTCGCGTGCGTATGACGTTGAATGGATGAACACGACGCCAGGACTGAGCGTGCGATAAACCTCGATATTGTTTTGTTCGTCAGTTGAAGTGGCGGGATCGCTGATGCCCGCGGGCGGTGTTTCGGTGAACGCAGCCTGCGACGGCTGAAAGCGATTGTTGATACGGTCAAAAATAACAACTGCTCCGGCCGCAAAGATCCCAGAGATAAGAGCAATCAATAAAATCTGGCGTGCGGAAAGTTTGTACATAAAAAGTCGTCCCTCTCTAAAATTCTGGATTCGGGCAAGAGGTGGCTAACATCACTTTTTAGGATGCTCTCAAAACGGGCGCCGTTGCGAGTGATTGTAACAACGTAGAACGGCGGCGGCGAGTTTCGGAATCTCTTAAACGAACAGAGACAGGAAGACGTTGGGCAGGCTCACGACATAACTAACAACGACGACGGGCGTTTGCCAGCCCAGGGCCACACAACCGGTCGCAACATGCACGAGCATTAGTATAACGTAAATGCCGAGCACGAAATTGAGACCGCGTTTAGCGAGCGGCAAGTGCGCGCAGCGGTAAAGCGTGACAGCGGCGAAGGCGCCAATTATGAGTTTGAAGCCGAGGAAAGCCAGATCGCCATGTTCGAGAACACGGGCCATGATGGAATTGCCTTCGGTAGCGACGCCGAGGCGAATCCACAAGAGTGTTAATTGGGCGTCGAGCCAATTGAGAGTAAAAAGCAGACAGCTTTTGGAAAGCTTACCCACGGGGCCAACCTCGCTTCGCCAAACGTTGTTAAACTCTACCCCTTTTACGCGAGAACCCTCGAAGCTGGGCAGCTTCGAGGGTTCCTGCGCCACGGGAGGAACGAGACTCGTCCTTATGTTGAGTTAAAAGAGTGAATCGGGATTTAATTCCTAATCTGTAAAATCCGTGGTTAATAAATACTCTATTGCTGAAGCTCTGAAACAGGCGTCACGGCTCCTTGATGGCGCTGGTGTACCGGACGCTCGACGCGAAGCTGGTTCGCTGCTCTCATTTGTGCTTCGTAAAGATCGCACATTTCTGATCAGTCACGCGGAAGACATGGTTGACGACGATTCTTTGGACCAGTTGCGCGAATTTGTGGAGCGGCGAGCGGCGGGAGAGCCGTTGCAGTACATCACTGGCGTGCAGGATTTTTACGGGCGCGAGTTTCGTGTCACGCCTGACGTACTGATACCTCGGCCGGAAACAGAATTACTCGTCGAGGCCGCGCTCGAAGTGACGAAGGCAAATCGTCCGGTTTTTTGCGATGTGGGAACGGGATCGGGGTGTATTGCGGTGACGCTGTTGTGCGAGCTGGCTGATGCTCGTGCAGTTGTGATCGATAAGTCTCCGGCAGCGCTCGAGATAGCGAAACTCAACGCTGAGAAGCAATCTGTTGCTGATCGATCTGTGTTCGTTGTCTCTGATTGCTTCGACGCGCTGGACTGGCTTCGGTTGCAGTTTGATCTAATCGTTTCGAATCCGCCTTACGTGTCGGAGGCTGCGCTAAATGGATTACAACGCGAAGTTCGCGACCATGAACCGCGCGTAGCTTTATCACCTGGCCCGGACGGCTTGAGCGTGATTCGTCGCCTGCTCAGGGAAGCGCCCGCTTTTCTCAAACCACACGGACATTTGCTTATGGAAATCGGATTCGATCAGGGCGAGGCGGTTCGAAGTCTCATCGATGAATCTGTGTGGTCCTTGCAAGAGATTCGTTCGGATCTACAAAGCATTCCGCGCATTGTAGTTTTGCAGAGGGTTTAGACAGGATTTACAAGATTTTCAGGATAACAAGATAGCTGCCACATCGTTCGCGGCTGTGGTGTTTAGGGTTCAGAGCCGCGAAAAAGCGCGACACTGTAACCCCAGACATTTAAGGAGACCGAGTTATGTACAGGTTTTTAGGCCGAAGTGTGCTGATTGCTGCATTAGTGACGTTCACAGGCGTTGCTGCGTTTGCGCAAAGGGATAAAGATCGCTCCCTCACTTGTCGTGAGAACAATTGGTACAACGACAGGCTCGTCAGCAATTGCGAAATCAGAGAGCAAACCCTCGCGCCGAGCGGCGGCGCGATCGCCATCGACGGCAAGCAAAACGGAGGCATTGCCGTAAAGGGTTGGGACCAGAACCAGATTTTGGTGCGCGCGCGCGTACAAGCCGGCGCGCCGACTGCAGCCGAAGCAGAAGCGCTCGGCAAGCAGGTAAGGATTGAAACCAGTGGCGCGAAGATTCACGCGACTGGTCCCGAGGGCCGGCGTGATTATCACTGGGACGTGAGTTACGAAGTCTTCGTTCCACGCCGCGCGGATCTTTCACTCGAAACTCACAACGGCGGCATCGCGATCGCGGATGTTAACGGCCGCATCGATTTCACGGCGTTGAACGGCGGTGTGGTTTTGAAGAGAGTCGGTGGCGCCGTGCGCGGCTCGACAACGAATGGCGGATTGGTGATCGAGCTTAGCGGCGATCGCTGGGACGGTGAAACGCTGGACGTGAGCACGACGAACGGCGGCGTCATCATGTCAGTGCCGGAGAATTACTCAGCGCGCGTCGAAACCGGAACAGTCAACGGCAGTGTAAATACTGAATTTCCGGTGAGCGGTCGCATAACGAGGCAGATCGCACTCAACCTCGGTTCGGGCGGCGCGACGCTCAGAGCCATGACCACGAACGGCGGTGTGCACCTGAAGAAACTCACGAACGATTAGGTTTGCGAGCAAGAGGGCGGTGATATAAGCCACGGATCCGCACGGATCTGTGGCTTAATCTTTCATTTTCAATTACTCTGTCCCGCATCGTGGACAAGTTTCGTATCTCGGGTGGCCGCCCACTTCACGGCAGAGTCTCCATCAGTGGTGCCAAAAACTCCGCGCTGCCTTGCATGGCGGCGGCGCTGCTCACGCCCGAGACAGTTACACTCCATAACATTCCATACGTTCGCGACATCATCACGCAGCGTCGCCTGCTTGAAGACATCGGCGCGACAGTCCTGACTCCCGAGCTCCGAACACACAAGATCACTGCCGCACACGTCGCGCTTTTCGAAGCGCCTTACGAGCTTGTGAAAACGATGCGCGCCTCGGTGCTTGCGCTTGGTCCATTGCTGGCTCGCTTCGGCAAAGCGAAAGTCTCGTTACCGGGCGGTTGCGCAATCGGAACGCGGCCAATAGATTTGCACCTGGCGGGGTTTGAAGCGTTTGGTGCGGAAGTAAAACTCGAAGCCGGAAACGTAGTGGCGCGCGCGCCGGGTGATGGACGCTTGCGCGCCGCCGAAATTCATTTCAACAAAGTCACCGTCACGGGAACGGAAAACCTGATGATGGCGGCAACGCTCGCGCGCGGCACGACGACGCTGCACAACGCGGCTCGCGAACCGGAAATCGTTGATCTCGCCGATCTATTGAACAAGATGGGGGCCCGTGTTAACGGCGCCGGATCCGAGACGATCCAGATCGAAGGCGTCGATTCGCTCGGCGGCGCGGAGCACACGATCATTCCCGATCGAATCGAGACCGGAACGTTCATCGTTGCCGCCGCGCTTACGCAGGGGCAGCTCGAGATTAAAGACTGCCGCCCGGATCATCTCGATAGTGTGATTTCACAACTCCGAAGCACCGGCGTCGTGATCAAGGAAGTAAATCCCACGACTTTGGAAGTCACGTGCCCGGATGGACTCAAAGCGCACGATGTTACGACAGCGCCTTATCCGGAGTTTCCGACTGACATGCAGGCGCAGTACATGGTTTTGATGACGCAGGCGCAAGGACGATCCGAGATTATCGAGACAGTTTTCGAGAATCGTTTTATGCATGCGTCGGAGCTCCAGCGCATGGGAGCGCAGATTCACATCGACGCGCGGTCAGCGATCGTTAATGGTCCAACTACATTGAATGGAGCACGCGTGATTGCGTCGGACCTGCGCGCGTCGGCGTCGCTGGTGCTGGCAGGATTGATAGCGAACGGTGAGACGTTGATCGATCGCGTTTACCACATCGATCGCGGTTACGAGAAGATTGAAGCGAAGCTACGCGCGGTCGGGGCTGATATCGAACGAATCATCGCGCCGGTGGTGACAGCGCAGTTGGCGGAAGCAGTTTAGGTTTTAAAGAAAGGTAGAGAATGTCAGAAGCAGATTGTTTGTTTTGCAAGATTATTAATGGGACGACTCCGGCGGACTTTGTGCATCAGGATGATCATTGCGTGGTGATTAGCGATATCAACCCGCAGGCGCCGATGCATGTGCTGGTGATTCCGCGCGATCACATTGAGTCACTGGATGACGCGTCGCAAAAGGATGAGGCGTTGCTGGGACACCTGCTGCGCATCGGCGCGCGCGTGGCGAATGATTCAGGGCACGAGGAATCGGGATACCGTACGGTGATTAATACGGGGGCCGGGGCAGGGCAGTCAGTGTTTCACGTACACGTTCATGTTCTGGGTGGACGCCCAATGACCTGGCCGCCAGGTTAGACAGGATTCACAGGATTTTTCAAGATTGACATGTTCATCCTGAAAAATCTTGTAAATCCTGTCTCTAACTCACTAGACCTTCGGAGCGACGGCCCTCACTGCTTCGGACACGCCCGCCTCATACTTCTTGAAGTTCTCATTGAATCTTCGTGCGAGGTCGGCGGCCTGGCGGTCGTAAGCGTCTTTGTCTTCCCACGTGTTGCGTGGTTGCAGCACTTCACTCGGGACGTCCGGACAAGACACCGGAACATTCACGCCGAAAATTGGATCGGGCGTCGTCTCCGTTTCCGCGAGCGAGCCGTTGAGAATCGCGCGAATCATCGCACGCGTGTAACGGATCTTCATGCGTTGCCCGATGCCGTATGGTCCACCACTCCAGCCGGTGTTGACGAGCCAGCACGCCGCATTGTGACGCGCCATCTGCTTGCCGAGCAGATCAGCATAAACACCCGGATGCAGCACCATGAACGGCGCACCAAAGCACGTCGAAAAGGTGGCTTGCGGCTCCGTGATGCCGCGCTCGGTGCCTGCTACTTTCGCGGTGTAACCAGACAGGAAGTGATACATCGCCTGCTCCGGCGACAAGCGCGCGACCGGTGGCAACACGCCAAACGCATCAGCCGTCAGCATGATAATGTTGCGCGGATGCCCGGCGCGTCCTTCGGGCACGATGTTGTTGATGCTCGTGAGCGGATACGACGCACGTGTGTTTTCAGTCTTGCCTGCATCGTCGAGATCGATCTGGCGCGACACCGGATCGTAAACAACGTTCTCGAGGATCGTGCCAAACATCTTCGTCGTGCGATAGATGTCAGGCTCGGCTTCTTCTGACAGCTTGATCACCTTCGCATAGCAACCGCCTTCGATATTGAACACGCCGTCATTGGACCAGCCGTGCTCATCGTCGCCGATTAAGCGACGCTCGGGATCGGCGGAGAGAGTTGTTTTACCCGTTCCAGACAAGCCGAAAAAGATCGCGACATCGCCTTCAGCGCCGACGTTCGCGGAGCAGTGCATGCTCATCACGTCGCGCTGCGGCAACAGGTAGTTCATGATCGTGAAGGCGCTCTTTTTCGTTTCACCGGCGTAAGACGTTCCGCCTATAAGCACGAGTCGCTGGCTGAAGTCCATCAGGATGAACGTTGGCGAGCGGGTGCCGTCACGTTGCGGGTCAGCCTGAAAACTCGGAAAGTTGATGATCGTGAATTCCGGTTTGTGTGGCGCTGTTGCAGCAGTGTCGCTGATGAACATCGTGCGCGCGAAGAGCGAGTGCCACGCGAGCTCATTAATGACGCGAACCGGCAAGCGATACGTGGGATCGGCGCCGACGAACGTGTCCTGCACGAAGAGCTCGCGACCTTTCGCGTGGGCCATCATGCGCTCTTTCAGTGCGTTGAATTTCTCCTGCGGAAAATCTTTGTTTACATCGCCCCAGAAAACTTTGTCTTCGCTGCCGGCTTCGCGCACAATCGCTTTGTCTTTCGCAGCGCGTCCGGTGTGCTCCCCTGTATCGACGATCATCGCGCCGTGATTTGAGAAGACGCCTTCATTGCGGCGCGCGATCTCTTCGTAAAGCTCGGGCGCGTTGAGGTTCCAGTAAACGCGAGCTGGTTCCTTGATGCCGTAGCTGTCCAACTCGTACGAAGTATTTTTTCGACCCAGGTGCTCAGTAATACTAGCGGTGCGAATCGATGCCATTAAGCAGTCTCCAAATTAAATACAAGAAGGTCCATAGAGCGTTAGACCCACGTCAATGGTTGATTACAAGATTTCCGGAGACTTGCGCTGTCGTGACAGTTCGCGCAAGGCGTCGGAGAGGTCGCGCGCGGCCCGCTCGATGCGATCGGCTGCGGTTTGTAACGACTCAACCTCGTCAGGTGCACGAGAGATGACGGCCGCGAGTGCGGAGTCCACTTGCTCTCGGAGGCGGTTTGCCTCATTTTCAGTTTCTTGTTCGGCGCGTGTTCGTTGGGAAGCTGTAGCCTGCTGGTTCATTGCTGGATAATGTCGGAATAAAAAGTATTTAAGCTAAACCTAATTCTTTTGAGATGCCGCACGGTTGTGAGCGGACTGTAAGTCTGACATTTGCTGCTGATTCAAGCAAGTGCAGCTTCGAGCTTTTGTCACATAGACAAACAAAGTCAACGATTTACGCATGATTCCGGACCAAAAACGCTTCACGGCCGCCGAGTGGAAACTGATCCAGCGGCTCAACACTCCTCTTAAAGTACAACGCTTCTTCAGTTCGCTCCCGTACAACTGGGAAAAGGACGGAGCCACAACTCGATCGTTTCGCGAAGTCGTAAAACGGAATGAGGCTCACTGTCTGGAAGCTGCCGTCGGTGCGGCAGTGATTCTCGAGCAGCACGGTTACCCGCCTTTGCTGCTGGATCTGGAATCGCAGGATCTTCTGGACCACGTGGTTTACGTCTTCAAAGAAGCTTCGGGCTGGGGCTCGATCGCGCGTTCACGCGACCGCGGGTTGCACGGTCGTAAGCCGGTGTATCGATCACCGCGAGAACTGGCGTTGAGTTACTTCGATCCTTTTGTTGACTTTACTGGCAGGCTGAAAGGTTACGGCGTGACGAATCTTTACGATCTGGGCAAATACGACTGGCGCTTCTCACCGCGCAAGATGACGAAGATCGAAACCCACCTCCGCGCCATCCCCCACAACCCGATCATCTCTTCTGACCGGCGCTACGAGAAACTCCTCGCTCGTTTTCGTCAATATAAGAAACGCTACCCCGATCGCTCTCCGGGCTATTATGAGAACCGCTCAACATGGATGATGTAGTTTGTGCCTTTTGTGTACTTTTGCCTCGCGCGTCCAGCAGCATGTGAACGATAACTGCGGCGACGATGATCGTGCCTCCGAGGAGGGCCCAGCGTGAGGGGCGTTCGCCGAGGACGAAAAAGACCCATACGGGATTCAATACAGGTTCGATGTAACAAATAATACCTGCATCCAGTGACCTCACGCCGTGTGCCATGCCGTGGGTAAAAAGTGCATAAGCGATTCCGAGTTGGACCACACCGAGATAGGTGACGCTGAGCGCGTTATGACCAGTTAGGTTCAACAAGGCGGGCAATCCCCACCACGCGAGAGCAATGACGGCCAGTAGATTTCCATAGATCACAGAGGAGGCGCGGTTTACTTCACGCGCCCGCGGGTGACGCAGCAGGAGAAAATAGAACGCGAAGCAGAGCCCGGAGGCGAGCGCCATGACGTTTCCTTCGATGTCTTGAGGACGAAGCTGCCCGACGAAGAACAACGCCATCCCACCAAGACACACCAGCACCGTTACGAAATCCCGCAAACGAAACTTTTCCTTGTAGATCAAAGGCTCAAAGATCAGGACGTAAACCGGTGCGGTGTATTGCAGAAAAATCGCGTTGGCTGCGGTCGTGGCCTTTGTTGAGAGAACAAAGAGTACGAGTAACACGGCATAAAGAACTGATGCGATCGCCGATACACGGTTCAGGCCAAACCCTTCACGCCGCGTGAGGATCGCGACGGTGATCATCGCGAACAGTGAGCGACAAAACGAGAGTTCAAGTCCGGTTAGCGTGTTCCACTTGATGAACAGTCCGCCCGTGCTCCAGAGGAACGCTGCAGCAAAGACGAAGAGGAGAGGTGAACTGCGGATCTTCACTGATTATCGACGGATTTCTTTAAATACTTCCCAAATACTCCGTTCCAGGGAGGGATTACTATTGAGACGGCGCCGTGTGCTTGAGCCTGACAGGCCAGACGGATCAGCGGCTTCGCTTCGGCTGTATCGATGTAGCCAAACTCCTTGATCTTTTTGCCTTCACGCGCGGCGACGTCCGAGAGTTTTTCAGCACCGCCCAGCACGCCAACCCAGCACGTCCCACACGACGCCGAGCGACATTCCACGGGAATCGGTCCCTCGATCCGGCGCGGATCCAGCTCGCGCCAGTTGCGCGAACGATCGCCAGCCGCGCCCCACGCGAGATCCTGCGTGTGATTCAAACGATACTTCGCGCGGTCGTCATTTTCGTCGTGAGTGACAGTCCATTTCTTATCGACTGTTTTGAGAAAACTCAAAAAGCCCTGGCTGTCATCAATCGCGCGTTCTCGCAACACATCCGCGGGCGACTTGCGAGCGTGTTTCTTATCGATCAGCATCTGGCCCGGCGCGGCTTCAAATGCTGCCAAACCCGCCTGCCGGATCGTCATGAAAGCAACCGCTGTAATCCCGATGACGACCGATTGATCAATCTTCGCCTGTCCGGCGACCTGCTGAGCCACCGACACGATCTGATCCGCGAGCGGTCGACTATCGCCGGCAGAAAATCCGCGCGCATGTTTCTGCGCCGCGCTCTTCACTTCCGGCCAGTAACGATGCCCGTAAAGAAACGTGTGCGACGAGTCGATCTGATCTTTCAGGTAAAACTGCCCCTGCATCAGCAGGCGCTGTGTGAGCGTTTCGGGATCGTCTGACTGCTCGAGCGCCTGAAAGAGTGACAGCGGATAAAACCAGAACCAGATCTGCGTGGCGTTGCGATCCACTTCGTGAATCGAGCGCAGTAAAGCGGTCAGCGTTGCCGACCATGATTCTTCGTCGTGTTGTTTAAGAAAGTCTTCGAAAGGTGTCATAACAGTTTGTAATAAGCCAGAAGTAATACTGAAACACAGATCATTTGACAACGCCCCGAGGCAGGAGTAAAAGTCACTGCTACCGGGCTCGTAGCTATCTCCCCAGAAATCCCACGTATTCAGGAGGTTTTAGATGGACGCCAATCGACCAGATGTTGCGAAATCAGGCCGCACGTTTGATAGCGCTTACAGCTTCTCTTTCAGCGTCGGTATCGGCCTCGTGCTTTTCATTGCCGGCCTTGTCATTAGTCTGACTCTCGGTCAGGGCGCGACCATCGGCCTCATCTTCGGCATCCCGCTGCTCATTGCGGGTCTCGTGTTGCCCGTCTTCATGATGCGCGATCTCTTCCAGCACAACGTAGTCGATGGCGCTTGCCCGTACTGTAACGCCCCTATCAAAACTTCAGACGCCACCATTCGCTTGAACTGCCCTGCGTGTAAGCGCTTGATCGAGGTGCGGGAAACAACGTTGCAGCCAGGCGAGTGAAGTTGTCAGCTCATTTGGGTTGAGAGCCAGGGGCGCGTCCAGAAGTCTGCGAATGTGAACGCGAACAAAATCGCCATCCAGAACAACGCAGCGCCGACAATCACCCAGACCAGCCGTGTGCTGTAGCGCACGTGCATGAAATAGAGCACCACCACCGTAGCTTTAGCGACGGCAATCGTCATCGCGACGAGCGTGTTGAGCCCATACGGAAAATCGACGCGCGCGGCCGCCACGGTCAGCGCCGTTCCCACCAGCAGCGTTAGGAAGATGGTGACGTAAATCCTGACTGGAACGATATGCTCACTCATGATGTCTAGATTCTGTTAATTCTGTAAATCCTGTCATCCTGTTAGACATGATTTCAGGATTTACAGAATTTACTGGATGTATCAATGCAAATAATGCCTGCCGAGCAAATACAACAACGGAAACAGAAATATCCACACAATATCGACGAAGTGCCAGTAAAGCCCGATCACCTCGACCGGACTGTGATACTCGGGATCGAACCGCCCCTTCAATGAATAGATCAACAGAAACGTCAACAACCCCGCACCGATGATCATGTGCAGCGCGTGCATGCCCGTCATCGCGAAGTAGATCCAGTAGAACATCTCGACCTGTTTCACTGTAGCGCCTTCGAGCAGGTGCAGTTTGTGCGGATCTTCATCTCCGTGTGCCGCAACTACGGGGTCGAACGGATTCCCGGCAAATAATCGTCCCGGAATCAGGTGATCGTCCCACTTGGATTTATATTCGACTGCTTTAATACCCAGGAACGTCAAACCGAGAACCAGCGTCAATGCCAGGCAGATGACCTGCGGCCGCTGTTTGCCGACCTGCGTGAAATAGACGGCCATCGCCATCGTGAAACTACTCAGGATCAGCACGCCGGTGTTGACCGCGCCGAGCGTGATGTCGAGGTGATTACTGCCTGAGGCAAACGCCATCGGGTAGAACGAGCGATAGAGCGTGTAAGCCAGGAACATTCCGCCGAAAAACATGATTTCGGTCACGAGGAAGATCCACATGCCGAGCGTGCCTGCCTCACGCTGCTGCTCCATGTTCTCGAAATGGTGCTGTAGCGCCCGGTGGCCGTGGACTTCAGGTGCTGTGGTCGCGTGACTAGCCATCTTAAATACGCTCTAACTCCGGCCGGAATTTTCCGACGACTTCAGTCTCTTCGCGCGGTGCGAATTCATATGCATCCCAGGTCACGACGGGCGTGACTTCAAAGTTTTCAGTTGGTGGAGGCGACTGCGTGCGCCATTCGAGACCCGGCAAGTGCCACGGGTTTGGTTCCGCATGACGGCCGTAACGCATCGACCATACAAAGTAGATCGCAGGTATCAACATCCCGAATCCGAGTATCGAGGCGCCCGCGCTCGATAGCACGTTGAACACCTGAAGCTCCGGCGGGTATGCGTGATAGCGTCGCGGCATTCCGAGATAACCGGCGACGAACTGCGGCAGGAACGTCAGATTGAAACCGACGTAGATTACGAGCGCGCTGAATCGTCCCCAGCCTTCGGGATACATGCGCCCGCTGATCTTGGGCCACCAGTAATGCAGACCGCCGAGATAACCCATTAACGCGCCGCCAACCATGATGTAGTGGAAGTGTGCGACGACGAAATACGTATCGCTCACGTGCACGTCAACCGCGAGCGAAGCAAGGAACAAGCCCGTCATGCCGCCAATCGTGAACAGCCCGATAAACCCGAGCGCGTAAAGCATCGGCGTATCGTAAGAGATCGACGATTTATAGAGCGTCGCCGTCCAGTTGAAGACCTTGATTGCCGACGGAATCGCGACCGCAAAACTCAAAAACGAAAAGATCATTCCCGCGTAGACTGACTGGCTCGTGACAAACAGGTGGTGTCCCCAAACCAGAAAACCAAACACCGCAATCGCGATACTCGAAAACGCGACGAAGCTGTAGCCGAAAATGTTCTTGCGCGAGAAGTTTGCAATCAGTTCGCTGATCACGCCCATCGACGGCAGGACCATGATGTAGACAGCCGGGTGCGAGTAAAACCAGAACAGGTGTTGGAACAGAACCGGATCGCCGCCCAGCGCCGGATCGAAAATGCCGACATGCGCGAGACGCTCAAACGCGAGCAACAGAATCGTGATCGCGATCACGGGCGTGCCCAGAATCATGATCAGGCTGGTCGCGTAGTGAGACCAGATAAACAGCGGCATACGCATCCACGTCATGCCGGGAGCTCGCATGGTGTGAATCGTGACGATGAAATTCAATCCGGTCAGGATCGACGAGAAGCCGTTGATGAAGATTCCGAGACCGGTCGCGACGACGTACGAGTTTGAGAAGGTAGTGCTAAAGGGTGTGTAGAACGTCCAGCCTGTATCAACGCCGCCCGCGAGCAGCGCGTAGATCGTTATCACACCGCCAAGCATGTAAATGTACCAACTCAAAAGATTGATACGTGGAAAAGCGAGATCTTTCGCCCCGATCATCATGGGGATCAGGAAGTTACCCAGCGTGGCCGGTATGGACGGTATCAGGAAGAAAAAGATCATTATGATGCCGTGCTGGGTAAAGACCTTGTTGTAAGTCGTCGACTGCAGAAAATCGCCTTGCGGTGTCAGCAGCTCGAGGCGGATCATCAAGGCATAGATGCCGCCAATGAAGAAGAAGAACGTGATGGAACCCAGGTAAAGCAGAGCGATACGCTTGTGATCCCTGGTCAACAGCCACGACTTCAAGCCATACGTGGCATTGATGTAGTTGACCCTCGGCGGCGGTGGTACTTCGAATGACTCTATCGGTTTCATTTTGTTAAATCACAAAGCCTTAGACAGGATTTCAGGATCAAACAACTACCTGATATTCCGCGTTGGCGACGCGCCCGGGCGTGCTGCCGGCGATGGACTCCCGGCCACAGTCGGCGTTGATTCGCCGGTTCCATGCAACGACTTGATGTATGCAATCAATTGCACCATCTGGTCTTCACTCACTTGTCCCTGAAACGTCGGCATGATCGGACCAAAACCCATCACCAGCTTCGCTTGCGGATTCGTGATCGACTCACGAATGTATGCCTCGTCGACACGAACTTTCTGTCCGCTCTGTAAGTCTTGATCTTTCCCAAAAATCCCTATGAGATTCGGGCCGCGCCCGCCTTCGCCATTCGCACCGTGACACGACGCACAGCCAAGCGTTTGATACAACTGCTGTCCGGCGGTCGCGGGCGTCGTGCTGCCAATGTTGCCGCTCAGCCAGTCGTCAAAGTCGCGCTGCTCCATGACGATCACTGATCCGGTCATGCCGGAGTGGTTCATGCCGCAGTACTCAGCACAAAACAGGTGATAACGTCCCGGCTTTGTCGGTTCAAACCAGATGGTCGTATACCTGCCGGGAATGACGTCGGCTTTCGTGCGAAACGCGGGCACGAAGAAGTCGTGAATCACGTCTTCCGTGGTCATGATCAACTTGATCTTGCGATTGACAGGCACGTGCAGCTCGTTGATCTCTCGCTGGCCGGTCGCGTGCTGCAACTTCCACATCCACTGTTTGCCGACAACGTAAACCTCGATCGCATTCTCAGGTGTTTTGAACTGCTCGAAGTAGACACGCGCGCCCCAGCCAAACATCGTCATCGCGATGACAAAGGGAATCACGGTCCAGAGAGTCTCAAGCTTGTGCGAACCTGCGATCGGACGTGGGATCTCGTACGGCGTGCGGCGGCGATACCTGATCACAAAGAAGATCATGACTGTCGAGATCAGGAGCGCAAAGAAGAGGGTGACGCCCGAAAGATAGAAGAACAGCGCGTCGACCTTCCACGAGAAGGACGAAGCACTTTCAGGTATCAATGGAATCCAACCTTGCTGCATTCCTAAGCGGTGCCTCCAGTCTTTGCACGCAGCACCTTCGGGTTGCGTCCTTTGAGTGCAAACATCATCGCGACGATCGCAAGCACTGTAATCACACCCGCGATACGCATGATCCTCATCACGGCCGCGCCGTATTTACCGGTGGCCGGATCGTAGTGGTAGCAGTAGAGCAGCAGTTGGTCCGCCGGCGATCCGATTTTGTTTGCTGACGATTCGATCAAGCCGAGACGCAGGTCGCGCGGCGCATACTCGACGCCGTAGAAGTAACGGGAAAGTTTTCCCTTCGGAGTTGTCACCATAATGCCGCTGGCGTGTGCAAACTGCTTCGTCGCTTCGTCGTAGTGATAGCGAAAGCCCACTGCTTCGGTTAGCTTCGCGATGTTGGTCGGGTCGCCTGTCAAAAAGTGCCAGCCGTTGTTTGCGTTTGCACGCATCTTCTCCGGCAGGTAGTTGACGTAAACCTTTTTCTTCGTGGTGGCGAGTGCGCTCGTCTCGCGTGGATCGAAACTCACGGTGACGACGTCAAACTCTTTACCGACTTGAAATGGCAGCACGCGAAATGATGTGACCATGCCGTTGAGCACCTGGGTGCAGAGCATCGGGTAGTCGTAGTAGACGAAAGCGAGAACCACGGGTTTTTGCCCGAAGTACTGGCCGAGTTTTACTTCCTGCCCACTCTCGTCGCGGAAGACGAGATCGAGCGGCAACTGCTGATCGAGTTTCTGATCGATACCGACGTCGCTCAGCGCCTTTGGCAAACCCGTTGATGGATCTCCAGACTCCGGCCGGGCGCCATACAGTGGCGAGCTCGGGCCTGGCTGCCTGGGGATCTGAGCGAACACATTTAGTGCGAAAGCCAAAAGGCAGAAAGCAATGAATAGCGGGGGCAAGCCCCTCTTCCTGACTTGTTCAACCACTACTGGCGAACAAGTAAGGAAGGGTGGCTTGCCACCGCTGCAACTTGCATTAACTTTGTCCATAAAAAACAGTTTCATTGCAACCGCTTTTCTACTGTCCTGCCGGAGCTTGACGCTGTCGGCATGCTGATCGCGAAATCTGACAGTTTCTTACCGGGCTCTTTCACTTTCGACTGCAAACCTTCAGCGACGACTTTGTCGATCGCCGCGTCGATCGGCATGCCGACAACGTTGCCCGATTGATCCTTCAAACCCGTCTTAAGATTTTCTTCCCACTGTTTCCGCAGCGCTCGATACTCAGCTTGTGGAATCGTCTTCTCCAGATTCACTGTTTGCCCGTTTTCGAGTTTGATTTGAAATCCCGGCGCTGACTGGAGACGCGGCTCGGGTGGCAATCGTTCGTCTTTCTTTAACGCCATCGGCCCGGGCTTGCGCTCCGACTTCGCTTCCTGCTGATTGAAGAATTTGAATAACAACTGCACGCCGAAAGCGACAACAGCCGTCGAAACCGTGAGCACCACAATGAACGTCAGCACCGCGCGTACGTTGACGTCGCTGCTCTCATGCGTGACCTCGACATTCCGAATGTGTGAAACGTCCGGCGTCTCTGTCTTATGCCCGTCGCCTTTATTCTTTCCAGCCATTTTTAATGTCCACCAGCGTGCATCTGTTCCAGCGTCGACTCAAACTGCGGATCGTTGATCGGAATCAACGATCGCTTGCCGAGCTGCCACGTAAAGAACGCCAGCCACAAACCTCCAACACCAATCAATGCCGCGATATCCATCAGGATCCACATGCGATGTTCAAACGCCGGCGCCAGCATCCACAGCAGATCGACGGCGCGCATCAAGAGCACGAGCACCGCAATCACAACCAGCTTGCCGGGATTGCGTTTGATCCCGCGCGACAGCAGGAACAAGAACGGCGCCGCGAAGTGCAGTATCGCGATCGTTACGATCAACGCGCCCCAACCGCCGTGCATGCGCCGGATGTACCAGCCAATCTCCTCGGGAAGATTGCCGGACCAGATGATCAGGTACTGCGAAAACGCGAAGTAGGCCCAGAGCATCACGAGCGCAAGCAGCAGTTTGCCGAGATCGTGAAAATGAAGCGGCGCGACGATTCGTCGCATTGGCTCCTCGCGTGCGACTCGCGCCATTACGGCAATCACAAACGCTAGCGCGCTCAGGGTCCACGCCGCGACGAAGATAAATCCATAAATCGTCGAGAACCATTCCGGCTCGAGCGACATGTACCAGTCGATCGAGGCAAACGTGACACTGAAGATGAGTATGACCATTCCCGGCCCGCTCAGCACGCGCATGTTCTTCGTGTAACGATTGTCGGCGGTGCGATCCTGCGCGAGCGACCACCTGTTCAGGAGAAACGCGAGTGCGATCCAGATGCCGAAATAGATCACGGCTCGCACCGTGAAAAACGGGAGGTTCAGAAACGGCGTCTTGAACTGCACCACGGGATGTTTCTCGAGCTCTGCGTGATCGAGCCACTCGTGATAGATCGAATGTGCACCGATCAGAACCGGAATAAACAACACGGCCATCAGCGGTAGCGTTCTGGTTGCGGCTTCGAGCGAGCGGCGGATCACGAGACCCCAGCCACCGCCGGTCAGGTGTTGCAACATCAGGAGGGCAAGCGACCCGACTGCGATTCCGGTCCAGAAAGTCCAGCCTATCAAGTAGGCCTGGAAAAACTGGCGAACGTTAAAAAATACCCCGGCGATTAGAACTACCAGAAACACGATGCCAACGATCAGCGCGCGCTTTTGGTAGTCAGACATATTCGGAGGATTGAATGATTGAATCATTGGTGTCCTCCGGTTGTAGGTGAAGGTGAAGTTGATGGCGCTGGGCTCGCCGAAGCGGCGGCGTTGTTGTTTTGTTGACTTGCTTGCAAAGCGCGGATGTAAGCGACGATGGCCCAACGATCCTGCACCGGAATCTGCGGTGCGTAGGACGGCATCGCGCCCCAACCATTTGTCATCGCGTCGAAGAAATGTCCGACTGGTGCTTGTCGCAGACGATCGTCGTTGAAGGAGGCGGCGCGACGGAAACCACGACGTACGATCATGCCGTCGCCATTTCCGGTCATACCGTGACAAGCGGAACAAAAGATGTCGTAGCGGCTGCGACCGCGTTCCACGATTTCTTTCGTGACGGGGATCGGGAAGTAATCGATATCGTCAGGAAACAAGTTTTGTTGCGCGCCCGGGGCCGGTTGTTGGGCGTTGGCAGTTTGTTGTTGAGCCGGCGTCACGGTCGCAGTTGCGCCGCCCGCTCGTGATTTCTTTCCAGTGAAATACTCGGGATCATCGTCGCGCAGGTGGCCGCGCGGAATCGTGCCTTCGATTGGCTGACGGCTCCCGAGTCCGTCTGCGAAGAACGTAGCTCCACGAAGCGGTTTGACCTTCGGCTGGTCCTGCATGTCACGACGGCATCCGGTCACAGCAAATAACAAGATCATTCCCGCAAAAGCGCAAAGGCGCAAAGGAAGACCTGGACGCTCATTTCTTTGCGTCTTTGCGCCTTTGCGGGAGAAATTTCCGATCTTTCTAAACTTCGACATCGTTAACTGCAACCGCATTCAAGCTCTTCAACAAATCGACAACCTCGGCATGATTGAACTTCGGATCGTTCGCTTCAATCGCCAGAAAAAATCGATCGCGCGGTGCGAGCGCGAAGTTCGGCAGATTGAAAACCGGATGGTACGGCTGCGGCAGTTTGTTCAGTATCAACATGCCGAGCACTGCGGAGAACGCCGCGAACAGCACCGTCATTTCAAACGTGATCGGAATAAACGCCGGCCAACTGTTGTACGGTTTGCCACCGACGTTGATCGGGTAGTCGATCACTTCGATCCAGTACTGCATGAAAAATCCAGTGAGCCCGCCAACGAGCCCGCCGATAAAAACAATCAACGGCAAACTTGTTTTCGTAAATCCAATCGCTTCCGAAAGCTCTTCAATCGGATAAGGCGAGTAGCCATTAATCCGCCGGTAACCGACTGAATAAACCTTGTGGGCGGCCGCCACGAGATCGGTCGGATTTTCAAACTCCGCCATCACGCCATAGAGCGGCGGCACGTGACGGCGATGTCCCGGAAACGAGACTTCTCCGGCCGCGAGTGGCTGCTCGAGTTTGACGTCTTCTCTATCCAACCTACTCCTCCACCTCCGCTTCCGGCAGGATCGTGCGCATCTCGAAAATCGAAATCATCGGCAGGAAGCGAATAAACAAAAACAGCAGCGTAAAGAAGAATCCGATCGTGCCGATGAACATGCCCCAATCCCACTGCGTCGGTTGGTACATGCCCCACGACGAAGGCAGGTAATCGCGGTGCAAACTCGTCACCACGATCACAAAGCGCTCGAGCCACATGCCGATACTCACTATGAACGAAATGATCCAGAGCGCAAGCAGGTTCGACCGAATCTTCTTGGACCACAAAAACTGCGGCGTGATGATGTTGCAGAGAATCAGCGCCCAATAGTAGAGCGAATAGGGACCGTGCATGCGGTTCCAGATCATGAAGCGCTCGTACTTGTTGCCGCTGTACCAGCCGAAGAACGCTTCCATGATGTAGCCGTAACCGACGATCAATCCGGTCGCGAGCATCACCTTGGCCATGTTGTGCATGTGGCGCATCGTGATGAAGCCTTCGAGACCGTAGAAGCGTCGCAGCGGAATCGTCAGCAACAGCACCATCGCGAAGCCCGCGTAGATCGCGCCCGCAACGAAGTAGGGCGGAAAGATCGTCGCGTGCCAGCCCGGGATGATGCCGACGGCGAAGTCGAAACTGACGATCGTGTGCACTGAAAGCACGAGCGGCGTCGCGAGACCGGCGAGCAGTAAATACGCCATCTCGTAGCGATGCCAGTGACGCGCAGAACCACGCCAGCCCATTGCGAGCATGCCGTAAAGAATCTGAAACGGTTTACTGCGCGCGCGATCGCGGAGCGTTGCGAAGTCGGGAATCAGACCGACAAACCAGAACATCGCGGAGACAGTGGCGTAAGTCGAAACCGCGAACACGTCCCACATCAGCGGGCTACGAAACTGCGGCCAGATTCCCATCGTGTTTGGATAGGGAAACAGCCAGTACATCAGCCACGGGCGACCGAGGTGAAAGATCGGATACATACCGGCTTGCGCGACGGCGAAGAGCGTCATCGCTTCGGCGAAGCGGTTGATGGACGTGCGCCAGCGTTGTCGCAGCAGGAGCAGGATCGCGGAGATCAATGTGCCCGCGTGACCGATGCCGATCCACCAGACGAAGTTGAGGATGTCGATGCCCCACGCGACGGGCACGTTGACGCCCCAGAGTCCGATACCGACGAACACGAGGTTCGTGATCGTCAGCAGCATCAGTTGAAAAAGCGCGAACGAGATTGCGAAGCCGAAGAACCACGCCAGCGACGTCTTGCGCTTCAAGACGATCGAGCTGATCTTGTCGGTTACGGATGCAAACGTCAGCCCTGGATCGATCACGGGCGTGGTCGAGTGCATCGGACCTTCGGTATACGGTTTGTTCGCTTCGTCCTGCATTTTATTTTTAGCCGCGGATTTACGCGAATTAACGCAGATCTGCGTTTATTTGCGTGCATCCGCGGCTAAGATTTAATCTCCGTATTCGGGTTCTTTAACTGGCCCAAATACGTCGTTCTCGGTCGCGTATTCAATTCTCCGAGTAGCGAATAATTACGCTCGTTCTGTTTCAACTTCGACAC
>DASTTS010000328.1:0-2740 GCA_035760085.1 Pyrinomonadaceae bacterium
AGGCGATAAAGCGCGTCGACTGATTCCACCGTGTCGTTCACCGCGCCATTGCACGTCTTCGACACGCTGTTATCGACGTTGCGCTGAGCAGCCGCGAGCACATGAACGTGCTGCTCAGCGCTTATGTTCATCGCCGAGATAAAATGCGAAGGTAACTCATGTTCGTGTTCCACGACATAAGCTGCCGCCGCATCTATCGATTCCTGATCGCACTGGTCCACGTCAATTCCGAGCGCCTGTGCCGCGAGCGTGTGCACGTAAGTGCGCGTGCCGAGCGTGTCTTTGCGCACATAGGCCCACGAGAAGTTTGGCTCGATACCAGACGAAGTCTCCGCTACGAGCGAGATGGTTCCGGTCGGCGCGATCGTCGTCACTTCATAGTTACGCGGCGTGAGCGGAACGTCTTTCGGAATCCCAATCTGGTTGTAGAGAAACTCGCTGTAAGCTTCGCGGTTCGGCTCAAACTCCGGAAACGCACCCTTCTCCGCGCCCAGACGATTGCTCTCCATCCACGACTCGCGACGCACAAAGCCCATCACTTCGTCCATCAAATCGATCGAAGCCGTCGAGCCGTAAGTGATGTTCAGATTCAAACAAAGATCCGCGAAGCCCATGATGCCGAGGCCCACAGGACGCGTGCGATGGACCACGTCCTGAATCTCCGGCAACGGCCAGGCACAAACATCGATCACGTTATCGAGAAAACGCGTGCACAGGTGCGTCACTTCGCGCAGGCGGTCCCAGTCGATTCGTTTCTGCGGATCGTAGAACTTCGCCAGATCGATCGAACCGAGATTGCACGAGTTCGAGAAGTGGAGAAACTGTTCGCCACACGGATTGCACGAGTAGATCGGCCCCATCGACTTCATCATGTGATTATGACGATTCACTTCGTCGATGAATGCGATGCCGGGCTCAGCATACTTGTGAGCACTCGCGACAATCCGGTTCCAAACGTCAGGCGCGAAGATCATTCCCGGCCGCGGCGCTTCTTCAATCGTGCAGCTCGAAAGATCAGCGGCGAGAAATGCCGCGCGATCGCAAAAAGTTACACTCGATCCATCAGTAGTGCGATAGACCACGTAATCATCATCACGGACTGGATCGTAAATCGACTCGTTCCACGGCTCGCCGTTGAACTCCAACTGAAACCAGTCGTTGTTATCGACCGCTTTCAAAAACTTGTCAGTGACATTCACAGAGATGTTGAAGTTTGTCAGCGAGTGCTGATCGTTCTTGGCATGGATGAACCGCAGCACGTCAGGATGCGTGACGCGCATCATGCCCATGTTCGCACCGCGTCGCACACCGCCCTGCTTCACCACATCCGTCACCTGGTTGACGATGTTCATGAACGACACTGGACCAGATGCCACACCAGTCGCCGAACTGACCATCGCGCCGTGCGGCCGGAGGAATTCATACGTCATGCCCGTGCCGCCACCGGTCTGATGAATGGTGGCCGCCGCCTTGGCGTGTTCCATGATTCCGGAGAGTGAGTCTGGCACGTCCAGAACAAAACACGCGGCAAGCTGACCGTTCGTTTTGCCTGCATTGACCAAACACGGCGTGTTCGGTATGAACTCGCGCGCAAGCATCACTTCGCTCATGGCGGCAAAAAACTTGTCCCGTTTTTCGCCCGTTTCGGCCATCGAAACGGCCCCGACAACACGCCGTACGATGTCAGCCCACTCCTCGAGCGGACGCCCCTTCAAATCCTTTAGTGAATACCGCTTGCTAACTACTTTTCTGGCATTGATTCCCAGCTGCTCGGACTTTCGACGCGAAGAAACGGCGGGGGAGCCGGCACTCTTGTTTCCTGCTGTTTTTCCGATAGCTGCACTCATTATCTCTGCCTTTCGAAAAGAGTTATGCCAGGCGTATTGCTACACAAAGCATTAGTTTAGACTGTGTTTTGGGTGCTGCGGTTGGTTCCAATTACGTAAATAGCAGCGGGCGGGAATATACGCCTTTAAATAATAGGTGTCAACAACATATTGTACCCGTCGCGTTTTAATGACCTATAGAGTGTAGCCGCGGATAAACGCGGAGTGCAAACGCGGATTGGCTATTTACCTGTTCCGGTATTCGATAAAAGTAGCTGGTAATTGCCGATATCTCGATTGTGACTGTCGAGGGCAGCAAAGGTCTCGGAGGTTTCTTCGAGCATCTGCTTGGTCATCGCAATCGAGTCGCTGAGCTGCTCGAAATCGAGCGAGGAGACGCGCTCCGGAGTAGGCAGGGTAACTACCTGATCGTTGACCAGGCCGAAGAAGTTTTCGATCGACTGGAGCTGTCCTTCGACGAGCTTCACAGAACGTTCGATATCGTTGAAGGCAGCAACACGTCGTTTGAGGATCTCGACATTCGCCTGTTGGATACGTCGCTCACGTTCGTCTCGCGCGGCTTCAACCGCTCGCTCGGCCTGGACCAACTGATTCGACACAGCCTGTCGATTGATCGAGCGGAGGTGATGTTTGCGGCGACGATACACGTCGAGTAGATCGACGAAGTCTTCCCAGCGTTGATCGAGACTCTGAATGTTGTGAGGGATCTGCTTGGTGCCGGTGAACTTTTTGTAATTCGAGTAGATCTGATTCTTCATCCAGCGCAAGTACTCGACTGCTTCACGCTCGCGTGGATCGAACAACTTGATCTGCGCTTCGCGTTGCTGCTCGCGCAATTTCAACAAGCGTTGCTTTTCCCTTTTATCAACCAGACGACGATAAATATTACTCGC
>DASTTS010000329.1:0-17609 GCA_035760085.1 Pyrinomonadaceae bacterium
CGCGACACGCCTAAGGCTAACGGCGCCAGCAGCAGAACGACGTTTATGAGTAGCTTAATAGCGTTTGGTCGCGTTTCTGCGCCACTCAACGATTTGTCCCAGCCACGCGCTTTGGCAATGGCCCATAAGTGCTTTGCGAACACGGGCGCCGCAAAGAGAGAAAAGATCGGAATGTGACGTACTGAGCGAAGGGCGCCGAGAGCAGTAATGAGTACGAGAAATATCTCGCCGGGACGCGCACGTTCTGGTGATAAAGCCATCGCACCGAAGGTGCTCAGCAAGAGCACCGCGAGCGGCAGGTAAGTGATTTTATGAAAGTCAGGTGACGCCCACTCCTGGATGAACGCAGCCATAGACGCCGAGGTGAGCGTTTCGTACGGATAGGAGAACATGCGAAACCCGTTCGGGTTGAGAGGAACGACAGCCGTGCAAACAACGAGCACGATGAGAAGTGGTTTTACTTCCCGCCAATCACCATCGAGCACTGCGCGAACAATGTAAAGACCGATGAGCGCGAGGCCCAACGCCCAGCCCGCGTGAAGGTTGACCCAGAGCAGCATGAGTGGCACGAGCCACCACAATCGTTTTGGGTCGAAGCGTTCGAGCAAAACGATGTAGATACTCGCCAGCAGCAGTGTGAGCATCTGCGGGCGCACGCCAAACAGCGGCGACGAAGCTGCGGCCGCGAGCAGGATCGCGATTCCGGCTGCGTACGGTTTGCCGTCGCAGCGACGATATACGAGCCAGAGTGCGAGAACGATGATTAGTGAGAAGATCGTGACGAGCCCAACCAAACCCGTGAGCCGGTAAATCGCTTCCATGATCACTTCGGAGAGCCATTCATGGGCCACCCACTCGCTGCCTTGCTTCGTGAACGAGTAATCGTCCGTATGCGGAATGCTGCGCGTGTCGATGATCTGTTGCCCCGCCTTCAGGTGCCACCACAGATCAGGATCGATCGAAGCGGATTGACGCACGGCAAGCACAAACACCATCGCGAGCAGCACGATGGGAAAGACGCGTCGGAAGGTGAGCAAATCCGCGTTCATCTGCGTAAATCCGCGGCCAACAAAACTCCTAAAAATACGAGGGCAGCGGCAGAGCACCACAACCCCCAGCGATCGTATCGCGTTCGTTGATACTTAATGTTTGGACTCTGGTCGAAAAATCCAAACGTAAAAAACGGAGTAGCTGCGTAGAGCGGTTGATTATCGGCACGCACCCATTTCGGATGAAATGTCTGCGCGATCAGCACGGGCGTGGGTCGTTCCAATGAAGCGACTTTCTCCCGATCCAGCGCGCTGCGGATCGCGTTCCATGTATTACGAATCGAAGTCCCGTCATAGTGTTCTGACGGCTCGATTGCCGTAATCCAATCGCCCGGATCTTCGCGCGGACGTTCGATCACGACCGCACGTGGTATCTCGGATCGCAGTCGAGTGAAAAGCGGCGCCTCGCTGGAAAGCAGGATCAACGTGTGGTTCTGTGAAAACGTCTTCAACCGGTCCACCGCTTTTAATTCATCCTGATAGTCGTACGTATCAATGATTAAAGCGCCAAACTGTTCGAGCTGTGGCAACAAGTCGATCTTTCGTTCCGGAGATCTCACCAGCAAAACATCGAACCACGCGTCATTAAACTGCTCTTCAGCCAAACGTATAAAGTCGTATTGATTCCGGCGTCGCAACTTCACAGTGAAATCGCTCACGACGAGGGCCGGGCGATACTGAAGCGTTCGAGTAGTAGCAGCAATCGGCCGTATCTCAAAGATGGTCCAGTCGCCGATATCGTGTCGCGCCACAATCTCCGCTTCACTACTCAAGTAACTCTTCGTTTCGGTCGTGCCGATTACGAGATAGCGCACGCCCATAAACTGAAGTCGCTTGATGTGTTGCGCAAACGGCTGATTGATGAAGTCGAGATCGGCCAGCAGCGCCGAGCTGATGCCGAAGTTTTCGCGATACGCGGAAAATGCATTCAGCTCGGCGTTGAAGAAACTCGAGTTTGGCGACGCTTCACGATAAACAATACTGACGGTCTCGTTGCCTTGCGCACCGAGATAAGCGTTGAGCGCGAGACTATCAGATCGCACAAGTCCGCGGCCGTTAGTGCCAGGCCGCACGACTTCGACAAGGTAAAGCCCGTCTCTGCGATTGCGAGCAAACTCCAGCACGCTGGAAATTCGCGGAAACGTTTCACCGCTGTAGAACGCCGAAGCTTTCGTGAGTTTCCTGGAAGACATCAAGAAGGCGACGCCCACGACAACTATTACCACATAAACTACCGGAATAATCTGTTTTACCAGACTTGACTTTGGTCCAACTGGCGCGGGCTTTCGTTTCTGCAAATACAGCTCGGTGACATACGCGAGCGCAATTCCGACCGGCACACTCAACAAAAAGTTAATCGTTGAAAAAAATCGAAACACCTGAAATGGAAACCAGACCGGCGCAAAGCCTCCCGCAAATATGGCGGCGCTAAAGAGAATCAGACAGGCAAGTAAATAAGGACCAAGCACGCCGCTTTGACGACGCCACCAAATCAGAGCGCCCGTAACGGCGAGAAAGTACCACAACCACAACAGCGGTGTGATTAATTCGCCCAACGGCCGGATCAGCGGACGAGTAACGAGATATTCATACGAGCTGAGCATCGGTACGAGCCAGAAGGCTGACAATGCCAGCGCGAGCCACGGAGACAGCAGATGCAGGAAAAAATTCTTTCGCAGTTGCGCACGCGCACTCACATCCGATGAACGAGCCCAGGTTACGACGTCGCACAACAGAACTGACGCGATGAAAACAATCGCCGTGATCGCGTTGAAGAAATTCGTGAGCACTGTCAGCGCCAGCAGAAGGGCTGAGACCCCGAAACGCCGGCCGTTTTGTCGCGGGTTCAGGTAAAACAGCATCCAGCACAGCAACAGCACAAATCCCATCGGCTGGGTATAAAAGCCGTCAAGCAACGTGCTCGATATATCCAGGCCGGTATTTGGCTGAAAGATTTCACCTACGGAGTAAAGAGTAGCGCTGGCGATTGCCGCACCGAATGCGATCCATTGATTCTTACCGGAGAGTCGATACCCCACGAACCAGAAGACGAGCGGCATCATTAGTAATGGCAGCGCAACGAGAAGCTTGAACGCGCTTGCGAACGCAAACAGATGCGTGTGATGCAGAAACGAAACAATCCAGAAGAATAAGGGAGGATAGAAGTTTGGAAGCGGCATGCCTGCGAAGTAGGCATTGGTCCAACCGAAAGTATCAGGAAAGATCTCGCGGTCGTAAATGTGCGCCGCCGCGTAATGACCCGAACCATCGATCGCGTTTGATGCTACGCCACGAATCACCTCGAGCCAGATAAAACTCTTTAGAGCCACCGGGAGTAGCGAAATGACTCCAAGCCAGTAGACGGTCTTCAGACGGGATGAGCTTTGCACAAAAGTCGGATCCGACAATCTTGTTAATCCTGAAAATCTTGTAATCCTGAAACATTTAGACAGGATTTCAGGATGCACAGGATTAACAAGAAGCTACACCTTCAACAACCCTTCGAGCACGAGTTCGATCTGGTGGTGGGTTAACTCTGGAAACATCGGCAACGAGACAATCTCGTCAGCCAGTTTTTCTGTTACCGGAAAACTTCCTTTGCCCAGGCCTAAATCGCTATACGCTTCCTGCAAATGGATCGGAATCGGGTAGTGAATCCCTGTTTGAATGCCGAGACTGTTAAGGTGCTGCTGCAATTGATCACGGTTGCGCGTGCGCACGACGTAGAGATGAAAAATGTGCTCGCTGCGCGGATCGACGGCCGGCACGATGAAGTCTTTAGCCAGACTGTCAGAGTACATGGCTGCATGCGCACGACGCGCCGCATTCCACTCGTCAAGATGTCGCAACTTTACGTTGAGGATTGCAGCCTGAACTGTATCCAGCCGCGAGTTAATCCCTTTCTCGACGTGCACATACTTTTGCTTCTGCCCGTAGTTTCGCAGGCTGTTTACTTTTTTCGCAAAGTCGTCGTCATTAGTTGCGACCGCGCCGCCGTCACCATAAGCACCAAGATTCTTCCCTGGATAAAAACTAAAACAACCTGCGAGACCAAACGAGCCGCAGCGTTGGCCCATGAAACGCGTGCCATGTGCCTGCGCTGCATCTTCGATGACTTCCAACTTGTGATTGCGTGCGATCTCGATAATCGCGGCGATGTCGGCTGACTGCCCGTAAAGATGGACCGGCATGATCACTTTAGTGCGCGGCGTGATGGCTTGTTCAATCAACGCGGGATCGATTTGATACGTGTCTTCGCGACAATCAACAAGGACAGGTTTTGCTCCTGTTCCTGAAACCGCGAGCGCGGTGGCGATGAAAGTGTTCGCGGGTATGATGACCTCATCGCCCGCGCCCACACCCGCAGCTTCCAACGCGAGTCGCAGCGCATCGAGACCACTACCAACTCCGAGCACGTGTTTGACGCCGAGATAGTCGGCGAAGTCGCGTTCAAACTTCTCAACCGCATCGCCGAGAATGAACTGCGTGCTCTCGAACACGTTATCGACCGCGGCATGTACCTCGTCGCGAATGCTCTCGTACTGGGCTTTGAGATCAACGAAAGGAACTACCGTTTGTACTTTCACAGAATGACTCATGCAATTATTTTTCCCGTTTATTTTTTTAGACCAAACCCGAGCAGCAGGATGGGACGCAGTATGCTCCACCAACCCGTGATAGGTTTCATCTTTGTGTAACCGAGCTCTCGCATCGGATAAATCTTCGTCACCGGCGCTTCTCTGACTCCGTACCCTAGCCGGATCAGCGTGTAGAGTAAATAAGGCTCGAGCTCGTATTTATCCAGCCAGTCCTGATCGAGATTGACGCGTTTGTCGTTTAGAACTTCGAGCCGCAAGGCGCGATAACCGTTCGTCGTGTCAGTCATACGCCGGCGCGCAAACGCGGAGAAGAGAAGTGGATGAATGAACTGAGTCGATAGCCGTCGATAGAAAGGCATGTTGCCGTAGTTACCGCCGGGCAGGTAACGCGAGCCCTGCACGAGCACGGCTTTGCCTTCGGTAATCGGTTCTATGAGCCGGAAGATCTCGGCGGGTCGATCCTTGTCGTTACCGGCCATGATCACACAGATGTCGTAGCCACGTTCGGCTGCCCAGCGATAGGCAGTGCGAATGGCTGCTCCCGCCCCGCCACGTTGCGAATGCTGAATGAGCATCGCGCCTTTTTGCACGATGATTTCCGGTGTGCGATCCGTCGAGCCGTCATCGAGGACGGCAACGTCGACTCCCTCGACTTCAGCAAAACGATCGAGCACGGAACCGATCTTGAGTTCTTCGTTGAACGCGATCGGAATGGCTACTATGCGCGGCGTTTGCAGGGGAGGGAATTCGAGAGACGACATCAGGCGACCTCCTGGACGCCAGTGTCTTCAACTTTGTACTTTCGACCGCAGCGATCGCACGTCGACACGGGTCCTGCCTTCAGCGGTTGAGCACAGAAGCACACCCACCCGCCGTGTCGCGCCGGATTGCCGTAGACCAGCTCGTGTGGACGAACATCTCGAGTCACAACAGCGCCGGCGCCGATGAGACAACGTTGGCCCAGTCTGATACCGCAAACGATGGTTGCGTTCGCGCCCACCGTGACGCCCTCTTCGATCCATGTTTCGACGGGAATCCAGTTCGCGTCGCGGCTGCGTGGCGTTAGATCGTTAGTTAGAACTGCGTTTGGACCAAGGAATACGTTGTCAGCTACGTGCACGTGCTCCCAGACGCAGACGCCGTTTTTGATCGTGACGTTGTTGCCGATGGTGACGCCGCTCTCGAGGAATGCGTGATCGCCGATGTTGCAATGCGAGCCGATAAGAACGTTCTTCAAGACGTGCGCGAACGCCCAGATGCGCGTCCCCTCGCCAATCGCATCCGTCTCGCACAAAGCCTTTTCGTGGATGAAGTATGCTTCCTTTACCATAGAAACTGTCTTAGACAGGATTTACAAGATTCTTCAGGATAAACATGAAAATCCTGAAAAATTTTGTAAATCCTGTAAAAAATTGTGATCAATGCCTAAGCGTGGCTCCCCTGTGCGCTGCCTCATAACTATCGATCGCAACCGGAGCGCCGCCCTTCAGTATCGATTCATTGATCGCTTCCAGCGTCCGCACCACATCCCAACCGCGTTCACCTGAACACACGGTTGCACTCTTCTTCGCCAGCGCATCGATGAAGAAGCGCGCCTGGCGTTTCAGCGGCTCTTCGAGCTGAAGCTTCGGGATCGTGACGTCTCCCTCACGCGCCAAAAGATGAAACTCGCCATAACTATCGTAATACGGTTCGCGGATCACCCCTTTGTCGTAAATCGTGATCGCACCCGAAGACGATAGGTCATCCCACGTCACCATCTTCTTATCACCAACCAGCGTAATGCGCCGGACTTTCTGCGGGTTGAGCCAGCTAACCTCGATCCCCGCGATCATCTCGTTCGGATAAGTCAGAGTAATAAACACGACGTCTTCCACGCCCTGTTTTAGATACGAGTGGCCACACGCCGAAGCAGAAATCGGCGCCGAGCCAAACAGGAAGTTGAAGATCGAGATATCGTGTGAAGCCAGATCGACGGACGCGTTAACGTCGTCGCGGATTGGTCCAAGATTCGTGCGCACGGCTGAAGCGTAATAAAGCCGGCCGAGGTCGTTGAATGAATTCAGCTCTTTCAACTTCAAAATGCCGCCATTGAAAAGAAAGACGTGACCCACCATCAACACCACACCGCGTTCAGTGGCCGCAGTAATCAACTTCTCACACTCGAGCGAAGTAGTGGCGAGGGGCTTTTCGCAAAGGACATGCTTGCCGGCTTCGATCGCCTTCATGCAGATCTCGAAATGCGTGCCGGTCGGTGTAGCGACGACAACCGCGGCCACCGACTTGTCAGCCAGCATCTCATCAATATCGGCGGTCGTGTTCAGGTGATCGTAGAGCGACGAGACATATGCGCGCCGCTGCGGATCGCGATCGACGGCCCACGTAACGCTCACGCCACTCAACGCACGGAAATTGCGGATGTGATTAGGTCCCCAGTGGCCGCAACCAACCACCGCTAGTTTCAAGCTCGCATCTTTCTTCATCTTGAAAATCCTGTTAATCCTGTCAAAAGTATAATTCGTCACCTAACCCTGTAGATACGGTAACCATTCTCGTCACTGTAAACTTGTTCGAGATACTTGTCGCGGTAATCAGCAAACGTGGCCCAACTTCGCAGCAGCGGGAAGTTCGGGCCGAGGCGGCGCGCTTCGTCAAAGCTGCGCTTTAGTTCGTTGTCTGTTTCATATTTCGTTCCCAGAGCCGCTGCGACGAGCGGACGTGGGACCGGCGGAACTACCTGGCCCTGATCCAGTCCCATTTGCGCCGCGAATAAATACACACCCGGGTCAAACAGAACGTAATTGATTCCCTGTCGCTTCAGATCCTGATGCACGTCATTTAGCGAATTATTGTGGACGAGCAAACGGCGCCATTTCGTTGTGTACCAGGTTTCGTCCGACAGGTATGGGCGCTGAAGACCGTAAAGCATCTGCGCTCCAATCGACATGACGCGCGCGTCCGCCGGTAATTGCGTGTTGATAAAATCAACGGGACGGTAATACGTGAATCCGCGCATGAAGTCTTGGCGCGAAGTCGTCCCCGCAATAAAACCTAGGTGACCCCTGCCCAATACAGATTTGAGACTCGTCGCGATCACAAAGGTGAGTGCGAGTAAAATAAGATATACCGGCAGCTTGTGCAGCGGTGCCATCTTTCCTTTCAGCCAGTTGCCCGCAGTCACGAGTGTGTAGGCCGTGAGGATCGTCAAAGCAGGATACGCCGGCAGTAAATACCGCGCGATCCACGAGCTCCACGTCGCCAGCACGAAGTAGCAAATACTCAGCGCCAGCAACCAAACGAGCCATCGCTGTCTTATCATGAAGAACGAGAGAGGCAGCACGAGAAAGAGGTAGTTTGGATAGTGACGCGCCTCCGCCATCAGGTAAGTATTGGGTTTCAGGTAGACTTCCCACGGTCGCATGGGATGTCTTTCGAGCTGCATACTAGCACTTCGCGCAATCGCTTCTTCTGCAACTTTGACGACCCCAGGATTTTCCTTCCGCACCACATCAAAATGAGCATCGAGTTTTCGTTCGTCTTCGCTGTTGAAATAACGAAGACCTTCGGGGCCGTATGAGGCTACTTCACCGGTAAAAAACGGGTAGACGGGATTGCCAAACCACGCGTAGTTCTTCGCGTACCACGGAGAAGCGACGGCCAGCGCAATGACAACATACGCGATTCCGTACTTCACCGTGTTAGCGAAACCTGCTCGCCGTTTGACTAAACTTTCAATCACATACATCACACCAATGACCACCAACCAGAGCGCGGCTGAATGCTTTATGCCTAAGCTAAACCCGGCCAGCAACGCTGACGTCCATAACCAGTTACGTTGTCCGGTATGGAGGTAATTGATCATCGCGTAGGTAGTTACAAAGAGCATCCCGGCGACAATCACGTCGACGCGCGTTGTGGCCGCGACTTCTACGACCATCCCTGCTGCGAAGAAGACGAACACAGCGATCGCTGCAACACGTCGCGTGATGTATCTTTCGCAAAAACCATAGAGCGCCAAAGCTGTTGCGAACGAAAGACCGAGGCTGAAAAACTTCGCGGCTATGTCTGAACCAGCCAGCAGGCACACTGCGTAGATCATGTGAATCAGGAACGGCTGGTTGCCCATCGAGTTGTTGAAGCTTGGAAAGACGCGAGCCTGATTTACGAAATCACGCGTGACTGGCAAGTGATAGATCACTTCGTCGAAAACGTGAGGTGGCGTTGCGGCACGGATCAACAAGAGCGCCATCACGCATAGGAACACAAGAGTCGTAAGTTTCAAGTCGGGTTCGGAAACAAATGTCGTTGTGGCGCCGCGAACTAAATCAATTAACCGTCGCATCTCGGCGCGCGAGATGATGATCGAGAGTGCGCAAAGTATCAGGACGGGAACGGGCTTGAGCAATCCGAGCAAGCCCAGGCCGAGCACTGCGAGACCGAAGACTCCGGTGCCGAGGAAGAGTGAGATCGAAATCGTCTCGGCAGTGTTGGACCACGATAGCTTCAAGAGTCGTGCTAAAGCGAGACCTAACGACGCCAGCATGAAGCTGATGGTTACGGCGAGAGTTAAATCAAAAAGCCGATCGAGAGGAGCCAGTAATCCGGCGTACGTTTCAGAACCGGCGACGTGAAGATGAGCATAAGTGACCGCCAGCAAGGCAACGCCGAAGAAAGAAATATTTCTCACGCCAAGGCGCAAAGGCGCAAAGCGCTGCCGCGTTTCCAAAAGGTTTTCTTTGCGCCTTTGCGCCTTTGCGGGAGAAATCATTTCAGCCTGTAAACCTCGTACCCGTTCACGTCCTTATATAAAAGCTCCAGATAATTACGCCGGTACTGGTCAAACGTAACCCAATTCCTAAAAGACGTATAATCGGGCCCAAATTCGAGAATTCGAGCCGGATCTGTGAACTTTCCGGTCGCCAGAAACCTGGATCCGCCGGGTTTCGGCCAGCCCGTTTTCGCAATCAACTCGAAATAAAAATTGGCGAAGAGCACATGCGTAATACCCTGGCTCTTTAGATCCCTGTGCACGTCATCGAGCGTCGCGTTGCGCACGAGAAGCCGGCGCCACTCCGTTCCATCCCAACTGCCGTCGGAAATATAGCGCCGTCGCATGTGGTAACACATCTCGCCGCCCAGCGAGAAAACGCCACCGTTCTGCGGCACGATTCGATTAATGAAATCCACCGGTGGTGAATAAAAAACCGATGATAAGAACTGCGACCGTGACGTTTCTCCAGACAGAAATCCGACATGGTCCAGCCTGGATATGAAAAGTCCGCTAACGTACAACTGAAACAAAAGACACAACGCAACCACTAAAAAGCACATTACCTCCGCCCACCGGTTAAAAAACCGTTTACCGAACTCAACGAGCGTGTAGGCTGAAACGAGTGTCAACGGCGGATAGATCGTAAGCAGAAACCGGGCAATCCACGAGGTTGACGACAGCACGAGAAAGAAGGCGACGCTGCATAACAATAGCGCCGTCATCCAGCGTGTCCGCGGTACGATCACAAACAACGGCAGGACCAGGAACAAGTAACTCGGGTAATGATGGTAATCGCCCATGAAGTACTTGTGAGGATTGGTGTAGTACTCCCAAACGCGCATTGGATGTCGCTGCGATTCGTGTTTCGAGGCTTCAACCGCTCGATCGAATTTTGCCTTTAGGGTTTGAAATTCGCCGGGGCTTGCCTGGCGAGCAGCATCAAAGTGAGCGTCGAGCTTGAGATCGTCATCGCGGTTAAAATAACGTGGTCCATTGTCGAAGTCCGCAAGTTCTCCGGTGATGAATGGATAAACCGGATTGTGAAACCAGATCGCGTTTTTGATCAGCCACGGTGAGCTCACCGCCAGCGTTATGAATGCATAGAGAACCGCGGTCTTCACCAAACGTGGCGCACCTACTCGCAACCGCACGATCGATTCGAACAGAAACATCGCCCCCAAACAACTAAGCCACAATACTGCATTCAGCTTTATTCCCAGGCTGAAGCCGCTCAGTATTGCTGACATAACGAGCCACTTCAGCTCGCGCGTATCGAGATAAAGAATCATCGCGTAAGTAGCGAGGAAGAGCATTCCCGCGAGCGACACGTCGATACGTGTCGACACACCTACCTCGACCACCATGCAGGCGCTGAGAAACCCAAACATGGCGACGATTCCGACGTTACGGCTCAAAAACCTGACGGAGAATCCGTAAAGCGCTACCGACGTCACAATCGTGAGTAACAGGCTGAAAAATTTTGCCGCGATGTCGCTGTGTGCGAGCAGGCAAACAGCGTAGATCATGTGAATCAGAAACGGCATGTTGCCGAGCGGCAGATGATAAAGCGGGTAGATTCGTCCTTGTTCGACAAACGATTTTGTAGCGGGTAAGTGGTAGATGACGTCGTCGACGGCCCAGGGCGGGCTACTGGCTCTGATGATGAATACCAGTATTATGATTGAGTAAAACCCCGACAATATCGTGCGTTCACGAGTGCTCGTCGCGGCAACTAGAGCTTTTCTGATTAGTTCGATAAACCTTGTCAGCTCTGATCTGAGCGTTATGAAAAGCAACAGGATGAAGAGGCCAACCGGTAAGGGTTTGAGAAGTCCAGGTAATCCGAGTGCTAAGATCGAGAGTCCAAGTGCGCCTGTTCCCAACATGATTGAGAACGAAAGCTCCTCAGCGACGCCCACAAAAGTTAATCGAAGAAATCTACTGAGCCGCGCGCCAATACAAAACGTCAGCACGACCAGAGCGCCGGCGAGACTAAAATCAAACACACGGTCGAGGATTGCCAGTGATCCGGTGAAGTCCGGGTTTCCAGCGATCTTTATGTGGGCATAGGTCGCTGCCAGCAGAACGACGCAGCTAAAGCCAATTATTGCTGACTTGTTTCTCACGCAAGGCGCAAAGGCGCAAAGAGATTCCTTAGGAACGCGGGAGCGCTTTGCGCCTTTGCGCCTTTGCGTGAGAAATCCTCAGGAAAGATTGTTTTGTTTGGTCGCGCGCTAAGCCTTACTGCGGCGCTTCAATATCAGGTAGCCAATTGCGACTACGATTACAATAACGGCTACTATGGTCATCCAGTCGAATCGCATCGGTCGGGAGTGCTCCTATGACGGTTTTAATTGAGCTGGTGTCTTAAAGCTAGTTGCGTATACTCAAACGCGGAAAGTTTGTCGGCGTCGAAGCGCTGTTCGCCTTCGCCTTCAGTGATTCGGCGTAATGATAGATCACCCGATCCTTTTCAGGCACGAGGCCGGCGACCTCAACTTCATTCTTTATCACTGCGGCAAACTGTTTACTGCCTCGCACGACCGCGTCGTCGCCTTTTTTTAAGCCCCACACGATCGCGACCGGAGCAGTGTACGGAAAGATCAGTGCCGCCGTCGACGCAGCGCCCACCGCAAGCACGCCGGTCCGATTGTCACCTTCTGCGGCCGCGGTTAGTTGCACCGGGATCTTCGTACCGTCCATCGCGATGATGTGTTCCATCTCGAAAGTCAGCGCGCCGCCGCGACCCATGAATCCGGCCTTTCTCACACGCACGATTTTCGCACGCGCGATCGTACCGCGCGGAATGACGAGGGCGTCGTTAACGAAAACAGGCTTTGCAACTGCGAATGCGATCGTGTTGTTGATCTTGAAGTCTGCGGACGAAACGGGATAAAGCGTTTCAACCACCACCGCCGTGCCTTTTGGCAGTTTTACTGCCTTGATCAGCGACGACGAATTCGGCTCGGCGGTTTCGGGAAGGTTTGGTGGCCCGTTCGGAACCACCGACATTACTTGTAAAACATTCTCCGGCACACCGCGTCGCTTCATATCGTCAAGCACCGGGGGAAAGACATCGAAGTTACATGCCGACGTGAGAACCGTCGCAATGATGAGGTCGGAGTTCATTCCTTTGTGAACCATCAACAAGACGTCACGATTCGTCAGGATGCGAGCGGAACGTGTTTGGGCTTTGGGGGACTGCCCGAATGTCTCAGCAGGCGTCGTTAAAAGCAGCACGAGAGCGATAATCAACCAGTGTTTCCATCTCATAACCGGACTCCTGGTAGGCGCGCAAACTTCTGGATGTAAGTTCCAGTCGCAAGCAATGTGCCGGGAAAAATTACTGGAAAACTGAGTGAATTACGACTTTAGAGGTGGGCGCTCAGACACAACTGCTCGCCAGCGAGCACCTTTGAATCAAGAACAAGTCAGGAAAGGGCAAGTCAGGAAGAGGGGCTTGCCCCCGCTCGCCCAATCCAGGTAGCAGCGGGGGCAAGCCACCCTTCCTGACTTGTTCCATGTTAACGGGTCAAAGATACAGTGGCCGCGGGAAGTTCAGTCAGCACTCCCTTTTCGAGGTGCAATTGCTCTGAGGCGAAGCTGGCGGCGTGTGGGTCGTGTGTCACCAGCATGATCGTCTTTTTCAGCTCGTGATTCAGGGTGGAGAGGATTTGCAGGATCTCTTCACCAGAGCGTGCGTCGAGGTTGCCGGTGGGTTCGTCTGCCAGAATCAGATCCGGATCAGTGACGATCGCGCGCGCGATTGCGACGCGCTGCTCCTGTCCGCCGGAGAGCTGTTTTGGCTGATGATGCATGCGGTCGCTCAGGCCGACGAGGTCGAGCGCGGTCTCCACGTTCTTGCGTCTGTCCGCCTTCGATAGCTTGGTCAACAGCAAAGGCAGCTCGACATTCTCGAACGCAGTCAACACGGGCACGAGGTTGAAAGTCTGAAAGATGTAGCCGATATGCGCGTTACGCCAGACTGCAAGCTGACTCTCGCTCATGCGCGTCAATTGCGTTCCCATGACTTCTACATCGCCTTGCGTCGGACGATCGATTCCCGCGAGGAGATTCAACAGGGTCGACTTGCCGGAGCCGCTCGGCCCCATCAACGCCAGGAAGTCTCCTTCGTGCAACTCGAGATCGACGTTGTCCAAAGCCACGACTTCAAAGCCGTCGCGATTGAAACGCTTACTCACGTTGCGCACTCGCACTATCACATCAGACATGATTTCATCCTCGGACTATTGAACTTTGACACGATCGCCGTCGCTTAGCTTATCGACGCCAACCACCGCAACAGATTCGTTGCCACTCAATCCATCAAGCACCACGAAAGCATCGCCAGACTCTTCGCCCGTGCGGATCGTTCGTTGCTCAACCTTGTTACCCTTTACGACGAACACAAACGAGCTGTTGTCTTTTTTGACGACCGCCGTTTTCGGAACGAGCACGCGCGCGATCGATTTGTTCCCGGTCGTCGAGACTTTGTCAGATAGGAAGTTGACGCGCGCATTCATCTCCGGTCGCAATTGCTCGTTCGGATTCTCGACTTTGACTTTGACCTGCACCGTCGACTTCGCGCGGTTTGCCTCGGGCGCGATCTCTTCGATGAAACCCGTGAAGCGAAGATTCGGAAATGCTTCGGGAACGATCTCGGCCCGCTGTTGCGGCTTCAAGCGCGCAAAATCAGTTTGGCTGATGTCGAGCTCGACTTGTAAGTCAGTTAGATCAGCGAGATCGACAACCGAAGTGCGTGCGCCCGAGCCGCCGAAGGCAGATGGACTCACCATCTCACCACGCTCGACGATTCGCTGTAAGACTGTTCCGGTAACAGGCGCTTTGATCTCGGTGGCGGCGAGTTGCGTGTTCGCGTAGTCGAGCGCCGCGCGCATTTGCTGCACTTCTGCTTCGGCGGCGCGAATCTCTTCCTTGCGTGGGCCAATATCAGTCATCGCACTCGACTGGCGCGCTGCCTGAAGCAACGCGGCGGCGCTGTCGCGGTTCGCGAGTGCGCGATCGTATTCAGCTTTTGAAGAGACGCCCGAGCGATAGAGTGATTCGGTACGCTGGTACTCAGCCTCCGCGTTTTTCAAGTTTGCTTCGGCTTGCAGGACGGCGGCTTTATCTTTCAACTTCTCTTC
Organism: Pyrinomonadaceae bacterium; assembly: GCA_035760085.1. Classification (GTDB taxonomy): domain Bacteria; phylum Acidobacteriota; class Blastocatellia; order Pyrinomonadales; family Pyrinomonadaceae; genus PSRF01. The sequence continues at coordinate 14,567 of DASTTS010000329.1, forward strand.
AGGACGCGAGCCGGTGCGCAGGCGATCGAGTCGCGCTTGTGCCGCGGCGAGATTCGCTTGTGCTTGATTGACTTGCGCGCGAAACTCGCTGTCTTCGAGACGGACGAGCACTTGTCCTTCCTGAACACTGTCGCCCTTCTCGACGCCGATCCAGGCGACGCGTCCCATCACCTTCGCGCCGACAGCGATCTTGTGATGGGCGACAACATAACCAGACGCAGTCAAAACACTCTCGCCTGCCGATGTGCCGCCATCTTCGACGCGAACGGAAGCAACCGAGATCGTCTTCGTGCCTGAAAAGAAAAAGATGTAACCGAATGCGACGAGCGCCAGCACCACCGCGATGCCGAGCAGCAAAAGCCTGGGCGTGCGATTGTTTGCGGCGGGCGACGGCGCCGGCCCACGATCGATCTTCAAGCTCCGCAGACGCTTGTTTAGATCGTCACCCGATTTCGTGTCGGTTACCATAAAACCTTTGACAGGATTTACAAGATTTTTCAGGATTAACAAGTAAATCTTGAAACATCTTGTAAATCCTGTCTTAACTTGCTCTCAGCGCATCAACGATCTTGAAACGTGAAGCCCGTATCGACGGCAACAGCGACCCTACTAACCCGATCACGCCGCCAAAGGCCAACGCAAACAACATCAAGTCAAACGTCACGCGGAAGTTGAACGCGATCTCGCTAAACGTCACCCAATTCGACGTACCTGTCGACATGAAATTCAGCGGCAACGCCAACACAATGCCAATCGCAGCACCAATCAACGCAATCGCCACGGACTCCAACAGAAACGCGATCAAAATACTGGTCCGGCTAAACCCGAGCACACGCAGCGTTCCGATTTCTTTCGTGCGTCGCGCCACCGCCGCATACATCGTGTTCATCCCCGCGAAACCCGCGCCGACAGCCATGATGAACGAGATAAATCCCGCCAGGTACTTCAGCCCCGTTGAAGCAGTGCCCTGCTGATCCTCATAGAAAGTGCGTTCTGACAACGCTTTCAGATGCAGTTTCGGATCGTCGGTGATCCGCTTGGTCAGCGCAGACAAAGCATTCGCATCCTTCGCACGCAGCAACACCGACGAGTAGTTCTCGCGCTTCGTAGTACTCGCGAGTGAGTTGATATCAATCCAGATCTCCGATTCGAAAGCCTTGCCTGCCGAGTCGAACAAACCCACGACTGTGTAATCCGTCGTTTGAATTCTGAAGCGATCGCCAACGTCGAGTCCCTGAAATCTTTCCGCAATGCGCTTAGAGACAACTGCTTCCGTCAATCCGGGTTGAAAGAGCCTGCCCGCAACTGTTTGAAATCCGGAGTGCAACTTGAACGACATTGGACCAACACCGCGCACCGTCACGTTCGAGCCCTGGCTCATGCCTTTGCGAGCTTTATAGATCAACGTGACAAGCTCGCCCGCGGCGAGTGGCTTATCGGCTTCGCGCTCGACACCGTCGAGATACATCAGATCGTTGAAGTTCTCGCGCGTAACGGAGCTGTTCAACTCGGCCGTGCTGCCCTCACGCAGGACGATGAGATTCAGTGGCTCGCCACTGCTCGAGAGCGTTAGATCGATACCGCGCGCGAGCGCCATCACCATCAGGAACACGGCAACCACCAAACCGATCGTGAACGCAGTCGCGAGCGTGCTGCCTTTTCTGACGACGATGTTTCGGATGTTGTACTTGAGCGGTAGTGCCATCTTATTCAGTGCTCCGCAATGCCTGGGCGATCGTCAAACCCGAGACTCGATAAGCCGAGTACGTCACGCTGATCAATCCGACCAGCAACGACAACACAAATGCTCCGATTAACGTTTCCTTCGTCGGAACGAACGCGATGAAGTTCGGAATGTAGAGACTCAGATCGATCGAGCGGAAGATCAAAGCCGCGGCGCCGATTCCGATGAGTGCGCCGATGCACGCGACGGTCAACGCCTCGCCCAGGAATAACGCTGCGATCGTGCTCCGCTGAAAACCGATCGCCTTCAATGTGCCGACTTCTTTCGTGCGCTCGCGCACGGTCATCGCCATCGTGTTGCCCATTACGAGCAGGAGTGAAAACGTGATCGCCGCCATGATGCCGTAAAGAAACTGTTTGACGCCGCCCATCATTGTCTGAAAGCTCAAGGCAAACTCGCGTTCGCTCTCAGTCTTCGTCGGCGCGTCAGTGTTGGTGAAGATCGAGTCGATCGCCTGGCCGACTTTTGGTACGTCTTCCGGCGTGTTGGCGAGAATGCTGAACGTGCTGACCTGGTCCTTGGCCCATTCGGGCAGCAATTCGTTGACATAGTCGTGATGGAAATAGAGCGTCTTCTCGTCGCTGCCGGTGTAGACACCGCGAATGATGAACTCGACACTCTGGTTGTAGATCGGGCTCTTCAACGTGACGCGTTGTCCGGGAGTGAAACCATGCAGCATGACGAGCTTCGCGCCGACAATGGCGCCTTGTCGATCGTTGATGAAGGCTTGCCAGTCCGCATCTGACATCTTCACTTCAGGAAGTACCTCGCGCAGCTTGCGCGCATCCACGGCGAAGTTTGGGAAAAAGTTTCGCTCGTCTTTGTAGATCCCGCCAAACCAACTGAACGGCATCACTTCCTTCACGCCGGGAACGGTCTTCATCTTCTGAAGATGGGCCATCGGAATGACGAAGCCGAGCGAGACCGCATGGCGTGACACGAGTCGCAACGGGCTCGTTTCATTCGTGCCGCGGTCAAACTCCGTCAAGATGGTCGCCAGGCTGATGATCAGGAACACCGAGACCACCAGACTCGAGATCGTCAGCAGCGTGCGGAGTTTGTTCCGCAGAATATTCTTGAAGATCAGCTTCGCATACTTCATACGTAGTTCACCTTAGTTAAGAACTGGCCGGGCTTTAACTTTATGAGCGATACGCACGAGCCGCCGAAAGGTTCTGGTAATGTGCGGCCTCGGAATACAACACTTGCCTCGAACTGTTTTTGGAACCTGGCGGACTCGGAATACAACACTTGCCTCGAACTGTTTTGGTACCTGGCGGCCTCGGAATACAACTGTAG
>DASTTS010000330.1:0-14642 GCA_035760085.1 Pyrinomonadaceae bacterium
AAGGGATTTCTCAACTAAGAAAGTTCTTTGGCCTTGAAGGGTTTGGACCGGAACAACCTCCGCGACGGCTGCGTGCTGGTCCAGATTGCGAGGCCAAGTTGGCGACACTTCGCAACAGGGATTTGCGGCTGCTCTTGAAAAAACGGTTTTCGATGACAGACGTGCGCGAGGTGTGGATCGACACTTTTGATTCGTCACTGGACAATGATTTACCCGGCATGCCCGTCGGTGTAGCTGTCGGAGAGATGATTATTCGAGCTGACCAGCGTTTGTTGCGTGACGAGCTGTTGCAAAGTATTTGCGCAAACCGACCTGACGTGGCGAAACACTAGCTGCGAGGGTTCGCGCCGGTGGCGTAGACGACGTTGGATTCGAGCGCGCGGAGGGATGTGCGGCGGATGAAATCGAGGTTTTCATTGCGGACGCGTTCCTGATCCCGAGGATCTAATTGCGCGACGGTGCCGCGGTAGCCGGAACCCATGATCATCGCCCACCAGTCCTCGGGTGAGTTCACCGCCTGCGATCCTGATTCTGCGACTGCTTCGACGTTTTCCAATCCGGCAGACATCAACAGCGAACGGACAGCGTCAACGTCAGAAATCCGGTCCCAGGGGTTGAAGCCTTTATAAAGATCCGGTCTCACGCTGCGCACAGACTCCCAGAACGCTGTGCTCGCAGGCTCGAAGAACCGCGGTCCCCACGTCGTGATCGCGAGTTTGCCGCCGGTGCGCAACACGCGCTTGAGCTCTCGCAACGCACTCTCCATGTCAGGGACAAAAAAGATCCCAAAGACGCATACGACCACATCGAAGCTGCCTTCCGCAAACGGCAACTGCGTCATGTCGCCCGAGCGAAACTCGATATTCGTCAGACCGTGTTGTTCTGCTTTACTGCGTGCAAGTGCCAGCAGGTTCCCGGCGAGATCAACGCCAATGACTGATCCAGTTGGACCAACAACCTCCGCCGCCGGAATCGCCGACGCTCCACTGCCACAACAAACATCGAGCACGCGTTCGCCGGGCGCGAGTCGAAGCCGTGCGACTGTCTGCCGTCCATAACGACTCCAGAAAGTGTTTGCCGGATGATCGTAGAAGTCAGAGGCTGCGTTGTAAGTCGTAGCGGCTTTCTTTTTGGCGTCCTCGACTAACTCAGGCGTCATCTTTTTTGAGCTCGCTTAACCAGCCGACCAGGCCGTAGAGAAAATCAGCTCCGCCGACGAACACCAGGCCATACATCACCATATAGCTTCCGCCGCCTTCGCCGGACGCGGCCGCAATGTACGAGCCAATCGTGATGACGAGACCGAGCGCGGCCAACCCGCCGCCCGTCATCATGTGACGCGCGTATTGTTTGCGACGATATTGCCTGTTTTCGACTGCCTGTGCATCGGCGGCCGCTTGCGCTGTCTGGGCGTCAATCGGCGTCGAACAAAAGCGACAAGCCTTTGCATCGCTCGCGATGTATTCCTTGCAGGAGGGACATTGAAAAACTCTGGTTTGGCTCATGACAAATCTCCAATCAAATGTGAGTCTGGGCAGGCTGCGAGCCGCTTATTCTACCATCCGGAAAAACGTGCGATACACAAAATCACCATCAAGCAAAACGTCGATTCGATAAATGCCCGGTGGCAACTGCGCGAGATTCAACTCCCACAGTGAGTAGGAGAGCTTGTTTGGATCAACAGTGATCTTCTTCTTGTTGAGCATCTCGCCGATGAGTTTGTTGTCGAGATCGTAAATACGTAGCGATGGATATCCTTTACGTTTTTCTTTCGGAAGCCACGTCAGGAAAAGCACGCCCTGCGGGTTTGAACGTGAGAACTCGATCTTCTCGTCAATCGGGTTTGGTGGTTCTGCTTTCTTGTTTACTGTTCGCGCCAGCACTCCACTCAGAACGCTCTGCGTACTTACGAGCGCCGGCATAAATTGTCCGTCTCTCAACAGACCATCGATCGTGGTTGACGCAGTGGTTGAGTCGTTAACTAAAGAGATCGGAACGCCGAGGGTGCCACGCGATGTCATGCCGAGCGAGTTACTGCGCGCACCGAAAGCGAGATCTTCCAGAAACGCTGCGCCGGGCACCAGATTGCCGCCGACCAGGCCCACCACTTCGCCATACTCGTTGAGTAATGGCGAACCAACTGCACGACGGTTTGTCGTGTCGGCAATGTTGATGCGATCACCGGCCGGGCCTAGATTCTGTTTTCCGATCAGTGAAGTCTCGACGAGTACGCGATTGCCTTCGGCGGGGACGTCGAGGAAGTAAACGCGTTCACCAACGCCTGGTGTGTCGGAAGTATCGCGCTCAAGCGCCGGCATGTTGTCGAGCGGGACTTTCAAAATGATCCAGTCCTGACGACGATTGAACGCGACCACGTCAGTTACTTCGATCATCCGGCCTTGCGGACCAGCCACACGGACTTTCGCAGCAGCGTCGATAACTTGAAACGCAGTTAACAACCGGCCTGGTCCGATAAAGAATCCAGTGCCGACGTTCCTGCGCGCGCCTTTCGCGTTGATGTTCTCGATGAGAACACTTGCGGCCGCGGCGCGATTGTAGATCTCGGACGGGCCTAAAGCGCGTCGCACAGACTTCGCATTACCAACGTTCTCAGGTCGTGGGGCTACAGCGATCTCGAACTGGTGCGAGCCGGCAGACTCGCCGTCGATGCGAGCTTCCAGGGTCCAGATACCGGCAGCGGGAGCGTCGCCGGGCAACATTTTGAAGTAGCCTCCGAAGCGTCGTTCCGCCGTCTTGTAGTCAAACTCGGAAGTCATCGTCACGCGCGATGACGGGTTCTTCCACATACCTTCGAAGTGGTGTTGACCGGGCGGGCCTTCCCACGTGAAGTAGACGATGATCTCTTTATCGGCGGGCGCGTAAAAAACCGTGCGCGGATCTTCGATAACGAGACGGCCGCTGTCCTGAAGGATCTTTGTACCAGCTACCGAACGAACGAGACGGAACGTCGGCTCGGTCACTGCGGCTCCGCCTCCGGAGGCCTGCGGTGAAGCCGGTGTGGGCTTCGGATCCTGCGCGTTTGCACACCAAACCGCGCACAGAAGGATGACGAGGGGGAAAATCTTTGTGTTCATAACCAGTTTTAATTTAACGCCACGAAGTTTCGGGAGTTGGGCGCCCTAAGACAGGTCCGAACGCTGATAGTAGATCGTGAGTTGGTGAATTCGCAACTTAGACAGGATTTAAGTGGTGTCTTAAATTGAGCGATTTTCTTTGCGTCCTCGGCGTATCTCAGTGCTCTCTGCGTTAAGACGGCAAACTCAAACGCAGAGAGCGCAGAGATACGCCGAGAACCGCAGAGAGAAACCGATCAATTTAAGACACCAACAGGATTTACAAGATTTTCAAGATTGACATGACCCATCATGTTATCGCTCAACTGAGCGCAACTTTTCTACACTCTTTCGAAAAGATTTACATAAACATTTACAACAACCATTCGAAGTTTCGTACATTCGCACGCGCACGTATTCGCTCTTCAATGCAGCATGACTTGCTAAAAAATTCATCTACTTGTAAACGATCCGAATTTCTCAACATCTCACCATCGATCACTAAAATTTTTAGAGACGTTCACACGATTTCGGATCGGCACGGTCTTTGCACCTCTCTATGCGCGCGTGCTGAGCACGCGAAAAAGAAGTCAGCGAGTTAATCCAAAAAAATAGATCGTGGTAAGGCGCTCGTCCTCACTTTAAGGGATAAGACTGTCTTCCGGTCGCTGGCTTCCCAACGTTCTTTCGACCTAACGACCGCACGGTTCTCGGAGTCGAGCGGCACGTTTTCATGGAGGTAATGCAATGACGATTTCATCGAATCTTGCTTTACGCGTTTTGCAACTCGCACTGCTGGTAGTGGCGTTGAGTGGAGTTGCTTTCGCGCAAAGCGCGAGTTCTGAGGTCAATGGCGTGGTCAAAGACACCGCCGGCGCGATTGTTTCCGGTGCGACTCTACGTCTCATCGACACAGCGACGAACTCAGAAGTCACGACGACGAGTAGTAACGACGGCAACTTTATCTTTGCCAACATTAGGCCCGGCGTTTACAGACTCATCACTGAACATACGGGTTTTAGTAAGAAGGAAGTCCAGGATATCAAAGTCGACGTGGGCGTCCCGTTTACGATTAACGTCGAGCTCACACCGGGAGGCTTCGAAGAAGTAGTTACAGTTTCCGCCTCTGATGTCACAGCTCCTATAAACACCACGAACGCAGAGTTGTCGACGACAGTGCAAACGCAACAGATCAACGACCTGCCGTTGAATGGTCGTAATCCGCTCGACCTCGCCGGACTTCAGGCGGGTGTTGCCGCGGGCGCAAGCAACCGAACCGCCACCATTAACGGCTTGCGCGGTACTTTCTCGAACCTGACGTGGGACGGCATCAACATCAACGACAACTTCATTCGCACAGACGCTCTCTTCGGCGCCGCCGCTCCGAGCGTTCCGGGCGTGGCTGAATTCACACTCGTGACCCAGAACTCCGGACCGGCAGATGGTCTCGGCGTTGCACAGGTGAAGCTGGTCACGCCGCGTGGTGGCAGCAACTACCACGGGCAACTGTGGGATTACCATCGCAACGATGCCTTCGATGCGAACACTTTCTTTAATAACAGGGATGGCCTGGCGAAACCGAAACTCATTCGTAACCAGTTTGGATTCTCGCTCGGCGGCCCCTTCCTCCTGCCTCGCTTCGGTGAGGGTGGTCCGGCGACTTTCGGCAAAGACAAGTTGTTCTTTTATGGTTATTACGAGGGCACGCGCGAGCGCACCGATGCTCAGATCGATCGCAATGTGTTAGCGTCGGGAGCCCGCAATGGTTTGTTTACCTATCGCGTTACTTGTACGACTAATTGTCCGGCAGGTATTACACCCGGACAACTTCGCACGGTGAATTTGTTTAATATCAGTGGACTCTCAGCCGACCCGTTGGCGGCCCAACTGATCGGTTTGACGCCCCTGCCGAACGACTTAACCGGCGGTGACCAGCGCAACTTCGCGCGCTTCCGTTTCAATAGTCCTTCGGGCAGCGACGACGATCTGTGGGGATTCCGCGTCGACGTCGATGCCAACGAAAAGAACCACTTCGACACGTCGTTCAGCCGCGACGTTCTGGTTTTTCCGAACGACACGTTCAACGACATCGGCGAGCCGTTTCCGGGATTACCGGGTGGCGGTCAAAGCCCGACGCGTACACGTCTCGCCACGGCCTGGAACTGGACACCGACTGCGTCCTTCAACAACGAACTTCGCGGTGGTTTCTTTTTCCAGAAGTCGAGTTTCTTTTCAGACGTTACACATGACCGCGGTTTCCGCGTAGCGTTTCCCGGGATTCTCAGCAACCCTGAACAGAACTTCCTCGAGCAGGGTCGCAACGTCGACACGTGGGAACTTATCGACAACGCGGGCAAGTCGTGGGGCGATCACTTTATCCGCTTCGGCGGCAACTACCGGCTGGTGAAACTCGATCCATTCAATGCCGGCGGCACTATTCCGCTCGCAACCCTCGGATTCAACGATATCGGCACTGTCAATCCTTTGTCGACATCGCTGTTTCCAGGAGGCATCGGCACCACCGATTTCAACAACGCGACCAGCATTCTGGCGACTCTGAGCGGCTCGATCGCAACTGTTGCGGAGACATTCAACTCCGCAAGTTCGACCTCGGGATTACTCCGTGGACAGACCAGTCTCCAGAACTATCGCTACTGGAATATCGGACCGTACGTGGGCGACACCTGGCGCGTACGACCCAACCTGACAATCAACCTCGGCCTGCGTTGGGAATACGTCTCGGTGCCCAAAGAGGAGAACGGGCTGCTGGTTCTTCCGCAAGGTGGCCTCGAGTCGCTGTTGGGCAATCCTTTGATCGAGCCTGTTTCAGGTGGCGGACGTCAGCTTTACAAGGACGACTGGAATAACTTCGCGCCAAGCTTCAGCTTTGCGTGGGATCCGTTCGGTGAAGGCAAGACATCGGTCCGAGGTGGTTATGGTATTTCGTATGTCATCGACAACAACATCACGACGATCGATAACGCTGCGAACCGCGGTGGTTTCTCGCGCACAGTGACGTTGGATGACCTGAACGCCAGGATCAGTACCGGTTTCCCGGGAATCACGCCTCCAACGCTGACGTTCCCGTTCCGGGCTCGCGACATCTTTACAACCACAGACGCGGGGTTCGCGATCTTTACTATCGATCCCGACCTGAAGACGCCGTACGTCCAGCAATGGAACCTCGGCATTCAACGTGAAGTGTTCGGCGATATGGTGGCGGAAGTCCGTTATGTCGGCAATCACGGTACGAAGTTAACGCGTGGAATCGACGTCAACCAGTTTCGCATTTTCGCCGGCGGGTTCTTCGAAGACTTCCAGCGCGCGCGCTTCAACTTGCTCAACTGTCCTAATGGACGCGTCAATCCAACTCCCGCGCAGTGTCCGAATCGTCAGCCTCTTACGGTGCTGCCGACTTTCGGTGCTTTTGCTCTGAACCAGGCGACGTTCCTGACAGCTCTGCGGCAAGGTGAGCCGGCACGCGTGCTCGACTTCTTTATCACCAACAAGGAATTCTTCTTTGCCGATTTTGGCGGTGGCGATTTTGGCTCGTCGCAGGTGCTGAGCACCTACCTGCCTAACTCAAACGCGTTTGTTACCGATTTCATTGGTAACAATTCGTATTCGACCTACAACGCACTCCAGGCAGAAATTCGCCAGCGGTTGAAGCACGGCTTCGACTTCCAGGCAAACTACACCTGGAGCAAAGGGTTCACAGACTTCGAAGGTGGCCAAACCAACTTCTCAGGTCTGCTTGATCTGAACCAGGGCAACGTCCTTGAGAAGCGCCGTGGTGTTAACGACATCACACACATCTTCAAGGCGAATGCCGGCTATGAGTTGCCGTTTGGACCTGGTCAGCGATGGGCTAACAGCGGCGTGATGAGCAAAGTATTCGGCGGCATGAAGCTGACTGGCATCTTTGTCGCGCAGTCAGGGCGTCCGATCTCGTTCATCTCCGCGCGCGGTACGCTAAACCGTACTGGCCGTTCTGGTAACAACACGGCGAGTACGAGCCTGACGGTTTCAGACTTGCAGGCCATCACCGGTTTATTCTTCGATCCAAACAACGGGCAGCCCCTGATGTTCGATCCGGCGGTGATTCAGGCATTGCGTAACGACACTTCGCCGTTGCGTAATCAAAATGGGTTCTTCTCGAATCCGAACCCCGGCACCACGGGCAACTTGCAGTTGACTCCGGTCAGCGGTCCTGGCGTTTGGAATCTCGACATGGGATTCATCAAGCGCACACCAATCACCGAAACGGTTAACTTAGAGTTCCGTATGGAGGCGTTCAATGTTTTCAACCATACGAACTTCTTCATCGGCAGCGCTGCGTTGAACCAAAACATCAACAGCTCTACCTTTGGACAGATCACGGAGACATACGATCCGCGTATTCTCCAGTTCGCGATCAAGCTGAACTTCTAAACCAAGGGTACATTCCTGGTCCACAGATTACACAGATTCGTCCGTGTAATCTGTGGACTATTTGCGACTACTACCATGAATTATCGACCTTCAGTAGCAATACTTCTGACCTTACTCTTTTTCACACACATCTCGGGGTCGTCGACGCCAGTCGCCGACAAAGTCACTCCGGAAGAACTCGTCACGAAACACATCGAAGCAATCGGTAAGGCTGAGGCGCGAAAATCGGATCGCAGCCGCATCGTGGCCGGAACGTCTGTAATGATTTTAAAGACTGGCGGTCGCGGCACCAGCAATGGTCCGGCGCTTTTGGCGTCACTGAAAGATAAGGTGCTGCTGAAAGCTGAATTCTCTTCGCCGGGTTACCCGTTCGAAAAGATTGGCTTCGATGGACGCAAACTGCACGCGAAGCAATACAGTCCTGGTGTGCGGTCTCCGCTGTCCGAGTTTTTCCTGAGTCACGACAAGGTGTTTGGCGAAGGTTTGATCGGGGGCACGCTTTCGTCGGCCTGGCCGTTGTTGGACCTTGCGGCGCGTGGTCCAAAGTTGCAATACGGTGGGATGGAGAAGATCGATGGGCGCCAGGCTCACAAGCTCAAGTATGCTCCACGTGATGGTGGCGATTTGAAGATTACGATCTTTATCGATGCTGAAAACTTTCAACACCTGCGCACGGAGTATGAGCGTGTGATTGCTGCGCCGATGGGAGGGACGCCGGGCGAGTCTGCGAGTCAGCGAGAGCTGCGCTACCTGCTAGTGGAAGATTTTCGTGACTTCAAGACAGAGGGCGGACTCACGCTGCCACACAAGTACACGATTCAATACTCCGTGTTCAAACTTAATAACCCGATCTCGCTCGACTGGACGTTCAACTTCACTCGCTTCACGTTTGACTATCCAATCGGGGACAAAGAATTCCTCGCCGAGACTTAAACGCGGATTCACGCGGACAAACGCTGATTTGCGTTCATCCGCGTAAATCCGCGTTTCCCTAGCTCTGCCTTAGCGGCGGCATCGGTATCGGGATGTTGTACGTATCTGCCCCAACTCCCACACCACCTTCGCACGAATTCGGCGGCACCGTACAAACGCGTCGCGTCGCCGGACATTCCGCGGCCCAGAACATGTAACCAAGCATTCCGCTCGTCGTCCCTGCACCGTTCGGTGCGACCGATTGCACGTACGTGCCGGTTGAGTTGATGAGTGAAGTGCTGAAGCTCGTGCACTCAGGCGCAGCCTTCGAACCCGTAACGATATACAGCGCACCGGTAAACTTCGCTGGTGCGAGCGGCAGGATCGGCGGCGCAAACTGTGGTTTGCCGTCGACGTGCTCCTGCCAATCAGCAGTTGCTGTTGCCGCAGAGTTTGGCTGCCGTCCGGGAACCATCGCGTTCGCGTAGTCGAGCACGGGCGTCGTCGTGTTCAGCCAGTCAGCAGTTGCTTTGCGCGTCAACGCGATCAGCCAGCGATCACCCGCAGCCAGATCGATCGTCAATCGCGCGGCGTGATTGTTACCCGAAGCATCGTACGGAAGGACCGATCGGTAAGCGTTGATGAACGCCTGCAAGCCGGTGAGGTTCGGATCCGTGTTTTCTTCATAGTCGATTTCGATCCCGACGCCCAAACGTTGCGCCGCCTCGGCTGCATTCAATCCGAGTTGAACGGGATTCGTTGCGAGCGCCTGGTTCCACGCATCCGTGTAAGTGATTCCGCCGATCGACAACATCACGCGAACTCCGCGCGTCTTGAAGTAATCAACCACCGCCTGATTCATGCCGATCGGAATACCCAGCGACGTGCCCGCATCGTTGGTCTTGTTCAGCAGTCGCAACGGGTGCACAAAGCTTAATGAGACGAGGTTCACAGACGGTGAACCGTCGCCGCGATTGATCATCCAGCGGTTGCGGGTATCGAAATCCGTCATGTTGCGCACGCTGGCCCACGTGCAAAAGTCATTTCCACAATGCCATGCACCGTAGACCTGGATCGGTACGAAAAAAGGGGCCGGCTTCGGCTTCGCCGGGACTCCGCTAAATAGTGACGCAAATACGAGAAGACTCAGCACAAACATTCTTAGCATTCCAGTGTTCCTCCGTTTCGTGGATAGAGCAGTAGGTAGATTGCTTAAAGCTGCTTGTCGTTAGAGCTAAAGGCTCTGGGTCCGGGAGCTGAGTGTTACTGTGGCCGGATCTTAGGGTATCTGGCGGAAATGATCAAAGTTTTCCGCGACACGACGGCGGTTCATGCCGAAGCTGCAAAAATGGAATCTTTGCTACCAGGTTCCTCCGAATCTCTTGAAAGAGACGAGACTGATTATCAACATAAGTACTATGTTGGCTAGAAAGAATATTTCAAAAAGAGTGATGCCTTGAAAGAGAAGTATCGTCGGCAGGTTCTCGTATTTAGCCATCGCCGCGATGCGGATCGCGAGTGGCAAAGCTACGATTCCGAATCCCGCAATGATCTTGCTCTTCGGATTCGTTTCCTTCTTGAATGCCAACCAGCCGGTAAGAACAGCAGCAAATGCTCCAATAATAAGCTGGCCCACTAACAGACCATATCGTTGCCACCATGGTCGCTGAAAGGAAGCTTTCAAAACGACAGGCTTATTGGCCCATATAGCCGCGCGTCCTTGCTGATCCTTACTGCTGGCTTGATAAGACCTTCCGTTTTCGCTCATGACAAACTGGTTGGCAAGACCCTCCAAAACGGGATTGGCCACATATTCCGATGTCGGAGGCTGAAGGTTGATTTTGGAGAGTATGGCTGGTTGACGCAAATCAATAGGAAATTGGACTTCCGCGGTCTCAAACGGAAACCAATGGAAGAATCTTCCCCCGGCTCGCTCTCTGATAACTTGTGCACCCTTTATCGTATATGTGAGATTAACCTTGCTGGCTTGCTCCAGGCTGTTAAGGTATTCAGGATTTGCACTGAATTCCACTGGCTTCCAGTCGGCTAGTATCTTCCAGCGTTGCAGGACCGGTGCGACACTTACCGGGACGCTGAGTCTCAAGAGCTTTCCTGTTTCTTGTATTACTGTTGCCGGACTGTTCGGCGGCAGTTGGACCGGGTCGATGCTAAGATTCGCGTAATCGGAAACTCCGATGCCGATCTCTTCTGAAGCTCGCTGGTCGGCGATTTCTGAAAGGGGAAAGAAACTAAGATTTACGTTGACCTTGTCGTAATTGTCAGAAGTTGGAATTTGGGGAACGATCTCGACGTTTAGTTCTCCGAGTGTTGCCAGTCGGGCAACGGCGGGTTTGCTAGCATTGGGCTGAGAATGAGGCTGAGCGCGAGCGACAGCCGACAGCAGCCAGATCATCGACAACATCAGGAGAAAGCAAATGCCCCATAGAACCCGGCGAACCCGCCCCCAGTCCTCGTATGAATGCCTTATGCTCGTGTTAAGTTTTTCAAGGCTCTCGAGCTGCAGCGTGATGCGGTCAATTTGTAAGCGCAACGCCAATTCCTGACTCCTCTCTAGATTCAAAAGTGAAAAGAGCGGTTTGGTCACTTTCTTGTGCCATTCGTACATGCCTATTTCGTCAAACCAACCGTCATCCGGTAGCAGATCGATCCCCCGAGAAAGAATGTGACGCAATTGCCGACCAGCCTCTTCACCTTCCCCGGTTAGACTGGGGATTGTTGCCATGAGTTCATGCTTACTCTTGCGAAGTTGTCTTAGTGATTCGTCTTTCGCCCGCCGTATCGTCGACAACGACTTGCGATAGTCGTCGACGCGTTCAAATTGCCACCACAAAGTAGCCCCGAGGAGCAAAATCATAACAGCCGATGGGAAAAACCATCGCCGCCATGTGCCGGACGTGTTCAGGGTGTAAGTGACATTCGCGAAGTTCCACACTTTGCCTGACTCAGGTATTAAGCGAATAGCCGCTTTCTGTTCATTACCTGTCATTGAAACAGGCAAGGCGGTCATTGTTGATTGGATTGAGCGGTCGCCGTTCGTTACATCGAGAGTTAGAAAGTTCGCCTTATCGGGTAAGGTAACGGTCGCAGCAACGGCACCCTTCCCCTCGCCCGGAGGGATCAAAATCGGAAATCCGGAAACGAATTTCTCTGACACCATCGTTATGCGAACTTTTATATCGGTGGTGACCTGGCTCAACTGTTGGTTCGTTTGCACCGCAGGTTGTCCCGGTTCAGGGCTTGTCGTCGGAGTTGTTGCTGCGGGACCGGGAACTGGAGTAGACGAAACGATCGGGTTAGCCGGTTCAGGCAGAACGCCAGTTATCACCCACAGACCGTCAGGCACACGGTAAGCCTCAAGTTCAATTTGTTTTGAAGTAGTGAGATCCGTTCCCTCAAAATAGTCAGGCAACTCGGACACCATTGCTAACGGAAGCCAGATTGGCCCTCTGGCCTCAGAGCGACGAGTAGCAATAGCTTCCAGACTTACTTCAACTGCTCCGCCTTCGCGAGCCTTTAGGTCGAGTTTAGAGTTTTTCACAATCCAGGGACTCGATTCATAGATCTTGTTCATCGCGACTACATCGTCGGAGTTCTGTTTCAGCTCCGAGTTGGCAGAGCAACCGACGAGCGCTGCTGAAATGGCAAGAATTAGCAACCAGAGAGCACGTAGGGGTTTCATGAGGATCTCCGTTAATCTGGGGACTGAGCAAGTCGGCGATAGACTACTGCGACGCTTATCGGAATACAAATTTTTTGGATTAGAGTAGATGAAGACGTCGGCGTATTGTTGGCTGGGAGGCAGGGACTCGAACCCCGATAGCCAGATCCAGAGTCTTAACTAGGCTGTTTTCCGCTGTTCTTCTCAATTCGTTTGCGTGCTGATTTATTAGCCTTTTCGTCGTTTCATGTGTGCCTCTGTATCTCACAATATGACGCTGTTTTTTTGAGTTGGCACACTATCGGCACACATGAAACGGCGGCTTACAATTACCCCCCCTTGCCGGGAGTTCGAGCTTTTGCTGAGAGAGTTTCAAGGCCACGTCATACATGCGAGAGTAAAAAAACAAAAAGGTAGGTGACTCATTTGCGCATCCGCGTGCTCCAATCAGTAACGACAATCCTTGCCTCAAAGCGAAAAGCTAAATAGACTTCGCTCCAGTCTGCCGTTGGGCGCTTCGCGTTAGTTGGTTGACAGTTATCGTAGGATTGGCCACGTCTGTTGGAACAAGGTAAACGGCCCGCAACGTAGTTTCTGTTTAATGCTGCCAGCCTGAATTACGTATATGTATTGTCCTAAGTGCGGAATACAAAACAACGATCAGACGAAGTTTTGTCGTGATTGCGGAGAGAACCTGAAGGTCATTTCACAGGCGATGTCGAGACGCCTGCCTGTGATTCTGGCAAGTAAAATGGATGCATATTTAGAGCGCAAGAATGAGCGGCTCCGTAGGGACAGTATCCTTTCCGCCGTCAACGGATGCCTGTTTCTATTCCTTGGGGTGAGAGGTTTAATCACGGGGGGCGGAGGTTCTTGGTTTGGCGGATCGTGGTTTCCAATCGTTTTTGGCTGCTTTATGCTTCTTTGGAGTCTCTGGGATTATATGGTTTACAAGCGTAGCCTCTCCTTAGACTTGGAGACGGCAAAGACTATGCGCGTCTCATCGACTCATGAACTTGAGTCGCCCGATTCCGCGCAAGGTCCCTCAATTCCACCAGGCATAACCGAATCCACAACTAAGCACCTTGACACAGCCGCCAGAGTCCAAGAGAAATCTTAGGCAGCTACCAATGCTCCCTCATGCGTGACAAACGTGACACTCGAAAAAAGAGATTCACTGGGACCAGGCAGGGCGTTAGGCGGATTTCGTGACAATGAACGGATTCAAATGTTCATCTTGTGGTGAGTGGCATAATGAATTGCCGATGAGCTTCGCGGCTCTCGCGCCGTATTGGTACGACGCGATTGCTCCTGAAGAGCGTGAACGGCGAGCCCTGCTTAGCTCCGACCAGTGCATTATTGATGAGGAGCATTATTTCGTCCGCGGTTCGCTTGAAATACCTGTCATTGATGGGAGCGAATCATTTTTATGGGGCGTGTGGGTTTCGCTGAGCCGAAAGAATTTCGAGCGGATGAGTGAGTTGTGGGAATCTTTCGGTCGTGAAAACGAGCCGCCTTATTTCGGATGGTTGAGTACAGCGTTGCCTTGCTACCCCGATACATTGAACCTTAAAACTCATGTCCATACGCGCCCTGTAGGGTTGCGGCCATTGGTCGAACTTGAACCAACAGAACATCCTTTAGCAGTTGAGCAGCAGAATGGAATTACGATGGTGCGGGTAAAGGAAATAGTTGAATGCATCTCCCATGACACATAAGCATCCGTCTAACAACGACAATGCACCAGACGCGAATAGCGCAGCTTTCATCGCTAGGCTCGACTCCGATGCGTGACAACGTGACAGACAAAAAAAGAAGTTCATAGAGACGCTAGAAGCGCAGAGTACAGTATTGCACGCTGCTAAGGCTGCCGGAATTTCTCGTTGGACAGCGTATCGCTGGCGAAAGGAAGATCCAGAGTTCGACTCTCGCTGGGATGAGGCGCTGGAGAATGCGGTTGACGTTGTTGAAAACTCGCTCTATCAAAAGGCAGTGAACGGCGACACTATTTGTATGATCTTCTACCTCAAGGCGCACCGTCCGATCTATCGCGACAGATTGAACATCGACATCGAACAGGTGCGAGGGGAAATCGAAGAGAGAATCGCGCAGTTAGGAGAGCATTCTGCCCTGCTGCCACGAGCCATTCCCGCACTGACAGACTGACAGATCACCCCCTGCCGGGAAGTCGATCTTTCAGCGAGTGAAGCTTAGGCGCGGGTGCCGCAAGCATGAATACAAATGATCCGAAATCTTGGGAACAGGCCAAGGCTGAATATGATGTTGGGTTACAGCAGTACCGCTTGAATTCAACCTTGCGTCGTCAAGACATGGCATTTGTTACCACCGTTCAGGCCGCCATTTTAACCATCATTGGGGCTAAATTACTGAGCCTTGATTTTTCTGGTTTTCTTCTTTCAGCTATAGCATTCTTCGTTCTTCTTCTTGGTCTGAATAGTGAGCGGCGACTTGCCTGAGAAAACAGTTAAAACTCACACAAGTCGCCGTAGGTGAGCGAATAATACGAGCATGCACTACCCGGCATA